>PHAM01000013.1:0-37105 GCA_002841685.1 Elusimicrobia bacterium HGW-Elusimicrobia-2 | reverse complement strand
GCGGCCGCTGCCCCGGAGGCTTTATTATTCGGGGCCGATGTTCCGTTATGAAAGACCGCAAAAAGACCGCAAACGGCAGTTTTTCCAGATGGGCGCCGAATACTTCGGAGACCAAACTTCTTTCGCCGATATCGAGATAATTTCTTTGTGCGCGTCGGCGCTCAATAAACTCGGCCCTGACTACGAATTGAAGATAAATTCCATCGGCTGTCCCGTGTGCAGGTCTGAGTACGAAAAGAAATTAAAGGCCTTCGCCGAAAAAAAGATTGACGGCCTCTGCGATGATTGCAGGGATCGTCTCGGCGTTAATCCCCTCAGGATACTTGACTGCAAAGTTGAATCCTGCGGAAAGATACTTTCCGGCGCGCCGGATGTGAGTGAAGCGCTGTGCCCGGACTGCGCCGATAATTTCACAGAGATCAGGCGGGGGTTGAATGACAGGCAAATCAGCTTTACGCCGGATGTGAGGCTTGTCAGGGGCCTTGATTACTATAACGGCTGCGTCTTTGAGTTTTACGCTAAAGGCGCCAGGGATGCCATCGCCGCAGGCGGGCGTTATGACGGCCTTGTGAAACTGCTGGGCGGTGAAGATGTGCCGGCGGTGGGTTTCGCGATAGGCGTGGACAGGATCATGCCTCTCATAGATTTTACCCCGGAGAAACCCGATTACATGATCGTTTCCGCCGGAGCGCCCATGGACGGCCTTACCGCTTTCGCGGATGAGATAAGAGGCGCGGGGAAGGTTTGCGTGATCTCCTCGAAGCCGAAACTTAAAAACGCTTTGAAAGAGGCGTCGGCGGCATCTTTCCGTTTCGCCCTGATCATGGGAGAGGATGAAATAAAAAATATGACGGTGACTGTCCGCGACATGGTAAGCGGTGAACAGGAAACATTATCCAGAAAGGAGTTTTTAAAAAGATTATGATCTCAGAAAATTTGAAAGGCTTTAAATGTTTAAGATGCGGAAAAGAATTTTCCTTGAAGCAGGCGCGTTACCAGTGCCCGGACTGCTCAGGGAATCTTGAGGCGGTTTACGACTACGCCCGCATAGGCCGGAAGGCCGACGCTGTGAAAAACTCCGCCGAGAAAGGCATATACAGGTATCTGCCGTTTTTTCCCTTCGCTGATACAAAACTGACTCCGCCTCTTCTGGTTGGCGGCACGCCCCTGGTAAAGAGCGACAGGCTTTCCTCAAAATGGGGCGTTGAGCTTTTCTTCAAGGACGACACAAGGAATCCCTCGGCCTCGTTCAAGGACAGGGCCGGCGCCGTGGCGCTCACCGTGGCCCGCGAGGACGGGCTGGACAGGATATCCTGCGCTTCCACAGGGAACGCGGGCTCTTCCCTGGCGTGTCTTGCCGCGAGCGTGGGAATGGGTTGCATTATTTTTGTTCCGGAAAAAGCCCCGCAGGCAAAGATAGCCCAGCTGCTCCTTTTCGGAGCGAAGGTTTTCGCCGTGCAGGGCACTTATGACGAGGCCTTTGACCTTTGCGCCTGTGTCTCGACGGAGATAGGCTGTTTCAACCGCAGCACGGGACTCAATCCCTGGACGAGGGAAGGCAAGAAAACGGTGTCTTTTGAGATCGCCGAGGATCTGGGATGGGAAGTGCCGGACTATGTTTTTGTCCCGGTCGGCGACGGCAACATAATAAGCGGTGTGTGGAAAGGCTTCCGCGAACTTTTCTATGCGGGTTTCACGCAGAGCATCCCGAAGATCGTGGCCGTGCAGTCAAAAAATTCGGATGCCGTCCACAAAACGCTTGAAAAATATAAAGGCAAAGATGTGTCGCCCGAAGAGATAGAGATGATACAGGTGAACGCCACAACGATCGCCGATTCCATCAGCGTGGATGTGCCGCGCGACGGCCTCGCCGCCGTGCGGGCCGTGCGTGAGACGGACGGCTTTTCGGTGGAGATAAGTGACGAGGCGATCCTCGAGGCCATAAAAGAGATATCCTCGAACACGGGACTTTTCCCGGAGCCGGCGGGTGCCACGGCCTACGCCGGACTTAAAAAGGCACTTGAAGACAGGAAGGTGAAAGCGGGCAGCAGGATAGTCTGTCTTGTGACAGGCAGCGGGCTGAAAGACGTCGCATCCGCCCTCAAGGCGGCGGGCAAACCGATAAGCGTTTCAACGGATAAAGCTGAAACACTGGAAATCCTCTGCGGAAAGTGAGCGAGGCCATGGAAGAAAAAAATGTAAAAGAGGTAGCGCTGTCTCTTGGAAGTAATGTGGGCGATTCGTATCAGACGCTCCTGAGCAGCCTCAAGGACCTGAGCCGTTTCGTTGACGACATGAAGGTGTCAAGTTTTTACAGGACGGATCCGATGGACATGAAGTACCAGCCGGATTTTATCAATCTGGTGGTTGCCGGCAAAACGAGCATATCGCCGGACACACTGCTCAAAAAAGTGAACAGCGTGGAGAAAAAATACGGCCGGGCCCGGTCGATAAAATACGGCCCCCGGACGCTGGATATAGACATAATCCTTTTCGGCTCCGAGATAGTGAAGAGGGATGATCTCGTCATTCCCCATCCTGCATTCCGCAGACGGCTTTTTGTGATAGAGCCTCTCGCCGAGATAGCGCCGGAGATGAAAGACCCTGTTGACGGAAAAGAGGTGCACGAGATACTGAAGGAAGCCCGAGCGCGCTTCAGCAACAGGATCGAGAAATTGTGATAAGGGCCGTTTCGCCGAACGACGCCGCGCGTATCTGCGATATTGCGCGCCGGAAAGGAAAAACGCAGGGTCTTGTCCCGACGATGGGCGCACTGCACGAGGGGCATGTCAAACTCATCAGGGAATGCCGGAAGCAGTGCTCTTTTCTGGTTGTGAGCATATTCGTCAATCCCGCTCAGTTCGGCCCGGGAGAGGATCTCGCGAGTTATCCGGCGGATTTGAAAAAAGATATGAGGATGTGCCGCGAGAACGGCGTTGATATGATTTTTACCCCGGGGGCTGCGGATATGTATCCTGCGGATTTTGAGACTTTCGTGGAACCGGGAAGACTTGCCGCGCATCTGTGCGGACTCAAAAGGCCCGGCCATTTCCGGGGCGTGGCGACGGTGGTACTGAAACTTTTTAATATCATAAGGCCGGACATAGCCGTGTTCGGGAAAAAGGACTATCAGCAGCTTGCGGTGATAAAAAAAATGGCGCGGGATCTGGATCTCACTCTGAAGATCAGGGGCGTTGAGACCGTCAGGACGAAGAGCGGCCTCGCCGTCAGCTCCAGAAACCGCTATCTTTCCGTCGGGGAACTTGAACGCGCGGCTCTTTTAAGAAAGTCCCTGCAAGAGGGGCGCCTCATGGCCTCGCGCGGTTCGTCGGCCGCTGACATCAAAAGAAAAATAAGGGCAATGCTCAAAGCCGCCGGCGGCAGAATAGATTATGTCTCTGTCTGCGACAGGGAATCTCTTGAGGATGTGAGGGAAGTGCGGGGAAATGCCCTGATAGCTCTTGCCGTGAAGATCGGGCCCGCGCGGCTTATAGATAACATTGAGATAGAGGGGCCAGGCAAGGCGAAAAAATGAATATAGACGAGATCAAAAAAATAGCGGCGCTCGCCAGAATAGAAATCCCGGAGGAGCGCCTGGAAGATTTTGCCGGTGAATTCAACAAGATACTGGAATATTTTAAAAAACTTGACAGCGCTCCGACCGAAGGCGTTGAGCCTTTTTGTTTTGAAGAGGAAAATGTCTGGCGGAGCGATCTCCCGTCTTCTGACAGCGACGCCAGAGAAAGAATACTCAAGAACGCCCCGGAGAGGCAGGATGACTTTTTCAAGGTCAGGAAGGTTATAGAATGAGCGTAAAAGAAAATATCTCATCCTGCATAGAAAGAATAAAGCGTGATAAGACAAACAGTTTCATAGAAATTTTTGAGAAGAGGGCGCTCAGGAAAGCTGAAGGAATTGACAGCCGTCTCGCGTCGGGCGACAGGAATCTCCCTCTGGCGGGTGAGCCCGTTGCTATAAAAGACAATATGGTCATAAAGGGCGAGGCAGCCGGCTGCGCGTCCCGGATACTTGAGGGCTTTGTTTCGCCATACGACGCTGAAGTGGTGACAAGGCTGGAGAACGCCGGTGCTGTTATCGTGGGAAGAACGAATATGGACGAGTTCGCCATGGGCTCTTCAACAGAAACATCCGCCTTTGGCCCTACGAGAAATCCTGTTGATATGGAAAGAGTGCCGGGGGGTTCATCCGGCGGTTCCGCCGCGGCGGTCGCCTCGGGGCTGGTTCCTTATTCTCTGGGCTCCGATACGGGAGGGTCTATAAGACAGCCCGCGTCATTTTGCGGCATCTGCGGCATGAAGCCTACCTACGGGGTGGTGTCGCGTTACGGGCTGATAGCTTTTGCCTCGTCGCTGGACCAGATAGGGCCTTTCGCGAAGGATATGGACGGCATTGAAAAAATATTCAATATCATCGCCGGCAAGGATGAAAAAGATGAGACTTCCCGCGAGATAGAAAAACTTTCCGGGAAAAAAGGGAAACTTGTCTGCGGCATACCCAAAGAATTTTCAGGAAGCAGCCCTGAAGTGAAAGAGGTGTTTGATAAAGCGGTTAAGAAACTCAGCCGGGATTTTGAGATAATAGATGTTTCATTGCCCTCAACGGAATACGCGGTTTCGATATATTACATAATCGCGCCTTCGGAAGCGTCGTCCAACCTTTCCCGTTTTGACGGCATAAGATACGGTTTCAGGGCGGAATCAGAAGATCTCATAGACGGATATTTCAAAACAAGGGGGCAGGGTTTCGGCGATGAGGTCAAGAGAAGGATAATGCTGGGCGCTTTTGCGCTCTCGTCGGGTTATTACGACGCTTATTATATGAAAGCGCTCAAAGTCAGGCGACTCATAAAGAATGAATTCGACAGCGCTTTTCAAAAAGCCGATGTCATAATCAGCCCCACCTCGCCGAGGACGGCTTTCAAACTGGGCGAAATAACGGATCCCCTTTCCCTCTATCTTCAGGATGTCTACACAATTCCGGCGAACATGGCGGGACTTCCTGCCGTATCCATCCCCTGCGGAAAAGATCCCGCGGGCCTGCCGGTGGGTTTTCAGATAATGGCGCCGAGGGCAAGGGATATTTTCCTCATAGAAACGGCGAAAAAATTTGAGGCGGTGTTTTCAAATGAGTGATTTTATAGTCAGCATAGGGCTTGAGGTGCATGTGCAGTTGAAGACCAAAACCAAAATGTTCTGCTCCTGCGCCGCCGATTCACAGTCCCCGCCCAATACCAATATCTGCCCCGTGTGCACAGGTCAGCCGGGAGTCCTTCCTGTTAAAAATGAAGAAGCTGTTTTATTGGGTATCCGGGCCGGGCTTGCGCTTAATTGTAAAATTGAAAAATTTTCAGTTTTTGAAAGGAAAAATTATTTTTATCCCGATCTACCTAAAGCTTATCAGATATCCCAATGTGAGCTTCCGCTGGCTACGGGCGGTTTTGTGGAAGTGAACGACAGAAAAGTGCGTCTCACCAGGGCTCATCTGGAAGAGGACGCGGGTAAACTGCTCCATTTTATAGGCAGTGAACCGGTTGACGGCTCTCTTGTAGATTTGAACAGATGCGGCACGCCGCTCCTTGAGATCGTGTCGGAGCCCGATATAGATTCGCCACAGCTTGCTTTTGATTATCTTAAGACTTTGCGAAGAATAATGAGGTATGCCGGTGTTTCCGACTGCGACATGGAAGAGGGCTCTTTGCGATGCGACTGTAATATATCTATCCGCCGATCCGAGGACGAGCCGCTGGGCGTGAAAGCGGAAATAAAGAACATGAATTCTTTCAAGGAGCTTAAAGACGCGTCTGCTTACGAGATAGAGAGGCAGAAAAAACTCGTGGAGGGCGGAGGGCAGGTCATTCAGGAGACAAGGCTCTGGAATTCCTCCAAAGGAAAGACCTTTTCAATGCGGTCAAAAGAAGAGGCCGCGGATTACAGATATTTTCCGGATCCCGATTTGAAGCCCGTCTATGTCAGCGCCGGAATGCTTACAAAAGAGAAGGAAGCTCTACCTTCTCTGCCGCTGGAAATGAAGAAGAAATTTTTGAGCCGGGGACTGAGCGAATATCAGGCGGACATACTCACGGATGAAAAAGTGCTGGCTGACTATTTTGATGAAGTTATCGCAGGCGTTACTCCGGACGGGCAGGAAGAAGCGGCCAATATCGTGATAAGCTATCTTCTCGCGGAATTTGATCAGAGCGCGCTGTCTCTTGAAGAGTTGAAAAAAATAGTGCCGCCCGTCCATATATGCGAGCTGGTTAAATTAAGAAAAGAAGGGAAGATAAATAAGCAGGTTTTGAAAACGATTTTCCCGAAGATGGTGAAAGACGGCGCCTCACCCCGCGACCTTGCGGGCGATGTTGATATTGTCAGCGATGAGAGCGCGATCATCAAACTGGCGGAAGAAGCGGTCAAGGCCAACACCTCGTCGTGGGAAGACTATAAATCGGGCAAGGAAAAAGCTTCGGGAAGGATCGTGGCCCATGTCATGAAAGAAAGCCGCGGCGCCGCGGATCCGGCAACGGTCATGAAAATACTGAAGCGCATGGCGGGGAAATGTTGAACAAAGCTGAAAGTGCGCCGTGGCGTGCGAAATCCGCCTGCGGCGGAAAAAAAATACTTATAATAGAGGACAACGCGGATTCAAGGGAGATATTCCGCACAGTCCTGGAAATGGCGGATTATGAGGTGACGGAAGCCGTTGACGGCGAAGACGCCCTTAAAAAGATAGACGAATCGGAATATTCCGTGATCCTCGTTGACCTGTCACTGCCGAAAATATCGGGCTGGGATCTGATAGAGATAATAAAGGGCAAATACCCCTTAACGCCCCTGATAGCGGCCACTGCCCACGCGATGAGCGGCGACAGGGACAGGGCTCTGAAGGCCGGATGCGATGATTATATATCAAAGCCGCTGAAACCCTCGGACCTTGTAAAGAAAGTTGATAAATATACGGAACGATAGAGAAAGAGGCCGGCCTGTTGCCGGCGCGGGAGGATAATATGTCAAAAATACTGATAGTTGAAGATGATCCGGATTCAAGGGAGATACTGGGCGAACGCCTGAGGGCATACGGTTTTGACGTGGAGGAGGCGGTAAACGGATGGGAGGCCATTGAAAAACTCAAAAAATATAAAGCCGATCTCATCATCATGGACATAATGATGCCGAAACTTGACGGTTATACAGCCTGCAAGATCATAAGAGAAGATGCCAAGACATCGAAAGTGCCGATAATTTTTTTGACGGCGAAAGAGCTCATCGGCGAGATAGAGAAGGCCTTTATCTGCGGCGGCGATGATTATGTCATTAAACCTGTGGCATGGGAGCGCCTGCTGCCCAAGATCAAGAAATTCATTCCGTGATCAGAGCGGAGCGGGGTTTTGAGCTATGAAAATAAGAAATAAAATACTCCTGTTTTTTTCGACAGTGGCAGCGGTGCCGCTCGTTTTTTTCATATTCCTGATGCTCGCGCAGCGCCGCTCGGCCGGTTATATTGAGAATTCCCTTTTCGCTTTAACGAACAGCGCATCTAAGATCACGGAACATTTTCTTCTCAACGCGCAGAAATCAGTGATCGCGCAGTCGTACCTTCCTTCCAATCTGTTCCCCGGCGGGGATAACGCTTCGCGCCAGGCATATCTGAAAAGGATACACAGAAAATATAAGCTATTCTCATCGGTGATGTTCACGGATATGTCGGGAAATGTCATCTCGCGCTACGGGGGGAATCCCCCTGATGAATTTAAGAATATCTTCCGCGCCCACCGCGTGACGGACACCCCGCATGTCATCAAAACAGACGGAGGTTCTTCTATAGCGCTGGTGTCAAAAACAAATAAAAACAATTATCTCGCCGCGCTGATAAATCCGGACTCACTGCTGAATATCCTTGAAAAAATCCTTCCGGTTGAGGGCGCGTCTTTTTATATACGCGATAACGCGGGCACGACCATTTTTTCCGATATCAGCGTGGATGAGAAAAATGCCTCTCCGCTTGTGTCGGTCAGGTATTCCGACATAGATATTTATAAAAGGACGCTGAACAGGGGGGGGCTGAAGATCTTTGAGGTGATAATACCGATCGCGGGTTTTCCCGGCTGGAGGATATGTCTGATCGCTCCGCACAAAGTTGTTTTCAAGAGCCTTCGCGACGCGAAATTTTTAGGGATATTTTTTTCCGTCGTGTCGTTTATGCTCGCCGGCTATCTGTCTTTTTATTTTTCAAGCAAAATATCGGCTCCGCTGGAGGAACTTTCAAAGAGCGCGGGAGAATTTGCGCAGGGAAATTTTTCATACCGCCCGCAGATCAGAACCGGCGATGAGATGGAAAACCTCGCGCTCCAGCTGAATAAAATGGCCGACAAGATCTCCGCGGCCCAGTCAGGGAGGGATGCAAAAATAAGATCGTCGTCACGCGACCTGGCAAACGCCTACAAGGAGATAGCCGTTAAAAACGAGAAGCTGGCGCGCTCGGATAAATACAAATCACAGTTTCTGGCGACGATGAGCCACGAGCTGCGCACGCCCATGAACGCCATAATAGGTTTTACGGATCTTCTCAAAGACGGGATATACGGCGGCCTCACGGCGAAACAGAAAGACATACTCTCAAAAGTGCAGCGCAATTCAAATCATCTGCTGAATCTCATAAACGACATACTGGATCTGTCCAAAATAGAGGCCGGGCGGATAGACCTTATGCCGGAGAAGTTCGAGCTCAGGGAATTGATCAACACCGTTTCAGGCGAGATCGCATCCCCCGGTAAAGATGTGGAATTCCGTTCATCCTGCCCGGAGGGCATTGTTCTCTATCAGGATATGATGAGGCTGAAGCAGGTGATATTCAATCTCCTGTCCAACGCCTTCAAATTCACGAAGAAAGGGCATGTTTCGCTTTCCTGTCAGACGGCCAATGAAATAGCTGTCATTGCGGTCGAGGATACAGGGATAGGTATCAAAGAAGAGGATACGGGGAAAATATTTGACTCTTTCCAGCAGGCGGACGCTTCAATAACGCGCCAGTTCCAGGGCACTGGACTCGGCCTTAGTATTTCAAAAAAACTCATTGAATTGATGGGGGGATGGATAGACGTTCAAAGCGAATTCGGAAAAGGTTCTCTTTTTACCGTGCGCATCCCCTATAAATACGAAGAGAAGAAAGAGTCATAATGAAAGTTTTTCATATTGATTCCGAGAAAACTTTCCGCGGCGGGCAGAGGCAGGTGCTCTATCTGCTGGAGGGCCTCAAAGAAAGAGGCGTGGAGAATTTTTTGTTCTGCCCCGGGAAATATCCTCTCTTCGAAAGAGCCGGTTATATCAGTAAGATCCCGGCGGCCATGCTTGGAGAATTCGATATTTTTTCCGCTTTCAAAATATCAAGACACATCAACAGGGAAGAGCCGGATATAATCCATTGCCACAGCGCCCACGCTCTTTCGATTGGGTTAATCGCTAAAAAGCTGGCTTCTTTCAAGCCCGCGCTCATTGCCGCCCGCAGAGTGGATTTTCATATAAGGTGTCTGAGAAAATATCTGAGCGCCGACAGAATTATAACGGTGTCAAAAGCGATACAAAAAATTTTAATATCGGACGGTGTTCCCGCGGACAAAATAGATGTTGTGTATTCGGGAATAAAAAATGGAAGGCAATTTGAAAATTTAAAAGGCGATTACCTTTACAAAGAATTAGGGTTAAACAAAAACGATATAATAGTCGGAAATATTGCCGCATTGACCGAACAGAAAGACCACTTCACTCTTTTGAAGGCGGCGAAGATAGCGCTGGACAAAAATAAAAATATGAAATTTATTATTGTCGGTGACGGGGGGCTTAGACGGAAACTTATGGATTTCAGCTGTAATAACGGCACGGGTGATAATGTTATTTTCACGGGTTTCAGGAAAGACGCGTTTAATTTTTTAAATATTTTTGATGTATTTGTGATGTCATCGAAATGGGAAGGTCTGGGCACTTCCATTTTAGACGCGATGTCGTCGGGAGTACCTGTGGTATCAACCTCTGCCGGAGGTATTAAAGAAATTATTGAAGACGGCGAAAACGGCTTATTAGCCGACCCCGGCGACGATGCGGCTCTCGCCGGAAAAATAATTAAACTCGCTTCGGACTCGGCTTTGAGGAAAACTTTTGCGGATAAGGGAAGGAAAACGGCGGAAAAATTCAGCTCCGAAAAAACCGCGGAAGGCACGCTCGCCGTTTACAGGAAGGTTGTAAATGGAAATTAAAGAGATACTGGTAATACAGATAAAGCAGGTCGGCGACTGCATTCTGACAGAGCCGGTTTTCCGGGCGCTAAAAGAAAAATATCCGGGTTGCCGGACATCATTTGTCGTCTCGTCGGCCTTCGCGGGGATCTTTGAAAACAATCCCTATATTGACGAGGTCATATCATATAATTTCAAAAAGCCTTTTGCGGAGCTCTTG
This sequence comes from Elusimicrobia bacterium HGW-Elusimicrobia-2, assembly GCA_002841685.1. GTDB lineage: Bacteria > CG03 > CG03 > CG03 > CG03 > CG03. Next base: position 26,639 of record PHAM01000013.1, on the reverse strand, counting down.
AAAATAAGAAAGAAAAAATATGATGTCGTGATGGATTTTCTGGGCAATCCCAGAAGCCGCGGACTTACTCTTTTCGCGAGGTCGCCTCTCAAGCTGGGTTTTACGAAAAAAGGAAGCGCTTTTTTCTACACAAAAACCGTGCCGGCCTCATCCGGCCCCGAATATGTCAGCGATACAAAATTCAGGATGCTAGCGGCGCTGGGAATATCCGCGTCGCCGAGGCCGATAAAGATCTATCTCACAGATGAGGAAAAGAAAATGTTCGCGGATTATTCCCGTGAAAAAGGCGGCGCCGGGCTTGTGGCCATATCTGCGACGAGCCGCCGTCCGGCGAGAAGATGGACAAAAGAACATTTTGCGGACCTGGCGGATATTTTAGTACGCCGTTGCGGGTTGACGCCTGTTTTTGTGTGGGGACCGGGCGAAGAAGATTATGTAAAATCCGTGATGGATATGATGAAAGAGAAGGCGCTCCTCGCGCCGCCGACAAAATTACGGGAACTTGCCGCGCTGCTCTATAACTGCCGGCTTCTTGTGGGCAACGATAACGGGGTCAGGCATCTTGCCGCCGCTGTGGGCACCCCCACACTTGTCATAACCGGGCCGACTTTTAAGGAGTGCTGGACACCCAAAGGAAAAGAGCATCGCGCGATACAGGCGGATGTGCCGTGTATCGCCTGCAGCAAGAGGGAGTGCGAAAGCATGATATGTATGAAAGATTTAAAGGCGGAAGAAGTGGAGAAAGAAGCCGCGGATATGCTGGCAAAATATTCAGGAGGGAAATAATGGATAAAGAACATAAATTAATTTATGAAGCTCCTTTAAATAATTGTTTATTTTGCAAATCAAAAAATATTAAACTGTGGGATATTGATTTTACAAAAAAAACAATTTACAAATGTTCTAATTGTGGTATTCGGTTTCTAAATCCGCAATATTCTGATGAATATTTACAAAATTACTATGAACATTACATTGGAGTTGAAATTGATGAAAGTAGGAAGAAACAATTATACGAAGGGAATAATTTTTATCTTTCAATAATTGAGAAATATTGTCCTATAGGAAGGTTTTTTTCAATTGGCTGTGGTGATAGCATTGAATTAAAGGTAGCTGAAGAAAGAGGATGGCAGGTTGAAGGTTATGATGTTGATCCGAAAACTGTGAAGAAATTATCTGAAAAATTGAAAATTAAAATATTCAGCGGTGATTTTTTGAAATTAGATTTACCGTCCAATTACTTTGATTGTGTTTATTTTAACCAGGTATTAGAACATCTCAAAAATCCGCAGGATTATTTGAAAATCGTTGAGCGAATATTAAAACCAAATGGCTTAATATTTATCGCTTCGCCCAATGTAAATTCAGTGTCCAATTATTTTAAAACTGTATTAGGTAAGTTAGGGCTGAAAAAAAGAAAAAGAGGAAGGCATTATAGCACGGGACATCACATAATTTATTATACACCTCAAACGTTGAAGAATATTTTAGAAAACTATTTTAATTTTGAAGTTGTGCTCATAAGAAATGGATATAAAGTGCGGCGTAATCAGTCAAAATTGGAAAGCGATGTTAAAAAAAATATTACAGATATTTTCCCTTGGGCATCCACTTTTTTAATAATAGCGAAGGTTAAAAAGACCATTATTTAGCATAATGGATATTTAAAAAGGAGATATAATAATGGAAAAGAAATTCGGTGAATTTGTGAGTGAGCTCGCGATGACGAACATAGAGTTGTGGCACGAGGAAGACAAAGCCAGGGTTAAAGCTGACGCGCCCGTGGCCGCGGCGAAGCGCGCCGTTGATAAGCTCAACCAGAAGAGGAACGATCTCATAGAAAAGATAGACGAGATGGCGATGGCCCTCAGGAAAGGGGGCAAAAATGGCTGAGACACTGGGCACTCTCGCGGATAAGATAGCTATCTTCGAGCTCAAGAGGTTTCATATGGCCGAGCAGCTTGAGCGCGCTGACGCCTCAGCCGAACACAAAAAAAGCTGCCGCGAAAAATTGAGTATACTGACCGAACAGCGGGATGACCTCGCGGAAGAACTCAGCGGGCTCTATGACGATATCGCTTCCGGCAGAAAGAAGATAAAACTTTACCGCCAGTTCAAGATGTACAACGACCCGAAATATAAGATAAAAAAATGAGTCAAGGCATATCCGTTATTGTCGCCGCCTATAACAGGGCCGAACTTTTCAGGCTCTGTCTGGAAGCCCTCGCCGGAGGGGCCTTCAGTGATTTTGAGCTCATTATCGCCGATGACGGCAGCGGCCCGGAAATAAAAAATATAGCGGATTCGTTCCGCGGCAGGATGAATATAAAGCATGTGTGGCAGGATGATGAGGGTTTCAGGAAAACCCTGGCGATAAACAAGGCCGTCAAAATATCATCGGGAGACAAATTATATTTTTTTGACGCGGACACTATTGCCCACCCCGATTACATCAGCAGGTCGAAAGAGTATATATGCGAAGGGCAGTACATGGTCACGCGAGCGGTGCTTTTGTCCGAGAAGATAGCCGCTCATATCCTGAAAAACGGATTTTCAGCGGAGGATATCTTCTGCGGTTCTGTCAAATGGAGGATAAGGAAAGACGGTTTTTTCGCCAGGACCCGTTACTGCACTTACGGTTTTCTGCTCCCCCGGTTCTTAGCGGCCATTACACAGTCATTCAAGAAAAATTCAAACATGTCCGGAAGATGCTGGGGTGTTCACAGAAAAGATTACGAAAGGGTCAACGGCTACAACAATGATTTTAGAGGCGCCTACTGTGAGGATTCCGAGCTGGATACCAGGCTCGCAAACGCCGGTATCAAAAGAAGGCTTGCCACGAATGAGGCCGTAAGCCTTCATTTCCCTCACGGGAAAAGCGCGTATTCCGGTGATAACGCCGCGCGGCTGGAAGAGGTTCTCCGCTCGGGAGCGCTGATGTGCGCCAACGGCCTGGATCAGATCAGAACAGAGGACATCACGGTGCTGAAATGAATATAGCCGTTCTTGATTTTGAAAGATGGGACAGCGGTATCACTTCCTACGCTCTGGCAGCGGCTGAAGGGCTGAAAAATAAAGGGCACAAAATCATTTTTGTGGGGCTCGAGGGAAAGCCGCCCGCCGACTCGGCGGAAGAGCGCGGCGTCAAAACTGCCCGGTTCTCATCCGCCGCCTCGATCTTTGACCTGATGAAACTTATAAGCGAAGAGGGGATAGAGTGCCTTAACCCGCACGACGGGAGATCGCATATGCTCTGCGCCATGGCCAAAATATTAACAAAAGCCCGCCCGCGTCTCGTCAGGACCTACGCGGACGCGAGGCCTGTCGGGAAACACGGTTATTTGTGGAATACAACAGACGCTTTTATAGCGGCCGCGGAATTCATAAAAGACGATTTTGTGAACAAAGGGTTGCCTCCCGGAAAAATAAATGTGGTGCGTCAGGGTATGGATATGGATTTTGCCGACAGCGCCGTTCCCGCCAAGCTCGCCGGTAAACACAATGTGAGCATTGTCGGCCGGCTGGATCCGGTCAAAGGCCATGAAACTTTTATAAAGGCGGCTACGATCGTCGCGAAGAGTTTTCCGGATGTTTTTTTCTATGTGATAGGCGGAGAAAAAAATGTTAAAATAAACGACCTCAGGATATTCGCTAAAAAAAATGGCCTAAAGAATATAGTGTTTAGCGGTTTTGTGGAAAATGCCGGCGCTTATATGCGCTCGAGCGATGTCGGCGTTGTAGCGTCTTCCGGCTCCGAAGCTGTTTCGCGCGTAGCCGCGGAATGGATGGCCAGCGGCAAAGCCCTTGTGGCCACAACGGCCGGATGTTTGAGTGAACTTGTGGAAGACGGCGTCAGCGGCGTGATCGTCGCCCCGGATGATCCCGCGGCAATGGCCTCGGCAATTGAACGCCTGCTCAAAGACGACTCCGCGCGCATATCAATGGGAAGGGCGGCGGCGGAGAGGGCGGAAGCCATGTTTGATCCCGTAAAATTCGCGGAAAACACGGAAACGGTATTGAAAGGAGATTTATGAAAGTCAGCGTTATTGTGATCGCGCTAAATGAGGAAGCCAGGATAGTTGACTGTCTTGAAAGCATCAGGTGGGCGGATGAGATAATTGTCGTCGACACCGGAAGTTCCGACGGTACCGTTGATATTTGCAGGAAATACACGGATAAAGTATCTCAGTCGGAATGGCTGGGTTTCGGGCCGCTCAAGAATTTTGCCGTTTCAAAAACTTCCAATGAATGGGTACTGAATATTGACGCGGACGAAAGGGTTTCGGATGAGCTGAGGGCTGAGATCCTCGCGTTGTCTTCCAATCCCGCCATTGCCGCGTATAATATACCTTTTCACAATTTTTTTATGAACCGCCGTTTGCGTTTCGGGGGCCTTGGCGGTGAAAAGCATATACGGTTATTCAACAAAAATACCGCGGGGTTCGGCGCTGAAGCCGTGCACGAGTCTGTGGCGGTAAGAGGCAAAACAGGGAACCTCAAAGGACACATAGCGCACCGGAGTTACAGGGACCTGTCCGCATATTTTCAAAAATTCAATCTTTATACTTCAATGATCGCGCGCGAGAAATTTCAAAAAGGGAAGAAATTTCCTGTCAGCGCTTTTTTCAGAATACCGTACGAGTTCGGCGTAAGATATTTTTTCAAACTGGGCTTTCTGGACGGCGTGGCGGGTTTTATCTATGCCTCTATTTCGGCTTTTTACGCCGGAGTCAAATATTTCAAGCTTTACGAGCTGACGGCGGGCTTAAAAGAATGATATATTTTATCGCCGTTTTTATTTTTGCTCTGGCTTTTTCGGCGAGATGGAACTGGTGGAGAAAAAAAACAGAGGGTGTGTCCATACTTATGTACCACAAGATAGGGACTCCTCCCGACGGATCAAAACTCAAAAAATTATGGGTGAGCGCGGCGAAATTCGACAAACAGATGTCATATCTCAAAAGAGGCGGTTATGAAGTTGTCACATTCAAAGACATTACCGTAGGAACGGTCAGTGACGGAAGGAAAAAAGTGATAATAACTTTTGACGACGGTTACAGGAACAATTACACGGAGGCTTTCCGCATACTTAAAAAATACGGTTTCAGGGCGGTTTTTTATGTGGTGAGCTCTACGATAGGCAAAAAGAATCTATGGCATGACGCCGATGTCGAAGCACCACTTGAGATGATGGCCCCGGAGGAAATAAGGGAAATGGCATCCGCGGGCATGGAAATAGGGGGCCATACCGTTTCGCACAAAAATCTTTACCGTATTGATGATGCCGAAACGGAAAGGGAGATCTCAGAAAATAAAGATGATCTGGAAAAATTGACGGGTGAGAAAATGCTCAGTTTTTCCTATCCCTACGGCGGATACAATGCCAATGTGAAAAAAATCGCGGAGAAAGCGGGATACCGCTATGCCGTGATAATAAAGCAGGGGAAGAACGCTTTTCCCTTTGCCGATAATTTCGCGCTGAAACGGCTGCTTGTCAGGGGCGAAGAGACTATTTTTGATTTTTATCTGAATCTTTCCCGCGGGAGGAACAGATTGTGAGCGCTGTTAACGCGCGACCCGGCGTTTCGGTCGTCGTGAATGTCTACAAACAGGCCAAATTTTTCAGGTTGTGCCTTCAGAGCCTGGTTGACCAGACAGATAAAGATTTTGAGGTGATAGTCGCCGATGACGGCAGCGGCAAAGAGGTGGAAGATGTTGTAGCGGAGTTCAGGGATTCGTTGAGGATAATGCATCTCTGGCAGGACGACAGGGGTTTCAGGAAGGCCCTCGCCCTTAACAAGGCGGCGAAAACGGCACTGGGCGAAAAGTTATTTTTCATTGACGGGGACATACTTGTCCACCCGAAGGGTGTGGCTGTCGTCAACAAAGAACTCCGGCAGGGCCGGTACATAACATCGCGGGTTGTGAGAATATCCAAGAAACTGAGGGACAGGATAATAGGCGGCAACTACACATCACGAAAAATATTTTCCTTTCCTTTTTTTGCGGCTCTGACGATAGACTGGCTCTTCGGCAAAACCCGTTTCCTTGAATACGGGCTCATGCTCTCTCCCGTGCCCGCTTCTTTTTTTCAGAGCTTGAAGAAAAGCCGGCAGGTTTTCGGCGGCTGCTGGGCCATATATAAAGCTGATTTTGAAGCCGTTAACGGTTATGATAATTCCTATATCGGTTACGGCCACGAGGATTTTGATATAGGCTGGCGCCTGCACTGGGCCGGTGTGACGGCGAAGCTCGTCACCAACCGCCTTGTGATGCTGCATCTGTATCACGGTAAAAGGCAGGAAAACCTTGAAAACAAGGAGAAGAAAAAGCTCGCCGAACGAGATAAAAAGACCCGCTGCGAAAAAGGCCTCGCCGAAACGGATGACATAATACTCAAATGAGCTCAAGTCAGCGGCTGAGGAAATTCAGGAAGAACATTAAAAATTTCCTTCGGCATCCGATAGCGTCGCTGAGGGGCAAAAGATACTGTTCATTTCCTCCCGTGTTGAGTTTCGATTTACGCAGCGATGATTTTAAGAAGGCCCTGCTGCTTTTCCTGGACAAGTTCAGAAAAGGAGAACACTTCGCTTTTTCAAGATGGGGGGACGGTGAGATGGCGATCTTAAAGGGTGATGCGATAGACATACTTAAAAAAGAGCACGGTGAATTTAAATATGATCCCTGTGATGAGAGCGATGAGTTTTATAGAACTAAAATGACCGAAGCGTTCACATTTAAATCGGAGAATTATTTTGTGGGCATAGGATGCCCCTGCTGTGTCGGCGCGGACGCTTTTGAATGGATGAAACAAAGTTCGCGACAGAACGAAGCGCATCTCACCTGGGCGAATCTGTTTGTAAATGCCAATTATGATTATTTCAAAAAAAACTTTATTAACGGCGTATTCGCAGAAAGGAAAGTTGTTTTAGTGTGCAATGACAAGGCGGTTCCCGAAAAACTGCCTTTTATAAGTGAAAAAATCTTCAGGGTGTCCCGCAACTCGTGGAAAGAAGACTATGCTCTGATAGACAAGATAGGCCGGTGGATAGAAGAGAACAAAATAAAGGGCAGGGTATTCCTTTTTTGCGCGGGGCCGTTGAGCAATATGCTCGTTCATCAGCTTTATTCAAAGTATCCCGAAAACACGTATATCGACGCGGGGAGCGTTCTGGACCCTTTCATGGGACTGGGCGCGACACGGGATTATCTGCGCGGGGGTTTTACCGCGCGCAAGATCTGCATATGGGACGCGGAATTGCAGAAAAAGAAAATCTTTTTCTGCTACGGGCCAGCGTACGGCAGGAAAAATATGCTCAAAGAGACGGTCAAATATAACGCCATGTATTTTCCTCAGGCAAAAATAAAAATTGCCGCCGATGACAGCGCTGTCGGAAGGATGAAGATAAGGGGAGTGGATGTTGAAATCAGAAAGTTCGCCAGGGAACGCGACACCCGGTTAAGTTCTTTGAACGCTTTGATGCTGTCGCTGCGAATGGCTGTCGCTGAAGGCGATGGCGACTTTATAATTTTCACTCATGAAGATTATCGGATACAGGACATAGGTCTCTTGAGCAAAGCTCTTATGAAAATTGAAGAAGGTTATGATATGGTTTTCCAGGAAAGCGGTGATGTTAAGGCAGAAGATCGTTTGAATTTTGATGTTTTAATTATCAGTTGTAGCGCCGCCTCAAAGATATTGTCAAATTTGGCAACAGTAAAAGCCGCAACAGGTGAACATAGCGAAGATCATTTTACAGAACTCGTGAAAAAGAACATTGCTGAGGATAAAATTTTTTCCATGGAGCGCCGTTCTTTATCGGGTAAATCCGATGAGTTTGGCTTTTACCGTATCCCGCCGCAAAAATAGAAACTGGTTCCCGGTGCGGAAAATAAAGAATTAATATAGTAGCTCAGGTAGATTATTTTGACATCAGGGCGAGTATTTCGTCGTCCCTGTCGTCCCAGTTGTAGTCTTTTTCAATTTTTTTTCTGGCGTTATAAGATTGTTCTTCTATCTGGGAAGGTTTGTTTATATAGTCTTCAAGGATTCCTGCCAGGTGAGAGGTGTCGATGATAGCTTTTGTGAATGCCGTCATCCGTCCCTTTTTTAGTTTTTTCACTTTTATCAGCCGGCCCTCCACTCCGTCGTCCAGCCATTCATTCATTGTCGGAAAATCAGTGGTGACAACAGGCATTCCCGAAGCCATCGCTTCGGTTATCGTCAGTCCCACGCCTTCCTGCCAGGTGGGATAAACATAGACGTCGCCGGTATTAAAAAGGCCGCCCTTTGTGTTGTCGGCGGTTTTAAAGCTGAATTCGCAGGAAGTATTTTTTTCAAAATATTTGATGAATTTCGGGTTTATCATTTCCCGCGCTTCTTCCTGGGCGGTGGCGGTAAAAACAAAATCAAGTTTTCGCGGAGCTAAAACCCTGCGCAAAAACCCGCCTTTCATTTTTTCAAGAGCTCCGGGTATGAATTGATAGCCCTTCCTGCGGCTGCCGTACCCGACATTAGTGTAAAATCTGACTTTGTCTCCGGCTTTACGCGGTATGAATTTAAAATTATCGAGTATGACGCCCCAGCGGATAAGAACGGTATTGTCTATTCCCGCCTCTTTGAGCCAGCGAAAGTTCCTTTCCGTGTGGGCAAGAGTTAAATCGTAAATACCGTCCATCTTTTCTATCATACCGGTGAGGAACCAGTCGGGATAGTTTATCAGCTTGATGCCTTTTTTATGGAGCCGTCCGCTTTCCTCTTTCATCCCGCTTTTTCCGTAAATGTTCTGATCCTGGAAAAGAAGGATTTCCGGCTTAAAATCCTCAACCCAGTCCCAGAACAGCGGGTGGTCTATATCCATACTTTCGGGGCCCTCAACTATTTTTTCGCCATGCCAGCGCAGGGGCGTCAGCCAGGGGTTGCCTCTGGAAAATATGCTGTAATTTATCTGGCCGGGGTGTTTGTCAAAGCTGTGCGCCCAGTTCCGGGCGATGTGTCCCATCCCGCATTCCGCCCAGGCGGTTACAATACCCACGCGTACGGGTTTCATAAAAGAGAGCGGCAGGAAATATCTGTTTTATTGTCCGGCATTTTTTATCTCCGCTTCGATCATGATATCTATCATCTGATCAAAACTGACTTTTGGTTCCCAACCTATCGTCTTTTTTATTTTCTTAATGTCTCCCTTAATGCTTGTTTTCTTTGTTTTCTGTATCAGGGATGGATCTTCAACCACATATTCTTTCCAGTTTAGATCAAGTTTTCCGAAAGTGATTTCAACGAATTGTTTAATCGTTCTACTCCCGCCGCTCGCGATTATAAAATCTTCCGGCACGGGCTGCTGAAGGATTTGATACATGGCCTCCACGTAATCGGGAGCATAGCCCCAATCAACTTTCGCATTTATATCACCGAGGATCAATTTCCCGGACATATTCTTTTTTATCGCCACGGCTGTTCTGATAATTTTTTGAGACACAAAGTTTTTAGCTCTGCGCGGGGATTCGTGATTGTATAGGATCCCCGCGCTTGCGAACAGGGAGTGTTTGTTGCGATAGTACCTGCAGGCGTTGACCCCCGCTGTTTTGGAAATGCCGTAAATACAGGAGGGGTTGAAGGGAGTCTGTTCGTCCTGCGGGCTTTTATCGGGATTACCGAACATGTGAGATGAACCCGCATAAAATAAACGTGAAAGCTTTGAGTGTTTCACCATAGCGTCAAGAAAATTAATCAGCGAAAAAACGTTTATCAGATAACTTTTGCTGAACAGTTCTATATCGTTATATTCAATTTCCTCGGCGGAGTGATGAAAAGCGGCAAGATAGTAAATTTCATCGGGTTTATATTTTTTCACGAGTCTATAGACCTGTTCGGTTTGTGTGATGTCCACGGCTTCAACCGGCTCAGAGAAAGTGTGACGGATTTTGTCTTTGTCTAAACCGATAACGCTGTATTTTTCGGCTTGAAGTTTCTCGAAAAGATATGAGCCGTCCTGTCCCTCGACCCCGACTATCAGGGCTGTTTTCCTCATCTAAACGACCTCTATTTTCGGAAGAGGAAAAATGAATTTCCCGCCTTCGGCGAGATATTCTTTTTCGCGGAAAAGAATATTTTCTTTAAAATGCCACGGCAGAACGAGCAGATAGTCAGGTTTCATTTTTTTGGCCTCGGATTCCGAGATAATAGGAATATTGGTTCCGGGGGTATAGCATCCGAACTTGTCTTTGTTCACTTCGGCTATAAATGGTATGTCATCAGGTGTTAATCCGCAATATTGTAAAACAACATTTCCTTTTGTTGAGGCCCCGTAGCCGAGTATTTTCTTATTCTTTTTTTTCAGACTGCCGATAAATTCCAATAGCTCGGTTTTATGTTTTTTGACGCGTTTTTCAAAGTCTTTATAAGGCGCCAATGTGTGCAGCCCCCTTTCGCGTTCTGTCTCCAGCAGCTCGGCGATTTGTCCGGCGTTGTCTTTGTAAGGGGCGTTTTTTTTGCAAACCATAACTGAAAAGCTGCCACCGTTAATATTATTGATCTCAATATCAAGAATACGGAATCCTATTTTATCGCACATCCACTTTATCTGTTTGACACCGTAATATTCAAGATGTTCGTGGCAGACAGTGTCATATGCGGTGGCGTCGAGCATAGACAATAAATAGCTCTGTTCAAAAACCCAAACACCCTTGTCGTCGAGCGCGCTATATATATCCCGCATAAAGTCCAGGGGGGATTCAAGGTCGTAAAACATCGCTATTGAAGTTATGATCTTAGCTTTTTTATCCCCGAATATTTTCTTAAAGGTCTCCGCTGAAAAAAAATCAGGGACCAGCTTAATATATGAAGGATAATAGTCTTTGAATTTCTTACCTGTCGGGTCCATGCCTATCAGGTCTATGTTGTAGTGAGGGTAGGCCTGAAGGAGCGTGCTGTCGTTGCTGCCTATATCCAGCACAACATCACCGTCTGACAGCGTCACTTTTTTCAGTATGTTCTGAACCTTCTGCTGCAGGTGCCGCACCATTGACTGATTCAGGCCCGATCTGTAACCGTAGTTCTCGCCGTACATTTCTTCGGAGTCGTAGCTGTGGCGCAGCTGTACCAGTCCGCAGGCCTCTCCTCCCCCGTCGTCCATGCATTTTACAAGCTCCAGCGGCCCTGAGGTGATATCATAGTTGTTATTCGGCGGGAAAATGCCTGTCAGATACTGACTGCCAAGATCGAGAATCGTGGCCAGATTGGCGTTGCCGCATATTCTGCATTTTTTTATTTCTTTATACATATTGCCTTGCCCGCATTTTACCATTATTATTTTTAGCAGACAAGCGTTCGCGCAGATTGCCGGGTTTTGTTTTTGGGAGGTTCTCCGTCTGTATCTGATAATGTTGATTTGGGAAAGCTAATATATTAAAATACCCCTGTGAATATATTGTTTGACGCCACTGTTTTTGAGCACCCTCATACGGGAATTGCTAAATCTACGCTGTGCTTATATAAAGCATGTCACGGAATAAATAGTGATATAAAATTTACCGGCGTATTTCAAAAAGAGTTATTTGGACGGTTGCCGGATTTTATAGGATTAAAAAAATTTAAAACCTTTTTCAGAAAAAATTGGAAGATGAAAGCCTTTTCCGGTATGGCAGAGCGCCTGCGCCCGGAAGTGATCCATTTCCCCTGTAACGGCGATATCCCAGCCAGATACGATAATGCGCTGGTGGTGATGACGCTGAACGATGTCCTGCCTCTTGAAATGGAAGGTTTTAGCCCCGAAGAGAGATCGGCATATAGAATGAAAGTCCAACAGGATATTGATAGAGCTGATGTTCTCGTGACAATATCCGAGTATTCAAAGAAACAGATATTAAAAAATTTTAAATGCAAAAAAGAGCCTGTTGTTATAAGTTGTGCAAACACGGTGATGTCCCCTGTAAAAGAGATCAATTACAAAAAAGAGGACTATTTTATTTATGTGGGAGGGTATTCGTCGAGGAAGGGGATAGATGATATAGTGGAAGCTTTCTTGTATTTGCAGGGCGAACAGAAATTGAAAGATAAGCTGGTTTTTGTCGGAGTCAAACAACGCTTCAGTACTAAAGGCAATAAATTCAATCGTTTAGCGGAAGAAGCTGTAGGGAAAGGTATACTTGATGAGAAAGGTTATGTCAGCGAAGAAACGCTCGGCGATCTGATAGGAAATGCCAAGGGCTTGATTTACCCGTCAAGATATGAGGGTTTCGGACTCCCTGTACTGGAAGCCATGCACAGGGGCTGTCCCGTTGTGACCACCAGATACACATCCTTGTCTGAGATATGCGCGGATGCGGCGATATATGTCGAACATGGGAATATGAGGCAGATAGCTGATGCCGTGCTCAAACTTCAGGATGAAAACACAAGGAAAGAACTGATAGACAAGGGGATTGCCCGCGACGCCCGCTATTCATGGGAAAAATCGGCGTCGGATTTTTTGGATCTGATAGATTCTGAAATGAGAGGATTCAACAGCAGAAGCCGTAACCAGGTCGGTTAGTCTTTGTTTTTTTCCAGAATAACCTGATAACTGTTCGTCGTCCTTTTATAGCCGTGATCCATTAAAAAGGGTATCGAATATTTACCTTTGGGGATCAGTCCCATGGCAAGCTGGTCGGGGTTTAGATTGATATCGTCGATCAATATAACGCCTTTATCTGCCAAGAGATCCCTTTCAAGAAGTATGTTGGCTTCCCGCAAATGTATTTGCGCGCCTTCTTCATTATTGTCGGCCGCGTCCATATACAGCAGGTCTATTTTCTTGTTGAACTTTTTGAGGAAATCTTCCGAGCTGGTCAAGTGGTATCTGGTCTTGTTTTTGTAACCAGATGTGATCGTTTTTGATATTTTAATGGCTGTCCTAGATATATCGACGCTGTGAAATTCAAATTTTAAATGTTTCAGGCATTCTAGGCAGACTTTCGTGAACACACCGGAGCCCCAGTCCCATGTCGCTATTTTATCAGGTTGCCAATATTTTGACTTTGAGCTGAAACATCCCTCAATCCCCCCGCTGACAAAACTTCTGGAAGTGCCCAGCTCTACAATCACTTTGCCGGAGTTCGCGGCGAATTGCCGGAAAGCGTATAGAAAAGTCTCATACCTGTCACCGAGGTAGGGCTTATATGCACTGATTTTTGTTGTTATAGTGTCATCCATTTTTCCTCCCCCGAAATAAACACGTTGTAATGTTCCTCCGCTTAATTTATAATATCACCGGGTATTATAGCAGATATTCGGGGAATGGAAAGATTGCCGCGGCGGATCGAAACAGGTGTCAATAGATTATGAATAACGAAGGGACTGAAAAATAACAAAGAGGCGCTATGATAATTGTTTGTGAACCCGAGTGCAGGGGAACGGCGCATGAGAAGATCAACAGCGCTTTTCTTTACGGAGTGAGCCTGGCTTATCCGGAAGAGAAAATTGTCTTTTTTGCGGAAGAAAATCATATCGCGGCCATGAAAGATAATTTTACGCGTGATAAAGTCAGCTTAAAAAACATAGAATACAAACAGTTCTTATTGCCGGAACCCCCATATGAGCGGATTGCCGCATATTTTCAATATTATTCGCTATTAAAAAAGATTTTTGATTATGCCGGAGATTCCGGCTGTCGTAAAATGTTTTTTCTTTCCGCTAATTCAAACAACCTGTATTGCATAAAAAAAATATTGACCCGTTGCCATCAGGATATAAAGTGCGGGGTTGTGATGCATGGTATTGTAGAAACAATAAAGATTAAACCCAAATTTACCGATAGATTGAAAATATGGCCTTACATCATGTGGTTTAAAAACGCGCTGGAGTACCGGAGCGACCTTGCCGTGAATTATCTTATGCTGTCAAAGAGGGCGCACGCGAATCTGGCGGCATATATAGGCGGGAATCTTTACCGGAAGTTCTTCTATATGGATATTCCCTACATTTTTGATCAGGAATATGTGAAAGAACTTGATCCGAAACGGCTGGTTGTCGCCACCATCGGACACGGCAATCCAAACAGATTGATCGATTTTGTAAATCTTTTAAGGGACAAGCTGGGTGGTTTGGCCGAAAAAAACTTTGAGATAAGGGTTATAAGCGACAGCACGAAAAGGATAGAAAAAAAACTGAAAGATGAGACAGCCGTCAATTGTGTGTCTCCCAGGAAGAGGCTCACAAGAGATGAGATGGATTTTCATTCAAAGGACGTAGATTATTTTCTTTTTTTGTACGACCGGGACAGTTATGAACTGACTTCTTCAGGGGCTTTTTTTGACGCGTTGCACTACAAAACGCCGATAATAACGTTGAGGAATCCGGGCATTCAGTATTATAATGATCTTTGCGGCGATATAGGTTATACGCGCGATACCATTGATGAATTGGCGGATATTCTTGTGAAATTGATAACTCAGGGTAATGAAAAAGAGAAATATGATAACTTTGTCAAAAATATTGAGACTCTGAAAGAAAAAATATCAATAGAAAAATCGTTTCACAGGATCAAGCAGCTGATGGAATCCGGAAAGGAATCAAATGAATTGTAAAGACAGGCAGCGATTGCTGAAAATTTATAAAAAGATCAGCAGGATTGTTAAGCTAAAAAGCGGTTTGCAGGGCCTGCGGAATAAATTGGAACGATACGCGGGGGTCCGCTTGTGTAAATCGCAAGGCGAGGGCAGATACGAAATATGTTTCAGTGATACAATGGAAAGCCGGCCGGATGATGGCCGGCTGGTTATAAATGTGAATCCGGCGAAAGCGGAAGATGCATTGAAGATAAAGATTGTTGATAATTTACTGAAAGCCAAGAAAATTAAATTCAAATTCAGGATAGGGGCCGGATATGATGAAGTTAAAATAAAGGCGATCATGGAATATATTGAGCAGATCCATCCTGAGGCGGTGACGCTTTTTCCTGTTTGCAAAGGCAGGGGAATCGACGTCGGATGCGGTTATAGAAAGACTCACCCCGATGCCATAGGAGTTGATTGGATAGCTAAAGGGGAATCCGGTTTGGCCGGGAATGTCACGGGTAAGGCATCCGCCGCTGATGTGCGGACTTCGGGCGACGATTTGAATATGTTTGAGGATGATTCGCTGGATTATGTCGTGTCACGGCACAACCTGGAGCATTACAGGGATCCTGAAAAAACTTTGCGGGAGTGGATAAGGGTTTTGAAACCGGGGGGGCTTATGGGAATCATTGTGCCCGATTCGAGAAACCCCGCAACGGCCGAGGAAACGCATTATTATAATTTTACAGAAGATAATTTCAGGGGATTGTTAGAGAGTAGCGGCTGTTTGATGGTCGAGGAATACGGAGTCTGTCTGGCGACCTGGAGTTTTTATTGCGTAGCGCGGAAAAGGGATGAACAAAATGTGGCGTGTTGATATCTTGGAATGACACTGCTATGATTTAAACAGAATGAGGAATAACCCTGCTAAAATTATGTTCTCAAAAGAGATTTGGAGTTAGAACGGCTGTTGGTGTGTTATTCATAAATACGGCGCGCTATATTTATTTGCAGAGGATTGCGGAATTCTCCGCAGAAATCCGCAAAGGGTTGCGGATTTCTCTTGACAGTTGATTGTGTTTTATATACAGTAATGCCATGAAGCGATTGTATGAAGAGTTATTATCAAACCACTTCAAAAAGGATAAGCAAATTGCGTTTGTTCTCGGCCCCCGTCAGGTGGGAAAAACTACCACATGCCGAGCGTTTGAAAAAAATCATAGTTATTTCAATTGGGATGATGAAAAAACACGGCGGCTGATACTTAAAGGGCAGGATGCTTTAGCAGAGGAGATAGGCGCTAATAAAAGCACAGTTGTCATTTTTGATGAGCTGCATAAATATCCTGAATGGAAAAATTTTATTAAAGGATTTTATGATGTATATGCAAAAGATAATTTTCAGGTAATAGTTACCGGCAGCGCTAATTTCAATATACATAGAAAGGGGGCGGACAGTTTAATGGGCCGGTATTTTCTTTATAGGATGCATCCTTTAACCATTGGCGAAATTGTCCATAAAACATATTCTGAAAATGAAATCAGAAAACCTAAAAATATTTCAGATGCCGTCTTCAAATCTCTTTTAAGGTATGGCGGATTCCCCGAACCATTTTTAAAGAATGATGTTAAATTTTTTAATAAGTGGAAAGGTCTGAGAAAACAACTGCTGTTCAGAGAGGATTTACGGGATTTGACAAGAATAAATGAGGTGGGGCAGGTAGAGGTTTTAGCCGAGTTGATTCAATTGAATGCCGCACAGCAATGCAATTATTCATCATATTCAAAAAAACTCAGGGCATCTGAAAATTCCGTAAGGAGCTGGATTGCCGCGCTGGAGTCGTTGTATTATTGTTTCAGAATAAAACCATGGTCGAAGAATATATCAAAAGCGCTGACTAAAGAGCCGAAAATATATCTTTGGGATTGGTCGTCAGTTGATGACGAGGGCGCAAGGAATGAAAATTTTGTCGCTTCTCATTTGTTAAAATCTGTTCATTGGTGGAGCGATAACGGGTTTGGCGATTACGACCTTTTCTATTTAAGAACATTTGAAAAAAGGGAGATAGATTTTTTAGTGACAAAAGACAAAAAACCGTGGTTTTTAGTGGAAGTCAAAACAAAAGAAGAAAAATTAAATAAAAACCTGTCCTATTTTCAGGAAAAGACAAAAGCGGCGTATGCGTTTCAGGTTGTTTTTAATAAAGAGTTTGTAGATAAAGATTGTTTTGGCACGCATTATCCGATAGTTGTGCCGGCCAGAACTTTTTTATCGCAATTGATATGATATGGAAAAGGCAAGGATATCTCTGCTTTGTTGGCAGATGAGTGTTATAAAGGACAAAATATGAAAAAAGCATTGATCACGGGTATCGGCGGACAGGACGGGTCTTATCTGGCAAAACTGCTTCTGGATAAGGGATACGAGGTGACGGGTATTGTCAGAAACCTGAACAGCGTTGACGACCAAAAATTTAAATACCTGGGGATAACAGGCAGGATAAAACTTCTGGAAGTCAATCTGATGGATCTGTCAAATATACTCAGGGTTTTGGGGAATGGGGATTATTCTGAAGTTTATAATCTGGCCGCGCAGAGCTCGGTGGGTTTATCATTCCGGCAGCCGATAGGAACGCTGGAATTCAATACTATCAGCGTCGCCAATCTGCTGGAAGCGATCCGCATTGCCGATACTAAAATAAAATTCTACCAGGCATCCAGCAGTGAGATGTACGGGAATGTCAGCCGGGAGAACCTGCCCGTCAATGAAAATTCAATTTTTATGCCGGTGAGCTTATACGGTATATCAAAAGCTTCCGCGCACTGGATAACAAACAGCTATAGAAAGGCGTACGGTATATTCGCATCCTGCGGGATTCTTTTTAATCACGAATCGGTGTTCAGGGAAGACAATTTTGTTACCAAAAAGATAATCAATACCGCGGTCAGAATCAGCAGGGGATTAGCAGACAGTCTGACGCTGGGCAATATGGATGTGCGCAGGGATTGGGGATATGCCCCCGATTATGTCAGGGCGATGTGGCTGATGCTGCAGTATAAAGAGCCGTCCGATATTGTCGTCTGCTCAGGGCAGGCGCACAGTTTGACGGAATTCGTGGAAACCGTATTTCAGACACTGGATCTGGATTATAAAAAATATTTGAAAAGCGATACAAAATTCTACAGGCCGCTGGATTTGCAGGTTGTATACGGGGATAATTCAAAAGCTAAGAAATGTTTGGGGTGGGAGTACTCACTGTCATTTGAAAAACTCATTGAGAAACTTGTGGATGACGAGATACAATATCTTGACTGGCTGGCCGGAGCAAAGGAAAAATAGATACTGACAATGGCGCGGATTGAAAGGATATTGTTCATCGCCTCAAGGCAGTCTGACTATCTTGAAGACCTTGCCTTTACTGGTTTGAGCGATGTGCTGGGCAAGGAAAATATTATTCCCCTGCGGGCGCGGCGAAAGCATTATATCCCGACCCATCATTATCCGAAGGCCATAGCCTGCCGCCGGAATTTTAGCGATTATTTCAGCGACCTGCTTGCCGGAAAAAAATGCTGTCCCGGGCGGTTTACGACTGTGTGATAATCGGCTCAACGAAGAGAGACACATTTGAGGCCTATGACAGTATAGCGGAGAAGTTATCAAAAAACGCGAAGGTTGTTTATATTGACGGCGGCGATGAGGCTGAAGTCGGCGGAGATGCCTCAAGGCTCGGATTCGCGGAACTCTACGGTAGGGCTTTTTCAAAAAGGGCGCCGGATGTGATATTCAAGAGGGAATATCTGAAAAATAAAAATTATCCCGCGAATGTTTATCCTCTGCCGCTTGCCTACGGCGGCCCGCTCATAGACGGTGCGGGCGGCGTGAAAAAATACGATGTTGTTTTCTGGGCGGTGGATAATATTCCGGTGAGAGCGAAAGTGCTTGATTTTTGCGAGGGTAAATGGGATTGCGGTGAGAACGGCACCTCACGGGGCCAGACATTTAAAAAATATAACAGGAAGGGAATCAAATATCTAAAAGAGCTTGCCGCGTCAAAGGTGTGCTATAACTTTCGCGGAGGGGGATGGGACACTCTCAGGTACTGGGAGATCCCAGCGGTGGGAAGTTTGATGGTAAGCGGAAAGCCGGGCATTGTCATCCCCGATGATTTTGAGCACGGGAAGCACGCCGTGTTCTGCAAAGATGATCTCAGCGACCTTGAAGGTCTGACGAATTATTACCTGAAGCGCGATAAGGAAAGAGAATGCATCGCCGCCGAAGGCAAAAAGCATCTTTTAAAATATCATCTCCCGCGCCACAGAGCGGAGTATCTGCTGGATGTCATTGAGAAAAGGGCAGAGTGAAGTTTTTGCTAAATATATTTTTTTGCTACTATTAAAGCTATGAAAGGAATCATTCTTGCAGGCGGGCGGGCAACAAGGCTTTATCCTGTGACAAAAGCCGTGTGCAAGCAGCTTCTTCCGGTGTACGATAAGCCGATGATCTATTACCCGCTGTCCGTCCTGATGCTTGCGGGCATAGATGAGATACTGATCATCTCAAGCCCGGGGGAACTGCCGCGCTTTAAGGAAGTTTTGGGCGACGGTTCGCAGTTCGGTATCAAACTCAGCTTTGCCGCTCAGGAAGAGCCGCGGGGCCTGGCCGACGCCTTTATCATAGGGGAATCTTTTATAGGGCGCGACAGCGTGTGCCTGATCCTGGGCGATAACATCTTCTTCGGCAGGGGTTTCAGCGAATTGCTTGAATCGGCGGCAGCTTTAAAAAAAGGGGCGAAGGTTTTCGCTTATTATGTCAAAGATCCCTCGCGTTACGGTGTCGCGGAATTTGACAAAAACAAAAAGGTCATATCGATAGAGGAAAAACCCTCAAAAGCCAAATCAAATTACGCGGTGACAGGACTTTATTTCTATGATAACGATGTCATAAATATAGCGAAATCGCTCAAACCTTCCAAGCGCGGCGAGATAGAGATAACGGATTTGAATAAGGAATATTTGAAGAGGGGCCTTTTGAGCGTTGAGCTTTTGGGGCGAGGTTTCGCGTGGCTGGATACTGGCACGCATGACTCTCTTCTCGACGCGGCCCTCTATGTGCGCACGGTGGAGGAGAGGCAGTTTCTCAAGATCGGATGCGTTGAGGAGATAGCTTTCAGAAAGGGTTTTATAAGCAAAGAACAGCTTCTGAAACTTGCCGGCGAAAACAAAACGGATTATGGAAACTATCTCGCTTTCGTGGCGGAAGAAAAGTGAGATACAGAAAACTTATTGTCACCGGAGGAGCCGGATTCATAGGGAGCGAGTTTGTCAGACAGAACGCCTCTAAATACAAAATAGCGGTTGTTGATAAAATCACATACGCGGGCGACATTAAGCGCCTGGCGGAAGTCGCGGGCAAATACTCTTTTTACAAAACGGATATTTGCGACGCGCGTAAAATAGAGGCCGTTTTCAAAAAAGAAAAACCCGACGCTGTCGCCCATTTTGCCGCGGAAAGTCACGTTGACCGGAGCATTGACGACGCCTCGGTTTTTATGACGACCAATGTCATAGGCACGCAGGTGCTGCTGGACGCGGCTAAAAAGCATAAGGTGAAAAGATTCCTACATGTGTCCACCGACGAGGTTTATGGGGATATTATCAAAGGAACATTCAGCGAGAATTCGCCTTTTTCACCGAACTCCCCTTACGCGGTGAGCAAGGCCGCCGCGGATATGCTCGTGTCCGCCTATCACAGGACTTACGGACTGCCGGTTGTGATAATGAGGGCGAGCAATAATTACGGGCCCTGGCAGTTCCCGGAAAAACTTATTCCCGTTATAATAATGAACGCTCTCAAAAATAAAAGGGTGCCGGTTTACGCAAAGGGCCTGAATGTGAGGGAGTGGCTGTATGTCGCGGATTGCGCGAAAGCGGTTTCCGCTATCCTTGAAAAAGGCGAAGACGGCCAGGCCTATAATGTCGGGAGCGGCATGGAGAAAAAAAATATTGATGTGGTAAGGGGCATTCTCTACGCGCTCGGAAAGCCGGACAGGCTCATAGAGTTTGTAAAAGACAGGCCTGGCCACGATATAAGATACGCGCTGTCAGTCGCAAAAATAAGGCAAAAGCTCCGCTGGAAGGCGGGGACGGCCTTCGCCGAGGGGCTGAAAAAAACCGTTGACTGGTATGTAAAAAACACAAAGTGGACATCGCGCGTTCTGGCGGAAGAAAAAAAGACGGGGAGATCAAAATGAACAACAATCAAAAGAAAAAGAATTCGCGTTTCTGGTTTTATGCCAGCGTCGCCGTGGTGGCATTTTTTGCCCTGAGGTTTGCCGCAAATCATGTCAGGGGAAACGATTTTAAAGCCTCTTTCGTCGCGGAAGCTCATGCGCAGGACGCCTCGGCTAAAACGGCATCGAGCCCTGCTTCATCGGAAATAGGCACGAGCAGAAACCTGGATACGCCGCTGGGATTGCGGCTTTTAAGTTTTCTCGGAATTTTTGTTCTTATACTGATAAGCTACGCGATGTCGGTTGACAGGAAAAACATAAACTGGCGGCCGGTGATCTGGGGGATAGCCCTTCAGCTGATCTTCGGCCTTATAGTTCTGTCCGATACCGTCGGCTATTTTTTCTTCAATGTCGTCGATTACAGCGTCAACATTCTTCTTTCTTTCAGCACAGAGGGGGCGGCTTTTGTTTTCGGTAAACTCGCTTTCGGTCCCGGCGACCCCAGGGGACTTAATGAGGGTATGTTTTTCTTTTTCTCTGTTTTGCCGACAATTGTTTTTTTCTCCTCTCTCATGACGATATTTTATCATCTCGGTGTCATGCAGTTTATAGTGGAGAAGATAGCCCATGTGATGCAGAAGACGATGAAGACTTCCGGTTCCGAGACCCTCTCCGCGGCGGCGAACATATTCGTCGGGCAGACGGAAGCGCCCCTTGTTATCAAGCCTTTCATAAAACACATGACATACAGTGAGCTCCACGCTGTCATGACCGGCGGTTTTGCCACGGTCGCCGGCGGAGTGATGGCGGCTTATGTGCTTTTTCTGAAAGACTTCATCCCCAATATCGCCGGCCATCTTGTCACGGCGAGCATAATGAGCGCTCCAGCGGCGCTGGCTATTTCAAAAATAGTCTATCCCGAACTCGAGCATCCGGAAACGACGGGAGAAACGAAAATAGAGGTTGAAAAACCCGATGCCAATGTTATAGAGGCCGCCGCGCGCGGCGCTTCCGAGGGCATGAGCCTTATGCTCAATGTCGCGGCAATGCTCATGGCTTTTGTAGGCATGATAGCGATGATCAATTTCGGGCTGGAAAAATTCTGTGATTTGACCAGCAGTATGGTCGGCAGGAATCCCTATAAACTGGTTCTCGGCGAAGACGCCGCCAAAAATATACAGCATGGCGACACAATAAGCATCAACAACGGGATAATGACTTTTGAGTATAATGTGAAGGAAACGCGGAGTAAGAGCATTATCATAAACGAAAGGCTTTCCTCAACCTACAAAGGCAGCCCCTACACCGTGCGCCGCGGCGGCAAACTTCTGTTCAGAGGCACGGACGCCAAAGGTTTCAAGCCGCTGTTTTTTCTGAATCTGTCAATTATTTTCGGAGTGATATTTTCCCCCATAGCATGGACGATGGGTGTGCCGTGGAGAGAGGCCGCGGTGGTGGGAAGGCTCCTCGGCGAGAAGCTCATTCTCACGGAATTCATCGCTTATATGAATCTTGCGGGCATACTGAAAACCGGATATCACACCCTTTCGGGCGAGGTGATAATGCTCTCACAGCGTTCGGCGGTGATAGCGTCCTACGCTCTTTGCGGTTTCGCGAATTTCGCTTCCATAGGGATACAGATAGGCGGGATAGGCGGCATCGCCCCGAACAAAAGAGCGGCGCTTGCCAAAATAGGTATCAGGGCGATGTTTGCCGGAGCCATAGCCGCCTGCATGACCGGCACGGTCGCCGGAATATTGATGTAGCAATCAGTAAGCGCTCCTGATTGATTTCCAATGATCGACACGCATTGTCATCTCACTGACAAAAAATTCGCGTCCGACAGAGACGCTGTGATATCCCGCGCCCGTGAGGCCGGAGTGAAAAGGATGATATGCGTTCTCACTGAGTTCGCGCCTGAAGATATATCGCTGTTCAATGACTTGATATCAAGAGACGGCATCTGGGGCGCCGCCGGCTGTCATCCGCACGAAGCGGATGGATACGAAAAAATAAAGGGTATTCTGCCCGGTCTTCTGGAAAATAAAAAAATCGTCGCTCTCGGCGAGATAGGTTTGGATTATCATTATGACAATTCACCGAGGGAAATTCAGATAGATGTTTTTGAGAAGCAGCTGCAGATGGCAAAAGAAAAAAAGCTTCCCGTTATCGTGCACTGCCGCGAGGCCGGGGATGATTGCGCGGCGGTCCTTAAAAATTTCAGGGATGTCAAAACGCTCCTTCATTGTTTTTCGGGCGACAGCGCTCAACTGGAGCACTGGCTTGGGCAGGGGTATTTCGTCTCTTTCGCGGGACCGATCACATTCAAAAATGCCGGAGCTTTGAGGGAAACCGCTTTGAAGATGCCTCTTGGGCGACTGCTTTTAGAGACGGACGCGCCGTATCTGGCGCCCCAGCCGGTGCGGGGAAAGAGGAACGAGCCGGCCTATGTGAGCCATAATTATGATCAGTTCGCGCGGCTCAAAGTCGTTAAAAAAGAAGATCTGATAGCGTCACTGTCGTTGAATGTAAAAGAGTTTTTCGGTATTTGACTATGATGAAAAAAGCCATTGTCATAGGGGCCAGTTCCGGCATAGGCCGGGCGCTGGCGAAAACCCTGGCTTTGGAAGATTACGAAGTCGGCCTGGTATCGCGCCGGACAGCGCTGCTGGAAGAGCTTCAAAAAGAAATAACTTCCAAAACGTACATAAAAAAAATAGACATAAGCGATGTCATTTCCGCGAAAAAACTGCTTAGGGAGTTAATAGATGATATGGGCGGCGCCGATCTCATTGTGATAAATTCAGGTATCAGCGTGACGAACAAAGATTTCCGCGCGGAGCCGGAGCTTGAAACCATAGCCGTCAATGTGAGCGGTTTTACGGCGATGATGAATGTCGCGGTGAATTATTTTCTGAAAAAGGGCGTCGGGCATATCGTCGGGATATCATCAATAGCGGGTATTCGGGGCGCGGCCCATGCTCCCGCATACAACGCGTCCAAAGCGTTTGTGTTAAATTATATGGAAGGGATGAGACAAAAACTCAGTGGAACGGAAATAACCGTCACCGATATAAGGCCGGGTTTTGTCGCCACTCCGCTGATAGAAGGCCATGAATGGGCTTTCTGGACGGTGTCGCCGGAAATCGCCGTTGGACAGATATGCAGAGCGATCAGAAAAAAGAAAAAAGTCGCTTATGTGCCGAAGCGCTGGTATTTTGTCGCGCAGTTTTTGAAAATTGTGCCTGAATTTTTGTATAATCGGGGCTACAACAGGATTTTTTGTGGAAAAGAAGGAGGAAAAAATGGGAAGTAAAGACAGAGCGAAGCATGAAGTGAAAAAAGAAAAAAAATTGTCTCTTAAAGAAAAGAGGAAACTGAAAAGAGAAAAGAAACAGTAATAAAACAAGTGAAGCCGCATAATCATAAGCGGCATTGAAGACCCTCTGATTCCTGTCAGAGGGTCTTTTCTTCTTTGTCCCTTGATTTAGCCGCGAAGTGAGAGAACAGAAAGCTCGCTGTGAAGACCATTATCAGAACGAGCCATCCGAAACAGAAAAGAGCCCACTGGGGATAGCCCCCATAGGGTTCACTGATGTCCTGCACAAGTCCTGTTATCAGGAGGACGAGCAGCAGGGCGGGGATTATATAGGTAATGGCTATGCTCCATAATCTGCCGATCTTTATATCCGACACCCCATTGATGTAGGCGCGCAGTTTTTCCGCCCCGTAAAAATGGGCCACCGCCCATATCTCGAGCAGTCCCGCGGCGACCAGACCGTAGTTGGTGATAAAATGATCGGTTATATCAAGGTAATAAAGGCCCGCGAAACTCGTGAATATTATTCCGCAGATGAAATTAGCGACGCAGACATAGAAAGAAATATCTTCTTTTCTCAGGTGCGGATAATTATCGCAGAGAACCGTTGAGGCGGCCTCAACCAGAGAAAAAGCGCTGTCAATGGCAAGGCTTATCAGCATTACAAAAAACAAAACGGCAAACAGCGGTGCCATGGGCATGAGTGAGAGCGCTTTCGGAAAAACGATAAAAGCCAGCGAAGGCCCGCTGGCGCCGGCCAGGTCCGCTATTGATACGCCGCTTTGGACCGCCATGTAGCCGAGCGTTGAGAAAACGGCAAACCCCGCGATGATGGAAATCGTAGAGTTTATAAGGGAAGTGAGGATGGCGGCCTTGCTGATATCGCTTGATTCGTGCTGGAAACTGGCATAGGCGATCATTATTCCGAAAGCCAGGCTCAGCGTGAAAAATATCTGCGACGCCGCGGCGCGCCAGACCGCAAGATCCAGCAGTGCGTTGAAATCCGGTTTTAAGTAAAAAATTATCCCATCCGCGGCTCCGGGAAGTGTGACTCCCCTGATGAGAAGGACGACTAAAAGTATGACCGGCAGGGGCATGGTGATCATGACGACCTTTCCGACGCTTTTTACGCCTTTCCAGATGGAAAAATAGATCATTATCCACACGGCCACCAGAGCGAAAAGTATGGGGAGAACAATTTGCCCGGGGTCTCCGGCTCCGCCGCTCAAATGAAGGACCTGATTGAAGAAAAAACTTTCGGTATCCGCGCCCCATGAGAGTTTGAACGAGAAGAATATATAAAGGAGGGACCAGGCCATGATCACCGCGTAGTATGTCACGACGACAAAACCGCAGAGCACCGCGGCCATGCCTATGCCGGCGAGCTTCTGCTTGATCTTTTGAAAAGCGCCGACCGCGCCCAGCTGCATTTTCTGGCCTATCGCGAATTCCATAATGAGAAGAGGCAGTCCCAGCACGAAAAGCATTATTATGTAGGGGATCAGAAACGCCCCGCCGCCGTATTTGCCCGCCAGATAGGGGAAGCGCCACACATTGCCGAGCCCGACGGCGGACCCGACAGCCGCGAATATAAAAATTAGCTTTGAAGACCAGCGCTCTCTTTTTATCATCATAGTGCTCCTCCGATTTTTCTCAAAAACTTTTGAAGTTTAACAAATTCAAAATAAATCTCAAAATCGGCGGAATGCCCCGCGTCAACGGCGCCGGCCGCATTGAAGCGGCAAGCGTTGAATGAGTGAGTGGCTATCGCCGCGTTACGGAGCGATTATATTTTTGAGTTCCGCCATGGAATCTATGAGATAATCGGGGGCAGCTTTTATTATATCCTCTTTCGGGCCGATGCCGTAGGTGACGCCGCAGGTTTTTATGCCCGCGGCCCTGCCCGTTATTATATCTATGTCCATATCGCCGACAATGAGGGCGGAATCCGCGGAGAAGCCATATTTCCGCATGATTTTTTTGATACCTTCGGGGCTCGGCTTTCTGTATTTTTCGTCGTTGCCCCCGATTATGTCCGTAAAATAGCCGCTTATCCCCAGCCCCTGTAAAACACTGATCGCTATGTCGCGGTCCTTGTTGGTGAGAACGGCCTTTGTTATACCAGGCAGGTTTTCAAGAGTTTCTTCGACGAGCGGATAAAGCTTTGTCTCGGTTACGGGGTTTTCACGGTAGAAATCGCGGAATAAAACGAGGGCTTTTTTTATGAGATTTTCATTTTCCCGACCCGGTTTTGTACCGTTTTTATCCAGGGCCCGCCGTATTGTTTCCTCAAGCCCGCCGCCGACATAGGAGTGCACCTCCGAGAGCGTTTTATTTCCCTCAATACCGAGAGCTTCGCGTGTGCGGTTGACGGCGTCGGTGATATCCTGACGCGAATCCGCGAGGGTTCCGTCAAGGTCGAAGAAAATGATATTTATGGTGCTCATAGAGTGGAAGTTATATGGAACGCAATAAATACTTGCGCATAAAAAGGAGAAGTGCTATAATCGGAACAGATATGTAAAGGAGGGCTGTTCCGATGAAAAGGATTGAAAT
>PHAM01000012.1 GCA_002841685.1 Elusimicrobia bacterium HGW-Elusimicrobia-2 | reverse complement strand
GTTTTTTTCAGAGGGGGATTCCGGAAATTCCGAAAAGAAAGGTGAGCCGTGCTCACCGAAATTTTTTGACAGAAATGCCGAAAACGGCGTATGGTGGAGCAGGCGGGAGTTGAACCCGCGACCTCCACGTTGCGAACGTGGCGTTCTCCCAACTGAACTACTGCCCCTAAAAGATCTGACTCGTGTAACTCCTGCAAGCTCGCGCATCGTCCGCCGCAGGCGGATTGGCTCGCGTACTACATTAAAAATGGGTCGTATAGGAATCGAACCTATGACCTTGGGCTTAAGAGGCCCCTGCTCTACCAGCTGAGCTAACGACCCTGTATTTTTTTCTTTGCCCCGGAGAAGACTCGAACTCCTAGCCTTGTGGTTCGAAGCCACACGCTCTATCCAGTTGAGCTACCGGGGCGCTCACATCTCGCGCAAGGGCCTTTCCTTTGCCCTTCGGGCTCAGTCGCCGCTCTTTATTCATCGCGGTCAGGCCGGGTGCACCATAACGTTTACCGTAGCGACTATTATATAAAAAATCCGGCAACAGTAAACCCTCTAAATCTATTTTGCGGCGCCCTGCTCTTTTACCATGAGAAAATACTTGTAAAAATATTTTGCGAGCGCCTCGTCTTTTATAACTATATTGGCCTCGCGGTAAAGTTCAAAACCTCCGTAGCCCCAGTTGGAAGAGCCTATCATAACGGTGTCGTCGGCGACGGCAAGCTTCGCGTGAGTGATGATTTTTTCGTTGTCAAACGACACATCCACACCGCGGCTTCTGAAATATTCCGCCGCGTCATCGGTCATCTTGTTGAGCGTGTCATTGTAATCGCTTTTCTCCATCACCGCCCCTGTCTTTACGCCTCTGTCAGCGGCGGCGAAAAGAGCATAAATTACCTTCATGACAGGATTTTCCTTTTCTCCGGGATAAATTTTAATGCCGTATATGAGCAGGGCTATTCTTTCCTTAGCTCTCTCAAACATCCCGATGAGAGCCTCGTCGGCGAATGACGTTTCCACCGTCGTCACGGAGCCGGAAGTAACGCTGCCCGGAAACGCATCCCCGTTCCACATGGCCATAAAATATTCCTCAAACCACTGCCCCAGCTTCTTATCTTTGATAAAAACATTGGTCTCGTTATTCCTGTCGATGGAGGTGGAACTCAGATTGGTGGAGCCCACAATGACTTTTTCTCCGTCGGCTACCACAAATTTGGAGTGAGAGAAAATATCCCCGCTGTCAGGCCTGGCTTCGACGCCTATCCTTTTTAGCAGCGGCAGAGCCTCGGCGTTATACGAGACGGAATCTTCAAGAATACATCTCACATCAACGCCCCGATCAACGGCCTCGTTCAAAAGGAAAACCAGCGGGCGCGTGATTTCATCCATATGGAAATAAAGCTGGCTTATATAAAGCTTTTCTTTGGCGCCTTTTATGATTTCCTTAAGCCGCGGGAGATAATCCCTGTTTGACGCCGGGCGGCATATATAGGCGCGCGGCGCGCAGGAAGACAGAACAAACAGCGCCGCGGCAAAGCGGGCACGGGCGAATTTCATTGTTTACGGGATCTTTTCAGAAGTCTTTTTCTTATATCCGAGATATTTTTTTTCACACGGTCTTTTTCTTTGATGTCGTGGGTGAAGGCAACATCAAAAAAATCGCCTTCTTGTATCTTAAACGGGAAATTTTTCTCCGGTATTTCCATCCTTCCGCCGCCGCCCACAAGGATGACCGCTATCCCTTCCTCAATCCTGTCAACAGAGCATTTCATAAAACCTCCTGAACAGGTTTCATCCTGCCGCTCATCCGGATAAACCGGACATTATTTTCCGGGTTTCTGTCTGTATCCTGTTTTTTAAAAATTTTTTATCGGGGGCTTCGCAAAAGGCCGCGTCAATCGCGAGAATATTCATATCCAGCACATCGTCTATTTCAAGGCCGCACTTTGTCTGAACAATATTCCATTCATGCGTGAGGTCTATGTTTGACACGCCCCTGTCATCCGTGTTGATTGTGGTTCTGATGCCCTTTCTGTAAAAATCGGGAAGGGGATGGCTTTTATAATCCGCGCACACTCCGGTGTGCACATTGCTTGTGACGCAGACCTCCAGGATAATTCCGGCATCCTTGACGCGTTCCGCGAACACTTCATTCTCGGCTATCCTCACACCGTGCCCTATGCGGGATGCATGGAGCACATCAACCGCTTCTTTGACTGATTCCCAGCCGGCGGCTTCTCCCGCATGGATTGTGACAGGTATCCCCGCGTTTTTCGCGCGGTCAAAAATAAGCGCGAACGGGGCCCCGGGAAAACGGCTCTCATCTCCGGCAAGATCCAGGCCGCACACGCCCTGTCCCGTATATTTTTCGGCGAGATCGTATGTTTTTTCCCAATCCTCTCTCGGCGTGCCGCGGTATGCGCAGAGAATCGCTCCTGTTTTTATATCAAAATCCCTCTGCCCTTTCGTCAAACCCGCAAGAACGCTCAGGAGGATGTCTTCCTGCGTCACTTTCTCAGAAGCCTGCAGACAGGGCGCGAAGCGGATCTCCATATAACGGATATTTTCTTTTGCCGCGTCTTCACAGAGCTCATACGCTATTCTCTCCATTGATCCAGGCGTCCTCAGATAGGGATAGAAAAATTCGAATTTATTGAGAAAATCCGTCAGAGAACGGCATGTTGAATCGACTTGCACGAATCCGGCTATACCCGCGGGATCCGGGCACGGAAGTTTACAGCCCGCGGCCTTCATTATGTCAAATATCGTCTGCGGCCTTACCGACCCGTCAAGGTGACAGTGCAGATCAACCTTCGGCAATTTTCTCAGAGCGTCGCCGGAAACCTTCATCTTCAGAATTCGTCCACAACCGAAAGAAGCTGTTTTTCAATATCTTCCGGCGTGACCCCATCATCGTTTTTGATAACTATGACCTTCACGGGCGCCTTCGCCGGGAGTGTGTCCCCGTCGTCATGCAGGTATGTCTCTTCCATCTCTTTTCTGGATACAAAATGCGCGTCAATGCCCTCTTCCGCCGCCCTTTTGGTCCTCTCTTCGTTGCGGGAAACGCAGGTTTCAAAAGAAGCGTCTATGTACAGCGCTGTCGCGTTTTTGAGGATTTCATCCGAAAAAATAGCAAGAGAGCGGGCGTTGTCAGGCCGTGAAAACTCTATTGCCAGCGCGCCTTCTTTATCTTTATAGCCGAGGGTTTTCTTATTGAGGCCCACGAGCATCTCGTCCCATATGCCCGGATCCATGATCTTAAAACCGCCATCATCGGTGGGCATGAATCTGTCTGTCCTGCCGGAGGCGACATCGCCGTCGTGAAGCCCCATGAGGATGGGAAAATCGTCTATCCTCTCAAAATTAACAGCCCTGCCGTTTTTCTTCAGTATATCCGTTATAGTCCTGTAAACGATGCTTTTGCCGCATCCCGGCCTGCCAAGTAAAAATATATTTTTCATACAAAAATCTCCGCCAGGTACGCCGACTCTTCCTTGAGGACATCTATCCCGTTAAGAAGATCGTTCATGTCACGCACCGCTGTCTCGACCACCACTATCTCCACGCCCTTTTTCTTGAAAAGTTTATTCATATTCTCCAGATTCTTTCTTTTCAAAAAGCCCTGCTCCCTGTGCAGCGGAGGATGGAACTTGAATGCCGGCTGACCCTTGGGGTCAGGATTGATCCAAAAATCATTAAGATGCACTTCATAAAGCATATCAGCCGGAATTGTTTCTATGATACTTTCTACAGGGTCCGCCAGGCCTTTTCCTCCAAACATAGGAAGAGCTCTTGTAAACCAATGCCCTATATCAAAACAATATTTCACATCAAGTCCCCCGGCCCTTACATCTTTCATCAAAGCCAGCATGTCATTCTGCTCAACACCGATGGTGTCAAAAGCAGTATTATTTTCAACGTGCATTAAGAGATCCTTTTTTTTGCAGTATTCCGCCAGTTCTATTGTGCTTTTCCTAAGGCTATCATTAGCAAGATCAAGATACTTACCTGTCGCCTGATAAAAAGGCACACTTCCCGGATGCATATTAACAAGTTTAGCGCCTATATTCTTCGCGAAATCTATGTATCTTTTCATCAGCGCGCAGGCAGCTATACGATCTTCCTCCTGGAATGTAACAACACTCTGCGCGACAAAAGTGTATGGCAGATGCACCGAAATAGACACCCCCTGCTCTTCGGCATATTTTTTTATTCCCGCTATTTCACCATCGGCCAGGGCGAGGAACGGATTCGGCACACCGCCGTCGAGCTCAATGTGATTCAATCCTATTCGCTTGATAACATCTATCTGCCCCCGGATGTCCTTCTTGGCTTTTATCTGCACCGTGGCGTCCATATCCGGCACCGTGAGCTTGCCCGATTTTAAGTCTTTTTTTTTCTCATCGGTCAAAAAAGTCGTCTCCAGCATGTTTGTAAAATTTCTGCCTAACCTCATCTATCCTCCTATTATCTTAACTTTCTCAAAATGCACCAATCTAACGAATTCCCTGTATCTTTTATCCACTTCGCTCTTTTTAAGATCCATAAGCCCTTTGACGCCGAATCCGGAAACCGTAAAGGACGAGATAACCGTGCCGTATGCGGCGGCTTTCTTTATACTGCTCCATGTGATTTTCCCGGATGAGGCCAGATAACCCATAAACGCTCCGGCGAAACTGTCGCCGGCGCCGGTGGGATCAACAGCATCCTCAAGCGGATAGGCCGGAAGAAAAAACATCCCCTTTTTACTGAAACATCCGACACCGTATTCGCCTTTTTTTACAACAACCGTCTTCACGCCCTTTTTCAGCAATTGCCTGGCCGCTTTGATTATGTTGTGCTCGCCGGTGTACTGTCTTATCTCGGCCTCATTGATAAGAATAGCGTCGAGGCCCGGCAAAAGGTCGCCTATGTGCTTTTTTTTACTTTCTATCCAGAAATTCATCGTGTCAAGCGCCTTGTACCCGCCCGATTTAGGAGATTTCATCTGCTTCAAAACTTTTTTCTGCAGTACCGGGTCTATGTTGGCCAGGAATAAATGCTTTGATCCGCGCAAAGCCTCCGGCACCGACGGGTCAAACTTCTCAAAAACGTTTAACTGGGTATCCAGGCTTATAGCCGTTGAGAGATCCCATGAATATTTGCCTCTCCAGAAAAAAGTTTTGCCCGGCTCTCTTTTTATTCCGTCGGTATTGATCCCTTTTTTGTTCATCTTTTTGAGAAAATCTTCCGGAAAATCCGCTCCGACAACGCCTATGATGGCGACAGGCGAGAAAAAAGACGCCGCAAGCGACGAATACACCGATGAACCGCCGACGCCCCTGTCTATTTTACCAAAGGGCGTGGTTATAGAATCAAGCGCGACCGATCCCACAACAATGATGTTTTCTTTCATTTTTCCTCCGGCATGTATTTATCCATTATAACCCCGAGCTTCTTTCTCATGGCGGGGTTTATGTATTTTTTATCCGTCATCACCGCCCCCCTGAGCGCGTCGCGGCACAGACACGAACGCTCCGACGACAGGCGCGGAATGATATTTTTGAGTATCTGTTTTGCCTTAGCTATATTTTTATTGAAATTGGATATGACTTTTTCGGTGTTCACCTCTTCGCCTTTTTTCCAGACGTCATAATCCGTCACGTGCGCCATGGTGGCATAGCAGATCTCCGCCTCGCGGGCGAGGAAAGCCTCCGGCATCGCCGTCATGCCCACGATATCGGCGCCCAAAGACCGGTAAAACATGGATTCGGCCTTTGTGGAAAAACGCGGGCCTTCTATAACGACAAAGGTGCCGCCCTTGTGCGCACGGGCTCCCGTTTCTTCCACGGTTTTATACAAAATATCCGAAAGTTCTCCGCAGAAAGGCTCCGCCAGCGGCACATGCGCCACAACGCCCTCGCCAAAAAAAGTGGAACGTCCTCTCTGCTTCGTGTTATCAAATATCTGGGAGGGAACAACTATGTCCGTGGGATATTTTTCTTCCTTCAGGGAACCGCAGGCGCTGACGGATATTATCCTTTCAACACCTATGGATTTCAGCGCGTATATGTTTGCCCGCGAATTCACCTCGCTCGGCAGGATCCTGTGGCCGCGGCCGTGGCGGGGAAGAAAAGCCACGCCGACGCCATCAAGTTCGCCGCAGATTATGCTGTCGGACGGCTTGCCGTAAGGCGTGGATACAACGACCTCCTCCACATTTTTAAGACCCTCAAGATCATAAAGGCCGCTGCCGCCTATTACCGCTATTTTCACTTTTTTTCCGCCGCAGGCGGATTTCGCTTTATTCAACATCTTTCCTCCATTATAAAGCCGAAAGCTTTTCCTCGAAAAGACCCATGATTTCCCGCAGCGGCGCTTTTTTCTTTATCCTGCATTCCGCCGCGAAAGGATGGCCGCCGCCTGAAGCGTATTCTTTACCGATTTTTTCCTGCAAGGCCACGGCAAGGCCGTGCGCGAAATTACCGCAGTGCAATTTGCCATTTTTGGAACGGAAGGAAAAATGCACGCCCTTTTCACCCATGTCCGAGAACATTATGAACATAACATCCTCATTCTCCGAAGGAAGTTCATAAAGGACAACACTTCCCGCCATCGGCATGAGTTTCACTTTTTCGCCCTTGAACAGATAAATATCCGTACCTTGCGCTGTTTTCACAAGATCCGCCTTGTGCATGAGAGAAGCCGTTGCTTCCCAGTCGGAAAGATAATAATCAAATATTTTTTTCGCCCTGGCGGAATCGGAAAGAGCTCCTATAAAATCCTCCTCCGCTGAAAATACCGAAGGATTCTTCAGCCATTCCTCAAGATTATCAAAGGCGAACTCCCCGCTTGTTATATCGGCAAGTTCCTTATCTCTGTCATTGTAGAAATACTGAAATCCGCCGCCGCCCAGCGCGAATATTATCTCCGCGGCCTGATTCAGGAGTGTGGTTTTTGCCCGCTGACGCACCTCGAACATTGTGGGTCGCGCTTCCATCTTATCGATCAGCCACGCGTATTTTTCTTTGATACCGTCGTAAAACGGCTTCACATAATCCGATATATCGTCAGTGGCCGGCTCAATGGCCCAATCGCCTTTAAGGCCTATCAGCGCCGCGATGTCATCGCCGGGATCAACCTCACCGCAAAAAGAAGCGAGCATGTGGGCGACCAAACTCCCCGAGCATCTTTGATATGAGCCGAGCACCGGATTGACAACCATGACCCTTTTAAGTTCTTCACCCAGAAGAGGGTGATGGTCCAGTATGATTATATTGTCATGTATATCGGCGTAATCGTCATAATAACCCATGGTGGCCTTGTCGGCGACAAATATTATATCAGGTTTATGGCTCTCAATATCTTTCTTCAAGCGGAATTCCTCAAGTTCCATGGTCGTTGGCACCTTCACTGTTACATCAATGCCCTTTTTTTCGAGCAAACGCCTGAGTATTATTCCCGAAGTGATGCCGTCCGGATCATCATGACAGTAAACAAGAGCCTTTTTTCCGCGCGCGGCTTCTATCCTGGCTGAGACTTTATCAAAATTCAAAGATCCTGCTTCCGCCCTTATAAATTCCGCGTAATTCATTTTAACTCCTTTATCAGGGCGTCAAACTGCCCTATCAGCGCTTCAATACCCTCGGATGCGTTGTCTATCACAAAAAAATCCCCGGGCATAACCTTGTCAAGTTCGGAACGTTTTGAGAGAAACAATTTCTCTATGTCGTCATTTTTGTAATAGCTTTCCATGAGATCCGTCGGCACAATATGGTCGTCGAAAGCGTTGTTCTTCTGCTGCTCGAATCTTTTTCTGTTCCGCGCCAGGCACACTTCGTAGGGACAATAAATATACACGATCATCGACCGCGCAAAAGTGGCAGGGCTGAAATTTTTCAACGCCGAAATGTAGTCGGCCCTGGCAAATTCTATAAAAACAAGGTCGTTTTTTGATTTAACACCCTCAAGCCGGCTGTCTATGGTGCTGAGCACCTCATCGACAATGGTGAAATCCGTCACCTCAAAACCGCCCTCTTTTCTCAGATGTCTTTTGAATTCCGTGTCTTTATCCAGAAGCTCTTTGAGTATGGGAAAATCGTCCACCCTTTCGACTTTTTCGATTTTCTCCGTTTCCTTGAGCTTCTTTATTATCGTCTCATACACAAAGGACTTTCCGCATCCCGGCCGTCCAAGAAGGAATATATAATCTTTCTTCATAAGGCCAGGCATTCCTTAACATATTCCAATTCTTCTTTCACAAGCTCATTCCTCTGAACCAGATACTCTTTTACCTTAGCCGCGGTTTCAAGGATGATGACTTCCGGCTCCAGCGCCCTGACTATCTTTCCGTAAGCTATGAGATTTTCTTTCTGAAGAGGACCTTCGGTCAGATGCAGCGGCGGATGGAATGTGAAAGTTTTCGGTACAAAATCATTAAGATGGAGCTCCTTCACCATTTCTTTCGGGATAGTCTTCATTATCTCTTCGGGGTGTTCGGGCACAGGCTTGGCGTTTCCGCCCGGAGCAAGAGCGCGGGTAAACCAATGTCCTATATCCAGATTAAAATAGACTTCCGCGCCTTTTTTCCGGCATTTCCCCACAAGCCGGATGATATCTTCGGGCTCGACATAAAGAGTGTCAAACGAAACATTGTTCTCAATGTGAAAATTGATATCTCCGCCGTATTCGGCCAGTTCAAGAACGCTTTCTATGAGCGCGGCTTCTATCTTCTCCAACCAGATGGGGCTGCTCATATAAAAAGGAGCTGTCCCCGGATGCATGTTGACGTGTTTCGCTCCTATATCCTTAGCGAAATCTATGTACAATTTCTGCAGTTCAACCGCTTTCTGCCTGTCTTCCTTCTGTATGCAGGCCACACCGCTGCCTATCCCCGAATAAGACAGATGGACGGAGAGGGTTATATCATTGTCTTCCGCCTTTTTGCGGATGGCGGAGCGCTCTTCTTTTGTGAAACCGGCATAGGGATTGGGCATATCCGCGTCCAGCTCAATATGATTCAAGCCCTGAGCTTTAGCCATATCCAGCTGTTTGAGAACATTCTTTTTGAACTCAACAAGCCCCAGCGCGTTCATGGAAAACATATCAATCTCACCGCTAAGTATTTTGTTCCGCGTTTCCTCCGGTAAAACGTCCACAATGAACAAATTCGTAAAATTCCTTCCCAGTCTTATCATTTTTCCTCCTGAAGGCGGATTTGTCCCTGCCTTTTCGAAACTTCAAAAAATCCCACAAAAAACCGGCGGAGACTTAAAAACCCTGTAATTTATCCCCGGGTATGCCCATCCTTGATGAACAGGCATGAGAGTTATTATATCAGTTTTTACTCTTGATTGCAAGAACGGAAAGGGCATCCGCCGTCTTGTTTTTTGAGCGCGCGATGTGAGTGAACGACAACGAAGCGTTTTTTTTCGATTTGATTATTTCTATTTTATTTTTGACATGGGAAAGCAGAGCCGCTATTTCGGCGTCCTTCACTCTCCACAAACCATTGATCTGATTCACCATAAGAAGCGAATCTGAATAAACGTGCAGGGAAGAGAAGCCCTCTTTTATTTTCGCCGCCTCATCCAGCGCGAGAATTAGCGCGGAATACTCCGCCTGATTGTTTGTTTTTATTCCCAGGTATCTGGATATTTCGGCGATGACTCTGGAATCCATGCTCAAGACGGCCCCCGCGCCCGCCGGGCCTGGGTTGGGCGCAGCGGCGCCGTCCACGAAACACTCAACGACACCGGTCGCGCCGAGCGCGGGACCTTCGGATGATATTTTTTTTGAAGCGGCGATGAGCATATTCTTCACACGGGACGGTTTTAATGTTTTATATTTTTGATAAAGTTTGGCGAAGCTCTGTTTTTCGGCGAGAAACGCGAAAATTTCCGCGTCTTTCACCATGCCGGATTTCCCGGGCGCGATGTTTTGCTCACGCGCACAGCATGCGGCCGCAATTCTCGCAGACCACAATATCGGATGAGGCGACTTCTATAATCTGCTGCCTTGTCAAAGCAATGTTGCAGCCGCCGCAGGAGTTACCGTCTTTAACTCTCACAACGGCAACTCCGCCTTTTGATTTTCTTATCCTCTCGTATTGCTCAAGAACCTTCGCGATAGTCCCGTCGGATCTCATGTTTGAGGCGCTTTCATCCCGCGCAACTTTTTTAGTACCGAATTCCGCGGACAAGGCGTCTGTTTCAGCGTTCAGCGCGAGGCATCGGGAATTCATATCATCTGTTTGCCTGGCAACATCCTCTTTCAGAGCCGTGAATGATTTCTTCGCGCCGTCAACCCTGTCCATCAATTCCAGGAGAGAGGTCTCCGCGTCCGAGACCTTGTTTTTTTTATCTTTGATCCCCTCAAGGATCGTTGTATACAGATCATTCGTCTTAACAGAGTAAAGCTCGGATTGGGATTTTTTTATCTCTTCATTGAGTTTGCGGATATCGTTTTCAAGATCCTGCTGAGCCACGGCCTGTTTTTTATAATCTTCCTCTTTTTCTTTCAGTTCAGCATTTAAAACATTCGTCTGCTCTTTAATAGTATTTATTTCATCGGGAATAGCGGCTATGCGTGCGGTGACGGCATCCAGATCATTATCTTTTGCCTGCAGCTCTATCAGTTGTTCTATAATCTCGGCCATTTTCTCCTCGCGGGACGACGAAGTCCCCTTTGCATATGCCTGGCTCGCTCACCTTGTTAGATCGCTCTAATTTTGGGCGGTATAGGATTCGCCTACAAGTAAATTTCCTGACGGAAATTTCTCGCAGGCCGCCCCTCGCGGCGCTTGCCTTGCCTTTTGGCAAACTCGCGCATCGTCCGCCGTAGGCGGATTGGCTCGCTCACCTTGTTAGATCGCTCTAATTTTGGGCGGTATAGGATTCGAACCTATGACCTCTCGGATGTGAACCGAACGCTCTAACCAGCTGAGCTAACCGCCCGTCATTACCCGCCGGCGGGACGCCTTGGCGGGGAGCGCCGCCCCTCACGGATATTTTTGGGCCCGGAAGGACTTGAACCTTCGACCACCGGTTTATGAGACCGATGCTCTAACCAACTGAGCTACAGGCCCTCTTTTTCGTCTTCCCAAAATAAACGCCGTATCTCACGGTTACGATTGTACTATTTTATTGCCCCGCCATACAAGGGTAAATCGGATCAATCCTGGGATCAATCCAGCACAAAAAACTTTTTCACCGCATTAAAAAGGCTCTCTTTGCTAAAAGGCTTAAGCAAAAATTCCGTCGGCCCTTCCGGACGGTGCATTTCATATATTTCCTTATCCTTCACATAGCCGGATGCGAATATCACGGGGATTTCCTCAAACCCTTCCTTCTCTCTGATGCCGCGCACCGCTTTCCAGCCGGAGATACCGGGCATTATAACATCTGTTATTATCAGATCCGGGCGGAACGCGGGGGCTTTTTCTTCCAGATCCATACCGTCGGCGGCCTCCTCGATCTCATAAGCCTTAAGCATCACCCCGAGCAGTTTCCTTATAGCGGCCTCATCGTCAGCGATGAGTATCTTCCTGAGCTTTTTCCGTTCCGGCGCGACCTCGTTTTTTTTGAGCGCGGGATATTTGCCCGTCAGCTCTTTCATCTTTTCCAGCATAACATCCGGCAGCTGGGGCACGGCTCCGGGCGAG
Source organism: Elusimicrobia bacterium HGW-Elusimicrobia-2 (assembly GCA_002841685.1). Classification (GTDB taxonomy): domain Bacteria; phylum CG03; class CG03; order CG03; family CG03; genus CG03. The sequence continues at coordinate 25,687 of PHAM01000012.1, read as the reverse complement.
GACAAAAAGTGCACGCGGGATATTTCATGTTCTCCCGTCATGTTGTCGGGCAGGAGCACCAGCACCGGGACATCAAATTCCTCCGTGAGCTTTCTGCACATATCATAAATATTGATCCCCTTACTGCCGGCGAGAAGATAATTGATGATACATATGTGGGGCTTATCCTCTTTTATGAGCATCAGCAGAATATCAAAATTTCTGGCCTCCCTGATATTGCAGTCATAATTTCGCCAGAGCAGTTTAACGGCGAACCTTCTGTCTATGTCCTCATCCGCGAGAATGACTTTCATCAATTCTGTGACCCTCCAAAAATTTTTTGCAGGAACCCGGGCTGTTTTTTGGCACGCACCACGCGCCGCAGAATTTTTTTTGTGTTGCCGAGGCGGTCCTGAAAAACTATCTCCATTTCATGCGGCCCCATAGGAAGATACACTATTTGGGAAAACGAACCGTCGTCGCCGAGGCCCACCAGCGCCGTGTCTATGGAAAGTTTTGATATGTCGCGGCTGGCGGAGCCACGCACCTCGATGAATTCGTCATCGATTTTTAAATTAGCCGGCGGATAGAGTATGATCACACTCATCTCCCTGGCCGCGCGGTTGAGCTCAAACCCCTTCACTTTTGAATATCTGGCGGAATCCCCCCCTGCATATTCCACGCGGTAATAATACTTGCCGTCGGCGAGCTTGCTGATCTCCTTCTGTACGTCAAGCGGCTTCAGCTTCAGGATGATCTGCGAAAAATATTCATCCAGCGCGATCTCCACAGAACTTATTTTATTCCGGATCTTATCGCGCTTCGTCACCTCCTGGACAAAATTATCGGCCTCGGGATTAAACACCCCCACCGTCTCGATATCGGCGACACTGATCTGAAAATCTGCCGGAAGCGTTATATCGTCTTTGAGAGCTTTTAACTGCTGCGCGTCAGGCATTGTTATTTCAGCGGGCGCCATCGGAAGATCCCCGAACTTAATGTTTGAGGAAAAACCCTTATCCAGCTCTATTTTCCCTTTACCGTCGGGTGAGACGACATCGACCTTTCCCTCGAACACCTCTATACTGGTGCTCTTGTCATCGCCGACCACGGCCCTGTAAAGCCCTTCCTCCTGCGGCGTTAAAACCGCCGAAGGCGTCTGTACCTTGGTTTTTTTAAAGAACACTTCGCCTCTGAGAAGATTCACTTCCTGATCCAGTTCCCTCGGTTTTATGATGACAAGGCTGTTGGGAGACACTCTCGTCACCTCTTTTGTCGGGAAAAGCACTTTGGCGTGAGAATTCGCGAAAGTACGGAGTGTGTCTTCGTAGAATATTTTCTGATTGAGCGAGGCGTCCCTGAAAAACGCCTCTCCCCGGGCGCGAAAACTGACCTGCTCGATTTTTTCTATAAGAAAAGCCGCCCTCATGGATTTTTTTATTTCCTTCACCGGCACAAGAAGCTTATCCCCCACATGAATAACATCGGGGTCTCCCGAAGTTATCACATTATATTTGAGGAGTTCCGGCCATCGGTCCGGGTCTTTAAGATACAACTTTGCTATGGCGTGGAGAGTGTCCCCGGGAATCACTCTTATCATCTGAAGGCCGCTATCTTCGCTGTCGTCATCCGCGGAAGCGGCAGGCATCACACCGCTCGCGGCAAAGACCGCTAAAAAACACGCCGCTTTTTTAAGAGATTTAAAGCGTCTCACTTTTCCTGCGCACTTCGCCGTTTTCTTTTATCAGATCTTTGGGTATATAAAAACTGAACTCCGAACCTTTGCCAAAAACGGATTTCGCGCTGATTGAGCCCAAATGCGCTTCCACAATGTACTTGCACACCGTCAGGCCAAGGCCCGTGCCTGTTTTTTTCAAAGCGGTGTCTGCGACCTGATGAAATTTTTCAAAGACACGGCTTACCTCGCCCTCGGGAATTCCTTTGCCCGTGTCTTTAACCGACACGGCTAAAAAACCCGGCGAGGGAGCATCGTCTGCGATCTCCACTGTCACGGAACCTCCGGGCGGCGTAAACTTCATGGCATTCGACACAAGATTGGTGATCACCCTTTCTACCAGATTTTCATCAATGTTGATCTTATCCGGGGGACTGGCGCATTGGAAACTGAGATTTATCTTAAGGCTTTTCGCCTGAGGATAGAAGAAATCAACAATTAGTGAAGCCATTTTTGACAGATCCGCATCGTTGAGATTAAGAACCATTTTTCCGGCCTCAAGCTTTGACACATCTAAAAGATTGTTGATCATTCCCAGAAGTTTTTCGCTGGATTCATCCATGATTTTCAGAAAACTCTCCTGTTCCTCATTGATTTCGCCGGCGCTGCCGTCCAGCAGAAGTTCCAGAAAGCCCCTGATGGAAGTCATCGGACTCCTGAGGTCATGTGTTATTGAATGCAGAAAGTCGTCTTTCATTTTAGCCAGCTCTTTCTCAAGCGTCACATCCCGCAGCGTTATAATACTGCCCATGTTGATTTTATCCCTTGTTAGAACGGAATACCTGCTCACCTCATAAAATTTCGGCATATCCTCATGCGTCATATCTATTTCTGATTTCGGATTTTCTTCTTCGGAATTCAAAAGCTCAGAAATAATTTCCGACGCGGTTTCAGCCCGGGGAAAGACATCAGCGGATCTTCTTACGGCCGCGGCCAGATCTTCGCCGGGAGAAAATTCCAACATATTAAGGATGGCCCTGCTCTTCTCATTGGCCATAAGTATCTTTCCGCCGTGATCAATCATTATCAGGCCGTCTTTGATGGAATACACCAGCGCGTCCAGTTTGTCGGCCTGCATCCTGTCATACTTTTGAAGCTCATCCATCATCTGGTTGAATATTTCCGCCAGCGCCCCTATTTCGTCGGCGCTGTCAACCTTAACCCCCGTGCTGAAATCCCTGGCGGCCACACGCTGCGCGCCGCCGCTCAGTTCCATTATCGGGCGGGATATGCTTTTAGCCAGAGCAAATGCTATCCAGAAAGCCGCGAGAGATATGACAAATACCTGTATATAAGTCTGTTTGATCAGCTGACGGCTGGTTGTTTTGATCTCGTTTTTCACCATTCCCACCTGCGCATAGGCGGTCGTTTTTGTCTGCCAGACCACCACGCCCCATCCGAGGAGCCTCACGGGGCTTATCGAACCTATCATGGGAATGTTTTTTATGCCGTTGAAGTCACCCTTGCTGAGCGGCGAACGGGAAGTTAAAAATTCGCTTATCAGCGGAATAAAAGAAATATCCCTTTGGGCGGCCATCTTGGCCAAATCCGGATGAAGGATTATCCGCCCGGAAGACGAGACGATAAAAACATCTTCTCCTATTTGCGAGGGCGTTCCCTTGATTTTGCCAAGTATTGATTCAAGGCTGATGGCAATATACAGATATTCCCCTCCCGGGCAGCGGTATATAAAATCTATCACGGGCGAGTTGTCAACGAAATACACCTCACCAAAGGCGAATTTCGGTTTACCCCCGGCAAGTTTAGCGACAGAACCTGCGCTGTATTCCCAGTTATCCGGTATTTTCATACGGACTTTTCCGGGGCTTGCCAAAAGAGCCAGGGCGAGAAACTCTCTGCCTGTGTTATACTCCGTGATCATGATCCTTCTGCGCTGTTCGGCGCTCACATCCTTAGCGGATATGTTTTCGGCTATCCGGGGCACGTTGCGCAGCAAACCGGAGAAATAATCGTCGATCGATCCGGCCATCCATTCCGAAAGGCGGTTCTGCTTATCCAGAATCGCCGTTTCAAGAGAATTCGAGGAGATTTTTTCCACATTACCCGAGAGTTTCGTGTTTATTATGACAGCCCGCAGACCCATAAAAAACAAGGGTATGACACTGATGAAGATCATCACGAGGAAAAATTTCCTGAAAAACCCTGATTTGCGTTTCATTTTATTTCTTCGCCCGCTTCCAGGCCTCCCCGCGGGTTCAGAACAAGTGTGAATTCGCCGAGTTTTTTCGACGACGCCCATGCGCTGAAGGAATCCGCGTCATCAAAAAGCGCGTACTCTTCAAATTTTTTTGTCATCTCGCGGCCCGCGAAAACAGAAGTGCGTGGAAAATATTCTTTTAAAATCCTCGATACACGCTCTATATTTCTTTTTGTCGCGAAAGCCACGACGGGAACGCCAAGCGTGAAATATTTTTTAAGAACCGCGGCGGCGGCCGAAAAACCGCGCGGAAGAAAACCTGCGAAAATATATTCTTTGATCTTAAACGGGCAAACGCTCAAACATGCCCCCGGCGCGTGCGGCCCGGGAACAGGGAAAACGGGGATACCGCGCCTCCTCGCCTCTCTGACAATAAGATGCCCGGGATCAGAAACGCCGGGCGTTCCGGCGGAAGAGACCAGCACGCACATATCCCTGACTTCCGCGGCCCTGAAAACAGAGCTCACCCTGCCTTCGTTGTCAGATGGATAGTTTATCAGCGGCTTGCCTTTTATACCGAGAGCGAAAAGAAGTTTTTTGGTTTTCTCGGAACTTTCACAGATAATAGCGTCAGATCTTTTCAGAAGCTCGCTCGCGCGAACGGTGATATCGGCGAGATTGCCTATCGGGGTGGCTATGACATTCAGCTCATTCATAACAAGAGAGGGAAGGCGTTTTACGCGTTTTCTTTTTGAGCATTTTCAGGAATTCTTTGACAACCTCGGGATCGAACTGTGAGCCGCTGGCGCGCGTAAGTTCCGCGGCCGCTTCTGGTTTTGTCAGAGGATCCCTGTACGCTCTTTCGGAAATCATGGCGTCCCACGCGTCGCAAACCGCGACAATTCTCGCGCCCAGGGGGATCTGAGCCCCGGACAAGCCCATGGGATAACCTTCGCCGTTAAACCACTCGTGATGAAACGCTATTATCGGCACAAAAATATTGAAAAATTCCACCCTGTCAACGATCTCGCTGCCTATCCGCGGATGATTTTGAATTATTTTTCTTTCAACGGCATTAAGAGCTCGGGGTTTCAGCAGGACATTGTCCTGTATCCCTATTTTTCCTATATCATGTATTAACGCGGCTCGTTTTATGAGCTGATACCTCTCTTCAGACAAACCCATGCGCTTTGCCAGCTCCGAAGAGAGTTCCGCCACCCTTCTGGAATGGCCCCTTGTGGACGGCATCCTTTCATCCAGCATTTTCGCCAGCGTAGCGATGGTGTCCATATAAGCTTTTTCTATACTGCGCAGAAGACGCCTGTTTTCTATTGTCATCGCCGCCTCATCCGCTATCAGCGTCAGTATTTTCATGCCCTCCGCCGTGAAAGGCTCACGGGTTTTTCTGTTGTTCACATTGAGCACACCCACAACACGGCCCTTCACCTTGAGCGGCACGGCGACAAAACTTTTAGAAGAATATTTGACCCTGCTCTTTCTCTTAAATCTCTCGTCAAACTCAATATCTTCGCAAAAAATGGGCTTTCTGCTCTGAAAAACTTTGCCCGCGATGCCTTCTCCCGGTTTAAGAGAACTGGTTTTAATAACTTTTTGGGGCAGGCCGCGCGCCGCCACTATTTTCAATTTCATAGCATTATCGTCAAAGAGCATCAGCGAGCCTATGTGGGTGTTCATAATATCGGTGGCTTTCTTCACTATGAGATCATAAAGTTCCTGATCACGGTTGACCGTGTATGTCAGAACATTATACTTATGAAGGCCCTCGATGACTTTCAATAACTCGCCGAAACGGTTAGGATCGATGGTCGCCGCCGTCGGGATAACTTTCGCCTCAGATGATGATAATTCTGTTTTTTTCATCAATGTCTCCTGACAATTTCTTTAATTTTCATAAGACGCACGGTGTTGGCCCTTTCCATCTCTTCAAGTTTGAAATTGATATACTTAACGGTTTCGGTGATATTGGGTATCATTATATATTCCAGCGCATTCACCCGCCGCCTTGTTGAGGCGATCTCAATACAAAGCGCCTGTATTTCAAAAAGAAGGGCCCCTGCGGCGATAATATCCGGCAACAGCCTGGAAGCTTTCTCCACCGCCTTATCCCAGTAAACAACGCTCTCGGCGGATTTGTAAGTTATGGCTTTACCCGAATATTTCACATGAAAATCCGGCACCTTCAAACTGAAAATATTTTTCACGCCGGCCTCAAGAAAGAGCCTGGCCCCGGAAAGCGACGCCAGATGCGATGTTTTTTCCCCGGAAAGAAAAGCGTTACCCGCTATGGCCAGCGACAGGATCTCCCTCATATCCTCATTGCATTTCCTGTAAAGTTTAAAAAAAACATCTTTTTTCTCCAGGAAGATCCTCATCAGCTCATCCTGCTTGTCCTTTAGCATTTTCCAGCCGCGGCGGGCGAGGACAAGGGACTTCTTCAGTCTCTGCATCTCCATGCGCGTGGGGTTTACATTAAGTCTCATGTATTAATCGGTCCCGGCCTTCATGTATTTTTTAATTTGTTCTTCTTTCACCCTCTTGAGTTCTTTGCGGGGAATCTTTTTCAAAAGCTCCCAGCCCAAATCAAGTGTCGCGGCAAGATCCCGTGATTCATTCACGGACTGGGCCACAAAGCGCTGTTCAAATTCATCAGCAAAGGCGGCGAACTTCACATCATCCTCTGTCAGCGACGCCTCGCCGAGAATCAGAGCCAGTTCCTTGGCCTCTTTTCCGCGGGCGTAACTGGCGAACAGCTGCGCCGTCACATTGCCGTGATCCTCGCGGGTCTTACCCTCGCCTATACCTTTCTCCTTGAGCCTTGACAGCGACGGGAGAACATCTATGGGCGGATATATTCCTTTTTTGTTCAGTACCCTGGATATTATCACCTGTCCCTCGGTGATGTATCCCGTCAGATCCGGTATGGGATGGGTCTTATCGTCTTCCGGCATCGTCAGGATAGGGATCTGCGTTATAGAACCCTTCTTGCCTTTTATTCTCCCCGCCCTCTCAAAGATAGACGCCAGATCCGTGTACATATAGCCGGGATAACCGCGTCTGCCGGGGATCTCTTTTCTCGCCGCGGATATTTCTCTTAAAGCGTCACAGTAATTTGTCATGTCTGTAAGAATCACCAGAACGTGCATATCTTTTTCAAAAGCCAGGTATTCGGCCGCCGTAAGGGCGACTCTCGGTGTGGCTATCCTTTCTATAGCCGGATCGTCCGCGAGGTTTATAAACAGCACGCTCCTCTCAAGCGCGCCCGTTCTGGCGAAATCTTTCTGAAAAAAACGGGCCTCCTCAAAAGTGATGCCCATGGCCGCGAAAACAACAGCAAACTTCTCATCCTTACCCACGACACGGGCCTGTCTGGCTATCTGGGCCGCCAGTTCGTTGTGAGGCAGTCCGGAGGCCGAAAATATAGGAAGTTTCTGTCCCCTGACAAGAGTTGTCATGGCGTCGATGGCCGACACCCCCGTCTCGATAAATTCCTCCGGATAATCTCTCGCGTAAGGATTTATAGGGAACCCGTCTATGTCGAGTTTTTTGTCGGGTATGATCTCGCCGCCGTCGTCAATAATCTTGCCGACACCGTTAAAAACCCTTCCAAGGATCTCAGGGGACACGCCGAAATGAAGTGTCTCTCCCAGAAAAGACACCCCGGAACCGTTTATATTTATTCCTTCCGTACCCTCAAAAAGCTGTATCAGGGCACTGTCCCTGGATATATCCAGCACCTTTCCCATGCGGCGGGAACCGTCCTCAAGGCGGATATTCGCCACCTCCGAATAACCGACTCCCGTCACACCGTCAACCCTGATGAGCGGCCCCTGAATGCTCCTGATACTTCTATATTCTTTCATTATACCGTCCTCCGTTTCAATAATTTCTCCCGAAACCGCAAGTCATTTTATTTTATCACAGCTATCCTAATAACTTTTTGAGCGGCTGATTTTTCACCATAAACTTTTGCAACACATAAATAAATTCCCGAAGCAAATTTTTTAACATCCCACTCATATTCATATGCATAAATCCCTTCTTCGGCATTAACAAGCTCTTTCGGCGAAGTTATTTTCGCTGATAAAATCTCAGTACCGGCAATTGTACAAAATTTTAACACAATTTTCTCTATTAAAGAACATTCAATCTTTATTTTTGGATTTTCCTTTTTGGCCGGATTTGGCCAGCAGTACGCTTTTATTCGGCCCCGGTATGAACCCGTTCCGCTGGTTTTATAGCTAACAACATTTGATATATCAGAATAATTTCCGTATTCATCAATTGTTTTTACGGCAAAATAAAAAATATCGCCATCTCCCTCAGGCGCGATTAGGCAAGAATCCTCATTGCCCGATTCGGACGGATATATATATGAAGCTGAAGCAAGTTGCGGCAGAATATCAAATGTCTCTGTTCCAAACGAATAACTCGCATACCTCACATCGTAATATGATGCTCTGCCTGAATTTCCGTCATCTCCCGCCGCGCGCCAGAAAAGAAAAGGCGCTCCGCTTATAGTTCTTATGCACAAATCTGTGATAGTCGCCGGAGAAATTGTATCTTCGGTAATCAGCGCGTTTTTGCTCGGATTTTTTAATTCATAACCAATGTTTTTGATAATCTCGTTGTACGCGCCTTTTCTATCAGTAATACACCACCGGGCATTTTGCAATTCCGTCTCTCTTTCAACATCCGGTTCATAATTATCATTCGCGTATTCAACCGCTTTTCTCACCCAGTATGCCCAATGAGCGGGGGATGTGCTTGTCCAAACACTTGAAAAAACCCTGTCTTCCGACGGACACCCTTTATTGGCATCTATGCAAAATCCCGAAATGAGATATGCGCACCCCGTCTGAAAAATAAGAACTTCTTCGGGCTCGCCTATAATCATATCCTGTTCCTCATTCTCAGGATCAGGATTTTCCCAGATAAAACCCTCTATGTTAACGCCTTCGGCTGAATATTTTACCCTTACAAAAACATCGTTCCCTAAATAAGTTGAACCAGTTGCAAAAATTCTTTCATCACAGCCCGCTTCCTCCTTCGTCGGAAAATGAAACACCGTAGCAATATCAAAAGGACTTTCGGAGCCCCCGTTCATCATCCCTGTTAGACTAATATTTCCACCCATGTCATTTGAATTAGCGTATGCTCCCAAATTTATTCCTGATAAAGAACCTGTATAGTGTCCAACAAGTACAGCATGTTGATAATTATCATTCTGATAAGTTCTTCCATAAACAATTGCATCTCCTTCGACAATTGTTACCGCATCTTCCAGTTTTTGTCCTCCAAGTTCTTCTTTTGTTTTTGTAACTCCATTTATATGGACTGCTTTTTTAAAAAAACTTGCTAAAACATCACAAGCATTTATGCAACCCTTGTCGTCAAACCCGGTAAAACCAAGAAATTCCTTAAACTTAAATATCTCAAGCCCCCCTGCTATCACACACTGCGAAAAAAATTAGAGCAGTTCACACCCGGATAATAATTATACTGTTCCTCGTTCCATATAGTCCCATCTTTCGTGTCCCAATTGTTTTGGGCATTAAGTAATAGATGCGGAAGGATTGTACGCAATTAAATCAGTCGCAGCAAAAATTAGAAAAGCATATACAACTTTAATTTTCACCTTTCCTTCTCTAATGCTTCCAAAACTCGCTGCGCGCTTGATTTCACATAGGATATATCCTCGCGCTTTAAAAATTCTTTAATATACGGCATCGCTCTTTTATCGCCCACATTTCTTAATATCCCTACCGCTGAGTCAAGCGTTTTAATATCCTTGCTATTTAAATTTTCAATCGCAATTTTAAAAGCAAGTTTTTTATTGGCCCGACTCCCAAATTTTGCCAATGCATAAGCTGCGTTTAATCTTTCATATTGTTCGCCACATTCTGCCACACACATAAACAAATCAGCGCAATCTTTAAACGAAATAATCTTCTTTAGTATGAGAAAATATAACACCCCAACTGATTTCTCTTCTCTTAACTTTTTTAGTCCTGTTTCTTTATCCCCCGCCCTTATCAGTTCATTCCCCACATTAATCTTCTTTTCTCTGTCCCCTTCAACATCTATTGCCTTTAATACTGAAATCGCCCCGACTCCCCCAATTTTGCCTATGCTTCTAATAGCTGTTCCAATAATCTCATTATCATCATCCTTCAACGCTTCCTTCAATGCGGGTATCGCTGATTTATCACCTATCATGCCGAGGGCATTCGCCGCCAGCTTTCTTATATAAGGACACGGATCTTTTATTAAAATTTCTCCTATATGGGGCACTGCTGACTTTGCTTTTCCTCTTGCTCGCTCTAAACTTAAAAATGTATTACCCCACGCTACCATTTCTCCTTCTTCCTCAAGTGTTTTTATTGCCATCTTGCCATTTTTGTAAAAAATTTTTGCGTGCCCTTCTTCTATCTGTTTTATTCTTTTTTTCAATCTTTCTATATTTTTCTCAACATACGGCGCATTCTGCCTTATCATTTTCTCTTCCATCTGTCTTTCTAACTCCTTCTGTGGAAGTTGTTTCGACTGACCCTTCTGAACCGTTGACTTCTGTCTGATATTTTTTTCTTTCGTGGTTTCTTCCGCAAATCCAACTTCATTTAATGAAATAACCAGAAATAAAAAAACACCAGCTTTAATTATTCTTTTCATCCTGTCTCCAAGTTCTTCTTTTGTTTTTGTAACTCCATTTATATGGACTGCTTTTTTAAAAAAACTTGCTAAAACATTATCCCGATCTTTTTTTGTCCATGCAGCATTAGCATATTGCACCGTTGCACTGCTTTTGTAGGCAAAACAATTATATGTCAACCTCAGCAAAAGCATTGTCAATAAAACAATGTCCTGAACAAGATAATATTAAGGATGTCATTTTCACACCGTCAACCCTGATGAGCGGCCCCTGTATGCTCCTGATACTTCTATATTCTTTCATTCTTCCTTCCCTCCGCCTGCGACCTGAAGCGCGGCAAAATTTTCTTTAAGTATTTTTTCCACCTCGGGTAATTCCGCCTCATCCATTATTTTCATCCTGGCTATTTTTTCCTTGCAGGGAATATCCATGATCTGCTTTATCGGCACGCCTTTTTTCACGGCCTTTTCGGCGCGTTCATGAAACATCATGATTATTCCCAGCATCTTGAACTGTTTACTGACAGCGGTATAGGCGTCCTGCTCGTCAAAAGCGTGCTGATGCAGGAAATCCTCTCTTAGGATCTTGGCGGTTTCAAGAGTCAGACGGTCCTCGTCGGAGATCGATTCCACTCCTACAAGACGGACAATTTCCTGGAGGCTCGATTCCTCCTGCAGGATTTTCAGAGCTTGTTTTCTCATCGCGGGAAACTCTTTCATGCTGTTTTTCTCATAAAAATCCGTGATATCGTCTATATACAGCGAATAGGAATTCAGCCAGTTGATCGCCGGAAAATGCCTCTGATAAGCCAGTGACGATTCCAGGCTCCAGAACACCTTCACCATCCGCAGAGTCGCCTGCACCACGGGGTCGGAAAGATCGCCGCCGGGGGGCGAAACAGCTCCGACCACTGACACGGAACCCGTCCTGGGAGGCGTGCCCGCCTCCACCACTCCGCTTCTCTCGTAAAAACCGGCGATCCTTGAAGTCAGATATGCCGGATAACCTTCTTCGCCCGGCATCTCTTCCAGCCGGCCGGACATTTCTCTGAGGGCCTCCGCCCAGCGGGAGGTGGAATCGGCCATCACGGCGACATCCATACCCTGATTGCGGAAATACTCAGCTATCGTAATACCTGTATAAATAGAGGCTTCCCTGGCGGCGACAGGCATGTTTGACGTGTTGGCTATCAGCACCGTTCTCTCAAGAAGAGGCCGCCCGCTCCTGGGATCCAGCAGTTCGGGAAATTCCGTGAGGACATCCGTCATCTCATTGCCTCTTTCCCCGCAGCCGACGTAAACCACGACATCAGCGTCAGACCATTTCGCCAGCTGGTGCAGAACAACCGTTTTGCCGCTGCCGAAAGGCCCCGGAATACATCCCGTGCCGCCCTTGGCCACAGGAAAAAAAGAATCTATCACTCTTGTGCCGGTAACGAGCGGCTCCGACGGCTGTATTTTTTTCGTATAGGGCAGAGGCTTGCGCACCGGCCATTTGAACATCATCTGAACCGGAGTATCCCCCACTTTGCAGATATCGTCCGTCACAAGAAAAGAACCCGCCTTGATTCCCGAAACTTTTCCGGAAACGCCGGGCGGCACCATGATCTTGCTTTCTATAGCCTCTGATTCCTTAACTGTTCCGAGAATCGAGAACTCCTGCACCTGGGTGCCGTTTGCGGCAAGAGGCTTGAATTCCCATTTTTTGTCGCGCGCGAGGCCCGCTGCCCTCACGCCGCGCAAGATATAATCGCCTGTCTGCTCCCGCACCTTTTCAAGCGGGCGCTGGATGCCGTCGTATATGGACTGTATAAGTCCCGGCCCGAGCTCGACAGTAAGAGGAGAACCCGTCGCCTCGACCGGCTCACCCGGGGCTATGCCCCCTGTCTCCTCATAGACCTGCACGGAAATCACCTCTCCCTGGATCTCTATAACCTCTCCTATGAGTCCCTGTCTGCCGACATGCACGACCTCATACATCTTGACGTCATCGAGGCCGACCGCCTGAATAAGGGGCCCGGCCACTCTGATAATTTTTCCTTTTTTATTCATATTTCTGTTCTCCGGTGCGCTATATCTCGACTCCCACGGCAATTTTTACAAGCTCCGCTATTTCCCTTTCTATCCTGTTCTCTTCCCCCGGGAGAGGGAAGACTATATACGGGGCGTCGGCAAAACGCTCCTTGAAATTTTTTTTCAGATCCTCAAAAGCGCTCTGCGAGAATATGAAAAAAGCTCCCTGTGCGGCTTTCATTTTTTCAAACACCTCGGCTTCATCGCCTTTCCATTCCGCCGTCGCGGCGCCGAGCGAGGCAAAAAGGCTGCAGAAAAAGTTTTCGCCGCAGGCAAAAACTTTTTTTTCCTCAGGAGACATATTTAAAATCCGCTTCCCGCATCTTGGCCATGAGTATCATCCTCACTATCCTGGCCTGCCACCAGAGCGCCAGCCATATATATTCCAGCACGTCATCGCCCTCTATCCGCCCCATCAGGCTTTTTCTTTTATCGTCAATAAATCCATAGAAATCCAGCGGCGCGGGGTAAATGTCCAGCGCCGAGAGGATATCGTTCCTGGAATTTTCCTCGAGGAATCGCAGAAATCCCGATTCGTCAGAGGTGAAAAAAGCCCCGCTTTTTTGCGATATTTCCGAGAAAAGGGCCGAGGTTTCGGCGATATATTTTCCTATGCCGAAATCTTCCTTACCGTTATCTACCAAGCGTCCGAAAGCCCTGCTCTTTATAACAGATTCGGCGCCGTGAAAATCCCCGGCGTTGAAAGCCGCTTTCAGCTCCAGCGGGCTTAAGAGCAGTGTTTCCAGCACGCGGGCTTTCCCCACAGCGAAAACAGCGCCGGCACCGCGTCCGAAAGGAGACTGTTCTAATGTCAAACTGTTAAGCACCGGATCCTTCTTCGCTCATTTTTCTGATAGTGTCGGCTTTGAATTTCTGTAGAAATTCATCCCAGTCAAAGCTCATAACTATTTTATCCATGTTGATGATAACGGGACAATCGGTGTTTGTTTTTACCAATTTTATTTTTTTTGAAAAATCCGCGCTCTTAAGCAGAGAGTGCACTTCGGCGGACACTTCCGCCTCCGGGGCGCCGGCCGCGTTTTTCTCTATAAAATCAATCAGTATCTTCTTTTTCAGATCAGCGGAGGCCATCAGTTTTTCCTTAAACGCGTCGTAAACGGCGTTTATCTCGTGAAGATGCGCTTTGCGAAGGATGTTTTTTGACTGTATCCGGCCGCCTGAGATGATCTCATCGTGCAGGAGTCCGGCCGCCCGTTCAGATTCCCCGCGGGCATCATCCAGCAGCTTGCGCGCGTTAGCTTCAGCGGCGGCGAGACTCTTCTTTTTTTTATCCTCGGCGCTTTTAAGCATCTCATCGAGCTCATCGCTCATGCTCTTTTCTATACTGTCAAGAAGTTCCTGCCAGGCCATTTTAGAGCTGCACCGAGAGGACCACCAGGATCGATGTGACAAAACCCAGCAGCGCGTAAGTCTCCACAAGAATGCCGTATATGACCGCGAGTCCGAATTTGCCTTCCTGTTTGGCCACAATACCTATTCCTGAAGCGCAGACCCTGCCCTGATAGATTCCGCTCAAGAGCCCGGCCACTCCCACGGGAATGCAGGCGGCCAGAAGAAGAAGCCCCTGGTTGACAGATACCGCCGCGGGCGTGCCGCCGCCCAGAAGACCGAGCTTGAGGATCGCCATAAATCCCACGGCGAAGCCGTAAATGCCCTGTGTTCCGGGAAGAGCCACAAGAATAAATGTCTCGCCGAATTTTTCCGGCTTCTCGCTCAAAACGCCGGCGGCGGCCTGACCGGCCGTCGACACGCCGACGGCGGAGCCTATCCCCCCGAGAAACACGGCGATCCCGGCCCCGAATAAAGCAATTGTCAATCCATCCATTTTATTACCTCCCGATAAACTTTCTCAACCATCATAATCACCGTCCTGTCTCTGCGCTCTCAAGCGAAGAGTATTTTACGAAATTTTTAAGCGGTTTAAAATAATGGCCGCCAGTTCTTATAAATTTGGTGAAAAACTCGTAAAACTGCAGCCTCATCGTGTGCACCGTCGCGCCCAGCATATTGATCACAAGATTACCGGCGTGCAGAAGCACAAAAAAAACAGCCGCAAACGGGATAGCCCACACGCCCCATGACACCACTATCCAGACGATCTCGTTTATCGCCATAGCCACCAGCCCCGTCGTCAATCCCAGGGCGAACAGCCTGATATAGGAAAGAATATCTGAAAACGCGTTGCCCGTGAGCACGGAATAAAGGCCGTAATAACTCCACAGCAGTTTGAAAATGGGGCCTTCCTGCGTTATCAGGTTATATGTCACTATGGACGCGGCGCCGGCGCCGAACATGATATGCAGCGTATTCAGCAGCATTGCCCCCGGCGTAAAAATCTTGAGCGCGTAAACCGCCAGCAGCGCCGGCATTGAGATCTGTATCATAATAGCGGCTATATCCTCAAAGAAAAGAGCCCATGTCCGGCCCTGCCTGAAGTCATCAACACATTTCAGAACCATTCCCCACATAACCTGCGCAAAACCGCAGGCAATGGCTATTCCTACAAATAAAAGCGCGTCTTTAACAGGATCGAACAAAACAAGTTTGTCCGCGGCGATTTTTAAAAAACCGAGGCTCCCGGGGAGACGCGAAAGAAAATCGGGTCCGCACCAGCCGCCCGTGACCGCCCCCGCGGCAACCGTGAACAAACCGCCGCCGAGAAATATTCTCAAGATTTTTTTAAGTTCACGGGGTGTTTTCTTCCATCCCAGCGCCCAGGCGGAGACACCCGCTATAACAAGGCCGTACATGGCGTCCGTCAGGCAGAGCCCGAAAAAGAAAGCGAAAAAAACGGCGGCGTGCGGCGACGGATCCACCGAGCCGTATGAAGGCACGCCGTACATGGACGTCAGAAATTCATAAGGTTGGGCGAGGTCATTGTTTTCCAGGCTCACCGGCACATCTTCCCCCTTCAGGGGTTTTCTCGATTCACAGTAAAGATCGGGGAAATTCAAAGCCGTCTCGTTCAAAACATCCCCTGTGATTTTTTCCCTGATCCAGCCCGACAGCACGAACATTTTTCCGGTCTCAAACACCTTCTCCAGTTTTGAGGCCTCTCTTATTTTCACATTTTCATAATAATCATAGACGAGCAGCAGCTGCCCCATATACGCGGCCATGCCTTTTTTCTCGTCGTAGAGCATTTCCTCCTCATCTTTGGCGATGATCAGATCTTCTCTGAGTTTTTTCAATTCAGATTCCGGATCCGCAGGGATATCCATAAACTCAATTCGCGAGATGAGCGATGCGCTTTGCAAATTTTCGTCAGACGGCATTTTGCCGGAGGGGAAAAGCAGCATGTATATTTTCTTTTTGGAATCGGAATAAACGCACTCTAGGACGGAATCTGAAAAGCCGGAGAAAAAGTCCTCAAGGTTTGATGCTTTTTTCGCCGGAAACGAAAAAAGCCGCCAGGAGGTCATGGAAAGCACGGAAAGCGAGGTAAAATCAACCGGCAGTGACAGCGCTTTCTCAATACGGGATATTTTGTCCGACAGTTCGTTTATTCTGCCGCGGTTTTCGGCGAAAGCCTTTTTTAAACCGGGAAATCGCGCGAGGATCTTCTCCGCGTTAAAACCGGGGATCTTTTTCTGACCCTTTGCCGAGGCCTCGCCGCCTTCGGCGAGGAACTGTATGAGCTCTTTCAGATCCTCCACTCTCCCGGCGATATCGTAAAAAGAAACGCTGTCCTTATCTGCGGCAGGGCTCGTGATCTCTAAAGGAGTTTCGGCAAGTTCCATCACGCCTTTTTTCTGAAGAAAAGCGAAAACGGAATTGAAACGCCCCGCCGGGCCCGCCAGATAGATCTTTCTGAGAGGAGCGATCAATTTTTAAAGTACCCTTCCAGTTCTTTGAAGAGAGAGAGGATCAACTTCCCGCTTTTTTGCCTGAAAATAACAGCCTCTCTTTTCGCCTCTATCTCAGCGTCAAGGAGCATCTGTCTCACCTGCTCCTGCGAACGTTCCCTGCTTTCAGAGAGCATTTTTTCCTTCTCTTCGCCCGCCCTGCGGTCGGCATCGCTCATCAGGCGCTCCTCCTCGGACGCGGCGGCCTTGAGAATTTTCTCTATTTTTTTCTTCAGCGCGGCTTTTCTCCCGACGAGATCCTTTTCCTTTTCCGCTATCTGAAGGATTTTGCCATTAAGGTCTTTCATATTCCACCTTTACATTCTTCTCATCCATAAGTTCCCGGGCAAGAGGCGTGATTATAGCCCCGCCGGGCACACTCAGTACCCTTGAGCCTGTTTTCAGAAATTCCCTGACATCATTCTCTGTAACGAGACTGACGGAGCCTGACGCCTTAGGCGACAGGCCTCGCAGATAATCTCCCGCGAAAAAACCCCTCTTGATATTTTTCTCTTTGGGATTTAACTTCAGGAGTTCGTCAAAGATCAGATTCTCCAGACGCTCTTTATCCATTAATCAACCCGGAAAAAATGTTTATTTCGGCAGGATCCCTTCCAACTGGTCGTCCGGCCTGGGTATTACATGAACGGACACAAGCTCTCCCACTCTCTGGGCGGCCGCGGAACCGGCTTCAACAGCCGCGCGGACCGCGCCCACCTCGCCTCTGACGAATGTGGTGACATAACCGCCGCCGATCTTCTCGTATCCTGAAAGTTCAACCTTCGCCGCTTTGACCATCGCGTCGGACGCTTCCACCATTCCGATCAGACCCTTCGTTTCAACCATTCCCAATGCCATCTGTGCCATTTTAATCCTCCTGTTTCCGGGGCTTGGTTCTGTCCCCTCCCATACGGGCATTATTATTCAATAACACCGGTATTTTTCAATATCCTTTCGATTCTGTTTTCGCGCCGGTAACGATCGCCACCGAAGCCGAAGCCCCTATGCGCGTGGCGCCGGCGGCTTTAAGCGCCACAACATCGTCCCTGTTGTGAACGCCGCCCGATGCCTTGACTCCCATAGCCGGGCCCACGGTGGAACGCATAAGCTTGATGTCCTCAACCGTAGCGCCTCCCGTTGAAAAACCGGTTGAGGTCTTCACAAAATCAGCCCCGGCTTCCTTTGAAAGTTCGCAGGCCTTGATCTTTTCCTCTTTTGTCAGTAGCGCCGTTTCAATAATAACTTTAAGGACATGCCCTCTTGTCACTTCTCTGACGGCCTTGATATCGTCCAGCGCGAGCTGATAATTGCCGCTTTTGAGCGCTCCCACATTTATAACCATGTCTATCTCATCCGCGCCGGCGGCGATAGCGTCGCGCGCCTCTATGGCTTTTGTGGTGGATGTCGTCGCGCCCAGAGGAAAACCGATGACAGTTGTCACTCCCACATCAGAACCTTTGAGAAGATCCTTTGATAAAGCCACATAGCCGGGGTTCACACAAACGGTTGCGAAATGATATTTTTTAGCCTCTTCGCACAATTCCCCTACCTGTTCCTGGGTGGCATTGGCTTTAAGGAGTGTGTGATCTATCATCGAGGCGATGGCCGAATCATAAGAGCCGTTTTCCGGATGCAGAGCCGATATCCTTGAGGCGCCCGCCAGCATTATCGCCTTTACGTCCTCAGGACGGGTGACAACGCACTGCGCGCAGCCTATGCATTCGCTGACTGTCCCTTCAAGCAAAGGGCATTTAAACTCACGGGAAGACGCCTGCTGTTTAAGCGGCGCAAAGCCGTCATTTGAAAAAATTTTACCCGCCGTGCCGATAGTGACTTTCACATTATTGGAAACCGGCTTGCCGGAAGACCCGTAAGTGACAGGCGAGACGTAATTGATCACGGGAGCCGTTTTACCCGATACGGGGCTCTTCTGATTCTGCGATAAAATTTCCCTCACGATCTGTTCAACTTCTTTTCTATCCATTTTTCCTCCTAATGAAATTTTCTATGCTTTCCGTCAAGCAAGGTCTCATCAACTATGCCGCAGACGACAGTTCTTATCCCCGCGACGGGTTTCTCAAGCATTCCTCTGGCGGAATTGCCTTCGTCATTCACAAGCACTATATTGCCCTTCCCGGCTCCGACGACATCAACAGCCATGACGGTTTCTCCGTTCGTTTTCCCCGTTTCCGTGTCATAGGGTGTGACAAGAAGAAGTTTATAATTTACCAGGCACGCCTGCTTCCTCGTCGCCCAAACGTTGCCCACCACTTTACATATTTTCATTTTACGAGCTTCTTTCCGGCATCCGGCTCATCTATCATATCCACACCGTCTATAATACCCATAACCGTAGCGTCAAGCGGCGGCATTTCAGCCAGCAACTGTTTATTCCCCGACAGCCACGAAAAGCAGGCCTCTCTGGATTTAACATAAAAAACGAATTCCCCCGCGCCGGCCCCGACGCTGTCAGCGGCGACGATAATGTCGCCGCACGCCCTGCCCGACCAGTCCGTGGGCTGAAGGAGCAGCAGTGTTTTCCCCTCCAGTGTTTTCCATTTCGCCGTGGCTACAACACGGCCTATAACTTTAGCGGCATTCATCTTTCTCCCCCGTTTATTTTATTTATTCTCCTGAGATGCCGGCCCGTTGCCGCCGGCGCCGAAAGCCAGGCATCTATACATTCCTTAATCATATCCATACCCATAAACCTCGCCCCGAAACAGATCACCTGACAGCCCGTATCGGTGGCGGCAAATCCGGCGGCTTCCCTGTTATACGCGAGCGCCGAACGGATGCCTTTTACTTTATTTGCCACTATATTCACCCCGTTACCAGAGCCGCACACAAACACGCCTTTGTCATTCTTTCCCTCTGCTATAGACCTGGCCGCGGGATACGCGGAATCCGGATAATCAAAAGATTCTTCGCCCGGGGCGCCGAAATCTTCTACCATACACCCCTTGTCCGCCAAATATTTTTTAATATTTTCCTTGATCTTGAAACCGGCGTGATCCGAAGCCACGGCAATTTTCATTTGAAATATTTCCTCTCAATAGCGGCTATCTTATCCAGCCGCCTTTGATGGCGCGCTCCGCCGAAGGGCGTGTTTATATAGGCATCCGCTATTTTCTCTGCGAGCAGTTCGCCTATCATCTTGCCGCCCAGGCAGAGGATGTTGGCGTCATCGTGTTCCGAGGCGAAGGCGCCCGTCATCTCATTATAAGCGCACACGGCCCTGGCCCCCTTCACCTTATTCGCCGCCAGCGTCATCCCGCCGCCCGTGCCGTCTATGAGAATGGCTTTGTCGTATTTTTTATCTTTCATGGCTTCAGCCACAAGAAAAGCTATGTCCGGATAATCCACAGCGTCAAGAGAATAGCAACCGAAATCTACAACCGTATGCCCTTTTTTCTGGAGAGCTGCTTTAAGATACTCTTTCAAATCAAATCCACCGTGATCGGAACCCATGGCTATATTCATATTATTTAACCTCCCAGTTGTTAATCATTTTTGCGTTTCATCCTATTTTTAAATTTGGAAAAATATCTATCAATTTCTACTCTTAATTCAACACCTGCTTGTTCAAAACAATCCAGTAAATCCTCATACGCTCCATTTCCACCTAAAAAATTCCAAAATTCCTCAGCAACTTTTACTTCTTCTTTCAAATCTAGCATTCCTTTCATTGTCCACCTCGCATAGGGTTTTGGTTCATAAGGATTATACGGTATTGCAATGAGCGTATTTACTTTTGCTTTCTGATCTTGGTAAAAATAAACTGCAAGCCATTCAAGCATATTTCTTTTATAGGAAATAAAATCACCCTTGTTTGGCTTAACTGTTTTTAAATCAAACATAAACACTTCATTTTTTTTCGAAACCAGGAACAAATCCACTTTTACTGATTTGAGTTTGTTTTCTTTCCCCGATCTCGCAACCTTTCTTATTTTTTCTGTTTCTCCGCTCTTATTTACCTCGCCGCCCACCGAAAGATTATTCATTATTTTCTGAATCTCATTTTGAGCAGCTTGAGTGATAATATTTCCAAGTTTGTATTGAGTATAAACTTCCTTGAAAATTGTTTTTGCAAGTTCTTTCGCAACAGGCTCGTAAATTGAAGTTCCAAATGTTGTGTTTAACGATTGAAGAAAAGAAAATAAGGCCATTCTGTCTTTACCTAATAAGCGATAATGAAACGGCATATTTGCGGTTTCAGGTTTATAATTCTGAAATTTATCGCGTAAGCAAACTTTAATTGTCTCAGTGATATGCCTTTTAAATCCTTTTGATAAAGTCGTCATTATTTATACCGTTTTACGAATTCTTCAATCAAAACATTCGTTGTCGATTTCTTATATATCTCTTTCTGATCATTAATATCAATTCCTGAGGCATCAATAATTGCTATAACATTCATAAAAGTTTCTAAGCACTTCTTTTCGTCTCGAAGTGTTTTAATTATCTCGTCACAATATTTTTGGATTTTGTTATTTGAAGCATCAACCTTTTCATTAGGTTCGGTAATCTTTCTGAAAAGCATAAATATATGATATCTCGCTTTATTATACTTCCTATCTATTTTTTTGGAATTGATTAATGTTTTAAATTTAAACTGAGTCAAACCACTTAAATAATAAGGTTCGTATTTATGCTCTTTGCGAAATATTTGTTCATTTCTTTCTTTATACACTTTCCCAAAGTAACCAGACACTACGTGTGGCTCTTCAAGAAACATGGCAACATATGTTTTAATTTGTTCTCTAATATCAACTATTACTTTTTTCTTAATTCTTGGGTCGAATGAATATTGAGATTTTCGCCTTTCATAATACAACCCATCATCCATACTTTTATAGAACTCTTCAAGCCCTTTTTGAAAAGACGTAAGAGCCAATAGTTGTTCTTCTTTTATTTTATTTTGATTATTTGTTGATACAATTGTCCTGTCCCGAATATTCTCACTATCCGTAATAATAAGTTTAATAGGTAAATGCTTATGCACTTGACACCACCATATGTAAATATTGCAATTTATCCGACGATGAATAATTCACAATTGCGCTTAAGTGGGGGCAAGTGCATAGGCATATAATAGGTATTAACAAACTGTCAATACCCTCTATATGTCTATTTAAATACAAAACATTCGAAGTTTGGCATCCATTAACTATTTGATAGTTACTAAGAATAAATCTATCACCTCGCCCTTTATTTTCTTCTGCAATAATTGTAATACCATTATTCAATATTTGAAACAATGAAAATTGTTTTTCAGTAATTGTTTTACTGATATTATCATTTACTTTTTCATCAATACCCAAAAAATCCCTTACATTATCGGAAAACAACGGCTTAAGTTTATCTGTATCACTATCTATTATAATTTTTCTAAATTCACTAAAAGGTAATACCCCTATGTGCGATTCTTCGACATCACTAACAGTAGCCAATGTCATTTTTTTTGAAAAAAGAAAATCCGTATTTAGCGGTTGATTCGCTTTATCATAAAGTTTTCGTAATTTTTCTTTGTCAATTGGAAATATCTCAATTTGTCCATTTTTAAATTTCTCCATTTTTCTTATAATGCCCTTCTTAATGTCTATTGTTTTTGAACAACTTGTTCCATTATTCCATACTCCGGTTGAGCAATAGTATAATTTACAATTAAATGATTTTAAAAATGTAAGCAATTTAAGTATTTCAAGATAAATATCGTGGTATTCTTTAGCTTTCGATGTCAAATCATATTTAGGGTTCTCTGATAAAAAATCAATGACCGTATCACTAAAATTTCCTATCTCACTGTCTGAAAATTTAGAAGACGTTTTTGCTTGAATAAAACAAAGTGACATCTCAAAATTTTTTTGAGCAACTCTCAATTCTTCAATTTCAGATTTATTTGTAACAATCTTACCGTCAATTGAAAAACAAATACCATCGATGCCTTTATTTTTACCAACACTTATATCATCTATATCATTGTCATCTAAATTGTTCAATTCATTACTCAAAATTGCGTAGTAACACATCTTTTCAAAATTAATATCCATTTCTTTTCCATCTAGTCCAAACTCTTCAACAAATCTATCAAGATAGCCTTTTATAATAATGTCCATTTCATTTACTCCTTAAATGAAAAATTATTTCCGAATATGCGCCTTTATCTCTTTCCGTTCTATTAAGCACCGGACGCTTGAACTGATTTACAATTTTCATTCCGGATTTTTCAGCTATTGTTGGATATAAATTAAATTTGTCATTCGCGACTAAAAATACATGGAAATCCGTCGCTAAAAATTTTTTACAATTATTTAATACATCTGAAATCCCCTGAACATATGTTTTTTTTGCTTCATTACCCTGCCCTCTAAACAGAGGACCTATTTCTAAATCATCTTTCCTATCAAAAGCAAACAAATCATACGCATAAGCATGTTGCTCATGATAATTAATTAAACCAACATAAGGTGGGCTTGAAAAAATTCCTTTTATTTTCTGCTCTTTAAGCAGTATATCAAATTTGTTCCTTGTTCTCCTGAATTTTGAAAAAATATTTATTGTTCTGGCGTCACCTGTTAAACACTTTTGAAAAGTATCCGTTCTTAATTTATCAAATGCGCACAATCTTTGAATAGTGTCTTCACTATATCTTTTCCACCAGCTTAATATAGAAAATAACGGCTTGCAGATTTTCCCGTGTTTTGAGCAATAATACGTCGTTGTAATAAGTTCTTTCAGTGTCGCTAAATCAGAATGCGTTGTTGCGCGACAAGAACGTATGGTTCTGCTTAAAATGATTTTTATTATTTTTCGCGAATTTAAGTCTTTCACTTTTTCAACAAAATTGTAAACAAAATCAATCTCTTCCCGAACATGTTCCAGATACCATTTGTCAAGAAACGTATCGGATTTATTCTGTTTAAGTTGTATCCCGTATTGCTTAACAAGATTTGAATATATAGTCAAAAACTGTTTGGCTTTTTCATTGCCATATTTTTCTTCATTTATTTCTC
Source organism: Elusimicrobia bacterium HGW-Elusimicrobia-2 (assembly GCA_002841685.1). Lineage (GTDB taxonomy): Bacteria > CG03 > CG03 > CG03 > CG03 > CG03. The sequence continues at coordinate 2,191 of PHAM01000012.1, read as the reverse complement.
CGCGCCTTACTTCATATCTGAATTTAGGGGATGGAAAATAATTATTATTAAATTTTTTTAATTCTTCCAGTAAATGCGCTTCAAATTTAACGGTATTTGAATCTGCAATAAATTGTCGTAACGCATTTGTTATTTTTCCAATTTCATAAAGTAATTTCGTTAAATCATATTTCCCAATTTTTGTATTGCTAATCATAACATTAAAAGCGGATATGTCTGTTCCTATCGCATGAATCCCCAATTCATTTGCCTGAACTAATGCGGTTCCGCTGCCGCAAAAAGGGTCCAAAACAATATCGCCCTTTTTAAAATATATTTCCTTTTTAAAATCATCCGTATTGTCGTCTAAAAAGTATTCCACCAATTGAGGAATAAATTTCCCTTTATATGGATGCAGGCGGTGAACATGTTTAGTTGTATCAGCTTCCTTAAGATAATCGAACGACAATTTCCAATTTAAATCATCTCCCAATTTTGCCTTCCAGTTAATTTCTCTTCTACCTAAAAAAGAATTATAATAATCCTCCAAATCCGCTTTTTTTATAAGGGCATTTCCGTTGTCTCTAAATTTTTTGACTTTTCCGTATTGAATAAGATAAGAAATATTTGAAGTGGTGACATTTCTTTTGAGATGCTTACTCGCCCATTCGCTGGCCTGTTTTACAGTGAATATTTCCGAACTATTTCTCAGCATTGTCCATCCTTTATAAAACAACTTTTTTCATATCGGGGTGGACCTGAGGAATCACCATCTTATGGACTATGATCCCGTCGCCCGCGACCGCTTTACAGGCGGCGTTGACGGCCGTCTTCACCGCCCCCACCTCTCCGGTGAGGGTGAAATAACTTTTGCCGCCGATGCCCATCGCTATGCGTATCTCTATCAAACTGACATCCGCTTTTTTTCTGGCCGCATCCGCGGCGACAATGCACGCGGCCACGGACATCGTCTCCACCGATCCTAAAGATTCTATCTCTGAAACATCCGTGATTCCCCGGATAGCCCTTATAACTTCAGTGTGAACATTCGGGATGGTCAGCGTATCCACCAGGAATTCCCCCGCCATATCTATCCCCTTATCCATGCTGCTGGCAACATCTGAAAGAGTTCCCGTAACAAGAATTATAAATTTCCCGGGGCAGACAGGATGCGCTTCCACGAGCTCAACTGGCGACATTTTGAGCATAGCGTCAGCAACCTCAAATCCGCTGGAAATGGAACACAGTTCTACCAAACCTATCGCAGCTTCCATATAGCACTCCTTTTTATCCGCGCATTAACCGATATAAATATAATTTTCATCAATTTTCACCACCGTCCCCGATATGCTGGCGTGCAGATTCGCCCCTAACGCCTTCTCCGGCGCCTTGGCTATGATATCGCCTTCCTTCACTTCCGCGCCCGGCTTTACAACGGGAAAAGACGGGAGCCCCGCATTCTGATGCAGAGCTATTTTTACTTTATCCGGCACGATCTCTTCCGGATAAAATCCGGCAGATTTATCACATTCCGCAAGCCCCAGTCTCTGAACAAGGCGATGAGAGGAGAATTGCCTTAACGCTCTTTCGCTATGCGCCCGGAGATCCGATGAGGTGAGCAGATTTTTGTGCCCCTTTTTGATAAGTTCCTCTTTAACGGATTTAAAAATCGCACGCGGAGAAAGGTTCTGCGGACAGGCTGCCTCACAAAGGCCGCACTGGGAACAGAGGAAACTTCCCGAGCTGATCTCATTAAACTCGGGCGATGCGAAAAAATTCATCCTCATTATTTTGTGAGGGAATATCCGGTGGCCCAGAAGATTTCTCGGGCAGACCAGAGTGCAATCCATGCACTGCTCGCATATTGATTTCGCCCTGCGCTTTGAGACCTGCGCTGTCCTCATTTTTTTGGCCACGAGGGATGAATCGCCCGGCAGAACAAGGATGGCTCCGGCAGTCTTGGTAACACAAAAATCCTCATCGATTATGTCTCCCATCATGGGCCCGCCGTTTATCAGCGTATGGTTCTGTTGGCGCGGCCCGGCAAGCGCGACAATATCCGCCACACGGGTGCCGACGGCGCAGCGGGCTATAACAGGATTTTCCACATCTCCCGTGATTGTGACATTCACCCGCGTTACGGCTTTATTCTTCTCCACCGCCTGGCATATATTGATCAGTGTCCCCACGTTAGCAACAATACAACCCACAT
>PHAM01000090.1 GCA_002841685.1 Elusimicrobia bacterium HGW-Elusimicrobia-2 | reverse complement strand
GGATGAGGGAGCGCGGGGTTTTTCCACCGGCCTTGAATATTCCCCCGGATGTTTTGCTTCAAAAGAAGAGATCGAGATTATGGCCCGCGTTTGCCGGCGGCGGGGAGGTGTATACGCCACTCATATGAGGAGCGAAACCGGGATCGGTGTGAGTGACGCTGTTGATGAGGCGATCGGCATAGCCCGCAGGACCGGCGTGCCGCTTGAAATCTCACACCTGAAAATATCAGCGCCCTTGAACGCCTTGCCGCCGGAAGTCCCACTTGAAAAAATTGAAGCCGCCCGCGGGGAAGGCCTTGATGTTACAGCCGATCAATATGCCTATGATTACGGCTCAACCTATATCACTTTGCTCGTTAATCCGGAATTTCTTGACGGCAGTGTTTTGAAAACCGAGCACGGGAAGGGGGAGTGTTACGAGGCGCTGAAATCGGCACTTGAAAGTAAATTGAATTATCTGCCGCCGGATAGGATAATAATAAGCGTTTATCCTCATCGCGGCAATTACGAGGGAAAAAGCATAAGCGCCATAGCGGAAGAGTTTTTGCGCCCGCCGATAGATGTTCTCATGGAGCTTGTCTTGTCTCCGGCGCCGCCCTTTTGCATATTCATGAGCCAGGATATTGAGAATGTACGGGCAATAATGAAAAAAGACTATATTTTATCCGGTTCCGACGGATGGACGCAGGTTTTCGGAGAGGCAAAGCCTCATCCCAGAAGTTACGGGAATTTTCCGCGTAAACTCCGGCAGTTTGTGAAAGATGAGCGGCTGATATCCTTAAACCATGCTCTGCGCTCGATGACCTCTCTGCCGGCCGAAAAATTCAGGATCAAGGACAGGGGCTATATCAAAGAAGGATATGCCGCGGATATAGCGGTCTTTGATCCGGATCTTTTTTCGGATAGAGCTTCTGTGGAAAATCCTCATTCTTATGCCGAAGGGCTGGAATATCTTTTTGTTAACGGCCGGAAGGTGATTGAAAAAGACAGTTTCTTAAAGATTTAACAGAAAAGCCGGCGTTTTACGGGTGCGGAAAAAGCGCGGCCCTCTCCCTTGAAAGGATAAGGCCGCATCAGAAAAGCCAGGGGTGAGACTATTTGTCGTCGTGTTCGCCTCTCATTTTACCGTCGCCACAGTCATAACTTTCGCAGTTCATACATCCGCCGCGCATATTTCCGCTGTCCCCTTTTTTGCCGCCCATTTTTTTTGCCCTTTTTACTCATCTTGCGGGCCTGCTTCATCATCCGGGATTTGTGTTCTTCCCATTTTTTGATCTGTTCTTTGGTCAGTTCTTTCTCAATGCTCTTGTCGGAAGACTCCCTGATTTTTTTCACTTTGTCCGTGAACGAGTTTCTTTCTTCGGCGACTTTTTTCCACGAATTCTCAAGGATACCGGAGATAGAAGTTTTTTGTTTTTCACTGAGTCCGAGTTCTTTAGTCATCCTCTCCATTCTTTTCTCGTGCATCGCTTTTCTGCGCTCGTCGCGTTTCTGCAGGTTCTGAGTTTTTTTCTGTTTCCATTCCCTGAATTCCGCCATTTCGCTCTTGTCCGGTGTTTCGGCCATAAGCGGCGAAAAAGCCGCCAGCGCCACCATCATCATTCCAGCCGCCGTCCAGTTCATTAAGTTTTTCATTTTAACATACCTCCTATCTTATTTGGGTTCGACCCGCCACAGGCGGACTTTCAGCTTCATTCACCACTTTTGCCTTCAACCTTTAGACGCCTGTCCTGATCGGAAAGTTACACAAAGTTATTTAATGAATAGCATAAGCGCAAGAGCGGCGGACGGTATCCGGAGCGGGCCATATGAGCGAGGGCTTAACCACGTTCCCGAAGCGATATAGGCATCGAAGCTCATACCTGAGCGTCCGTCTACGGATATCTTCGCCGTTCTTGTGTGAATCTGGAATTATTTTTTGCCGTGAAAGGGGATGAAAGCGCTTATTTCCTCAATGTCCGAGGATATGGCGCAATCGGGAAGGGAGCGGAGGAATATTTTTCCGTATGAACTCAGGAGAACCCGCGGGTCAAGAACAGCTATAACGCCCCTGTCGGTCTTTGTTCTTATAAGGCGTCCCACGCCCTGCTTGAGCATGATCGCGGCCTGCGGTATCTGATAATGAGCGAAAGCGTTTTTGCCTTCCTCCTTCAGTTTCTCTATCCTCGCTTCTGTGAGGGGGTTATCGGGCACCGCGAAGGGCAGTTTGAATATTATCACACAGCGCAGCGCTTCTCCGGGCACATCCACGCCCTGCCAGAAGGAATTGGTTCCCAAAAGCACCGCCGAAGATTTTTTTTTAAATGTCTCAAGCAGTTGCCAGCGGTTCATCTGGCCCTGTTTCAGGAAATTCAGGCCAGGGATGTTCTTTTTGAGGTAGTCATGAGCTTTTTCCAGGCTCTTCCAGCTCGTGAAAAGAACGAAAGTGCCGCCGCCTGCGGCCGCGCATATACTGCCCATCCTCTCCAGCGCCTTTTGCTCGAATTCATCAAAATCGCCGGCAGGCGAGGGAAGGTCTCCGGCTACATAAAGCAGGGCCTGTTTTTTATAATCAAAAGGCGAACCGAGCCGCAGTTCTCCGGCATTGATCATCCCGAGGCGTTCTTTCATATATTCAAAAGAATCGTTCACGCACATAGTCGCCGAAGTCATGATGACGGAATCAGTGTTTTTGTAGAGGGTCTGCCTGAGGATGCGTGAAACATCCAGCGGGCAGGAATACAGGCTTGCCCGCAGGCGCCGTCCGGCGGGCTTGATGTCGGCCCAGTAAACAAAGTCCGGTTCGCTCTGCTCAAGAAACAATTCAAGAGCGTTTTTCGCTTCGTTCAGCCTCCCCGCGTAGGCGCCCAGTTCCGCGCCCTCGTCAGATGTATCGCCGTTCTCATCTTTCATTTTTGAGGCGGCAGTCCGCACCAGACCGGACAGTTCTTTTATCGATGCCCCGGCGGTGCCGTTGAAGATGTGCTTTTCGCGGACGCGCCGGAGTGTTTTTTCACGGCCGAAACGGGCGATAACAGCTCTGAAAAGTTCTTTCACATGCATTTCGGTTCTCGCCGCGCTTTTCAATATTTCGTCGGAGGTGCCGCTGTCCATGCCGAAATCCCGTCCGCCCGTGAGGCGGCCGAGGATGTATTTCATGTTGCCGTAGGAAAATTCCGCGCCGAGATATTCGGCGGCGACATCTTCCGCGTTGTGGGCCTCGTCTATCAGCGCCGCGCCGTAGGCGGGGAGTATCTTATTTCCGGCGGCGATATCCGTGAAAAAGAGATGATGGTTGGACACGAGGATATCCGCGTTTGAGCGTTCTATCTTAGAGCGGTTGTAGAAACACAGGCTGCCGTAAGGGCATTTTCTGCCGGTGCACATGTCTGATTCCCTGCACACTTCCATCCATATCTTATCGCTGATTTTGAATTCGGCGTCGAGTTTAACACCCGTTTTTGTTTTTCTGCTCCAGCGCGCTATTTCATCCCATTCCCTGAGTTCGTCGTCATCTTTAAAAAGTCCGAGCTGGCGGCTCTTGTGGAGGCGCCTCAGGCAAAGGTAGTTGGCGCTTCCCAGACAGAGCGCGAAATTGAATTTAAAAGGCAGGGCATTCAGCAGAAAAGGCAGGTCTTTTTTTGTGAGCTGTTCCTGCAGGGTTTTCGTGTATGTGGCGACGATGGCTCTTTTGCGCTTTGTTTTCGCGTATATTATCAGCGGCACGAGATAGGCGAGGCTTTTTCCTATGCCGGTTCCCGCCTCGATTATGAGATGTTCGTTGGTAGCCAGCGCCTCTTCTATGCGCAGAGCCATGTCGAGCTGTTCATCGCGGATCTCGTAATTTTCCATGCCTGTGTTAATCATGCCGCCGCGGGTAAAGATCTCTGTCAGTTCGGGGTAATCTTTCATGTTCGGGACAATGATAGCAGAAAAGCCCTTTTTCCGCCAAAATTTTCACCAAAATTTTCAGAGGGGCTTGTCCATTCCGGAGTTTTTGTTATAATGAAAAACAAAAAATATGCGGAGGATTGAAAAATATGAAAATTATTTCAAAAATTGGTTTTGCTGTTGTGTTTTTTATCGTCGGTTGCGGCGCTCTGAAGCAGGAAAGTCCAACGGATCCTGCCGAAATATCCCCGCCGGCTGAGGAGACCCTTGTGAAAGAAAAGATACCTGAAAAGAAAGAACTGCTGGCTGTTATGAAGATCCGCCACGGGGACGAGCCGCTCGGAGAAATAGTTATTAAGCTCTATCCTGACAAAGCACCGGTCACTGTTGAGAATTTTGTCGATCTGGCGAAGGGCGACAAGATGTTTACCGACCCGAGGACCCGCCAGCAGCTCAAGCGGCCTTTTTACAACGGCCTGATATTTCACAGAATAATAAAGAATTTCATGATACAGGGCGGATGTCCCTTAGGAAACGGCACAGGGGGCCCCGGGTACCGCTTTAAAGACGAGTTCGACGGGAGCCTTGTTTTTGACAGGCCGGGAATTCTGGCAATGGCCAATTCAGGCCCCGGCACCAACGGCAGCCAGTTCTTTATAACGACTGTTCCCACGCCATGGCTCAACAACCACCACACGATATTCGGCGAGGTCATTGAGGGAATGGATGTGGTCAAAAAGATAGAAGCGGTGAAGACTGGCCCCGGCGACAGGCCGCTGGAGTCTGTCGTTCTGGAAGAGGTCATAATCAAATAAGAGCTTTTTTGCCGTGAGGGAATTATTTTTCGGAGCGCAACGCCGTTGAGCCACTGGATAAAAATTGACATAAAGGAAAACTGGCGCACGGGGCTGAAACATTCTCCGCCCCTTGCGGCGGTTTCGGAAAAGGACAGGCTCTTATATCTTGCCGCCAGGCCCGGAGACATTCTCTGGTTCTATGCCATAAGGCCGGTGCGGGGTGTTGTGGGTTTTGCCAAGATAGCCAGAAAATTCAAAGACGAAAAAAAACTTATTTTTATCCCCGAACTGAGAACAAGAAAAGTTTTGTTTCCGCTGCGGTTCCGTCTGGAGGATATTCATGCGGGCGATTCCAAAACATGGACGGACAATCACATCAACATAGGGGATTTCAAGCTTGACTGGACCGTGGATTTTCAGCCGCTGCTGGATGAGCATTCAAAAAAACTGATAAAGCGCTCCGAGAAACAATTTGACATGGATTTTCTGACGCTGAAAGAATATATGAATTCCGCCGCGTAAGGAAAACCAGAACCGTCCCACCGACAGTCCCCATTTCCAGGGAACGGCAAATACATCGTAACCCCTTTTATTTGAAAAAGCAATTTTTTTCTTAAGCAAAGAACAAAGATCAACAGGCGGGATCATAGCAATGTTG
>PHAM01000089.1 GCA_002841685.1 Elusimicrobia bacterium HGW-Elusimicrobia-2 | reverse complement strand
TAGTCGGTATTCGTTCGCAAATAACATTGCTGGGACAGAATATTGACAAACTTCCGCAAGAGATAAGATTTGATGATGCGCATGACGGGAAAAAATTGGTTGAGCTGAATTATGAGAAGAAACGATTTTTAGATTGTATCAAAATATTTACATACCACATGGAAAAAAAGATGTGTGAGTTTCTTTCCAATTATTACGACAAGAAAAAAGAAATCCGGCCGGCTCTGGCCATGATTGTTAGAAGAGGCGCCTATGTAAAATTGCAGTCTGGAAAATTAACAGTTCAATTAAGAAGATTTAAAAATGCTGAGATTGATTATGCCGCCAGAGAACTCTGCGATGAGTTAAACAAAATGAAGCCGCGCTCTTTGGATAAATTTTGTTTGCCTATACAGTATGGGGTCATATAGCGACCCCACAAAACATTTTTGACGGATTTGAAAAAAGCTGGCGGTTTGCTAAGACCTCTGAACTTTAAATTTCCTTATGGCAAAACTTCAGACACTATTATGGACACTATTATTCTAATATTTCAACCGGCATGCCTTCCGAAACGAGGTTAAAAAGCTCTATGACATCGCTGTTTTTCATTCTGACGCAGCCGTGTGATGCCGGACGGCCTATGAGCCCCTCTTCCGGCGTGCCGTGTATGTAAATGCGACGGCTTAGAGAGTCCCTATCGCCGCCTTTGTTCAGTCCTTTTTCCATTCCAGCCAGCGAAATCACCCTCGTGGTCACAAAATCTTCCGGCACATCGACAGGATCCTTATAGATACGGGCTTTCCTGCGCGTGTTTATGAGAGACTTGAATATTATGCCCTCTTCCGCCCCCTCACCGGTTTTTTTGTATATGGTGTGCGTTCCTAAAGGCGTTTTGCTACTGCCCGAGAGCGAACCGATACCGTATTTGGAAGTGGAAACCGGAAAATTTTTCCGGACGGCGCCTTTTTCAATAAAATAAATTCTCTGTTTTGACACGCTGACCGCGACGCCCGTATTGATATTTTTGCCGAAGATTTTTCCCCATTTATCCAGACATCCGCTTGGGTCAAAGGAAGGCGCGGATTCCGAAGCCTTCTCCCCGGCCATGCCTGTCATCGGCACAAAGCGCACTGGTATAATATCCCTGACGGTGAATTCACCATTTTTCTTTTCACCCAGTTTTAATTCCTGGAAACCTTCGCCCACGGGTATGACAAGGCGTCCGCCTTCCCTGAGCTGGGCGATGAGGGGCCCAGGTATATCCTTAGGCGCGCAGGTGACGATTATCCCGTCGTAGGGGGCGTGCTCCTCCCATCCGAGAAATCCGTCGCCGGCCCTCACCCTGACATTTTTATATCCCAGATTTTTCAGGCGCTCCGCCGCGCTTTCAGCGAGAGACGGTATTATTTCCACCGAAAAAACTTCCTTCGTTATCTCGCCCAGCACCGCGGCCTGATAACCGCTTCCCGTGCCTATCTCAAGAATCCTGTCATCCTTTGACGCAGAGAGTAGCTCCGTCATGAGAGCCACGATGTAGGGCTGCGAAATTGTCTGTCCTTCTTCTATTGGCAGAGGATGATCGTCGTAGGCAACAGCGGTATATTTTTCATCGATGAAAAGATGCCGCGGCACCTTTTCCATGGCGGCGAGAACCGCCGGATCCGTAACGCCCCGTGCGGCTATCTGCTCCCTCACCATATTTTTTCTCATCATGGAAAAATCCTCATCCTCCGCACTCCGCCGGCATCCGGTCCCGAAAAAAGCGAGAGCGCAAGCGAGTAGACAAGCTGAAATTATATCCGGCCGCCAGAAGGGCATTTCCCTATTTTTTCAATGTCAGTATCCGGGCCCATTAGAGATTATTTCCGCAAGGCGTTCGCCGACATCGGAGGTGCTTGATGTTCCGCCGAAATCATAGGTGAGAGTGCCGCCCTCTTTTATGATCTGTCTGACGGCTTTTTCTATTTTTTCGCAGGCTCCGTTTTCGCCGATGTGATTGAGCATCAGCGCGCCGGAAAGGATCATGGATATGGGATTTATGCGGTTTTTACCGGCGTGTTTCGGCGCCGAGCCGTGAGTCGGCTCAAAAACGGCCATGTCATCGCCTATGTTCGCGCCGGGCGCTATGCCCAGTCCCCCGACAAGTCCCGCGCAGAGGTCGGAAATTATATCGCCGTAGAGATTGGGCAAAACCATCACATCATAGAGCTGGGGTTTTTTGACCAGCTGCATGGTCATGTTATCCACTATCCTGTCTTCCGACTCTATTGAAGGATATTCCGCGGCGACGGCGCGGAAAACTTCCAGAAAAATACCGTCGCTGTGTTTCATTATGTTGGCCTTGTGGACGCCCGTCACTTTTTTTCTGCCGTTTTTCACGGCGTAATCAAAAGCGAATTTTATTATGCGCCTTGACGCCTCTTCGGATATGGGTTTTATGGATATACCGGTGGTGGCGGAAAACTTATGCCCCGTGAGTTTGCCGAGCTCCTGTATCTTCGGGTCGCCTTTCTTAAATTCAATACCCGCGTAGAGATCCTCTGTGTTTTCCCGCACGACGACGAGATCCAGATCGGGGAACGGCACATCCTTGATGCCGTAGCTCTTGCAGGGCCTCAGGCAGGAATAGAGGTCCAGCACCTTTCTTATGTGGACATTGACGCTCCTGAACCCTCCGCCGACGGGAGTGGTTATCGGCCCTTTCAGGGCGACCTTGTTCTTCCTTATGCTCTCGAGCGTCTCATCCGGTATGGGCGTGCCGTATTTCTCCATAACGTTCTCGCCGGCCGGCATTTCTTCCCATTCTATCTCCGCGCCTGTTGCGGCTATCACCCTTTTTGCCGCTTCCGTTATCTCCGGGCCTATGCCGTCTCCCGGAAGAAGTGTTATCCTGTGTTTCATAATCCGCTGTTCTCCTTAATGTAATTCACAAGCCCTCCCGCGTTCAAGATGGCTATCATCTTTTCGGGAAGCTGGGGGAAACGCCTTTCTATCCCTTTCGTCAGATTTTTCACGATGCCGGATTTGAGATCCACTTCCGTCTCGTCGCCCGATTCAAAACCGGAGGTGTCTATCTCTATGGCCGGAAGCCCTATGTTTATGCAGTTCCTGAAAAATATCCTGGCGAACTGTTTCGCTATCACGCATGAGGCGCCGGCAAGTTTTATAACGATCGCCGCGTGTTCCCTTGACGAGCCGCAGCCGAAGTTCTCGCCCGCCGCCACGATGTCGCCCTGCTTCATGTTTTTCACGAAATCCTTATCCGCGTCTTCAAGCGCGTGTTTGGCCAGTTCCGGCAGATCCCCCCGGAGATGATAATATCTCCCAGGGCATATCAGGTCAGTGGAAACGCCGTCGCCGAACATGTGTATTTTTCCCTTTATCATAAAAACTCCCTCGGGTCGCTTATTCTGCCCGTCACAGCGGTTGCCGCGGCGGTCATGGGCGATGCCAGATAAACAAAAGATTCGGGATTGCCCATCCTGCCCTTGAAATTCCTGTTGGCTGTTGAAAGAGCCGTGGCGCCGTCGGCGAGGATGCCCGCGTGCACGCCGCAGCAGGGCCCGCAGCCGGGCGGGATGATGCTGGCGCCCAGATCCACGAATTTACGGAACATCTCGCTTTCCGCGAGCCGCTTGAGCACCGTGTTTGAGGCGGGCGCGATGATGAGAGTCGTTTTCAGGCTCTTCGCTTTTTTCAGTATCTCATAAGCCGCCTCGTAATCGGAAAAACGGCCGTTTGTACATGTGCCTATCAGCACGACATCCACTTTAACATCCCCCAGTTCCGAGGCCGGTGAGACATTGTCCACCTGATGAGGACAGGACACCATAGGAACTATTTTGCGCATATCCTCGCTTATCATATTCTCGTAAGCGGAGGCAACGGATGCGGGAAGTTCCCGGAAATCACCTTCTCTTCCGCGGGATTTGAGATATTCCCTCACGATTTCGTCGGCGGGGAATATGCCGGTTTTCGCGCCGGCCTCTATGGTCATGTTGGATATTGTGAAGCGTCCGTCCATCGGAAGGTTTTTCAAACCCTCGCCGAAAAATTCCATCACCTTGTATGTGGCCCCGTCCGCGCCTATTTTTCCGATGATATCTATGATTACATCTTTGGCGGCTACGCCCTTGTTGAGCTCTCCCTTTATTTCAATACCCAGGCTCTCCGGCACCTTCAGCCAGACGGAACCTGACAACATGGCCGCCGCCACATCCGTTGAGCCGAAACCCGCCGCGAAAGCCCCGAGGGCGCCTGATGTGGGAGTGTGAGAATCAGCCCCCACTATCACCTCGTAAGGCGATGAGAAATCCTCAACCATTATCTGATGGCACACGCCCCTCATTATGCAGTTGGCCTTGCTGGAGGAAGCGAAATCCCTGATTTTCTTGTGAGCGTTCGCCAGCTCCGCTCTCGGCGGCGGCACGGCGTGGTCTATGAAAAAATAACAGTTAACGGGATTTTTAAGCCCTATTCCGAGCTTGTTTATGCCGTCTATGGAAAGCGGCCCCGTGCCGTCCTGGCAGAAAGCCCTGTCAACGGGCATTATCACGATCTCGCCCGTGCGCACTTCCTTCCCTGTCCGGGATGAGATGATCTTCTTAACTAATGTTTCAGCCATTTTTGCAGCACCTTTACCGGCACCTCTTTTATCACGGGTTTGCCGGCCCTTTTTATTAATACAAATACCGGATTTCTGTCAATCACTTTCTTGTCGGACATAATGAGTTTCAAGAGCTTACCGTTGTCTATCTTTATTTTTTTAAAACCCGCACGCATAATCAGCGAAAGGGCTTTTTCCCGTTCATCTTTCCCGCAGAGCCTGAGATAAAAACTCAGATCAACAGCGTCGATCATGCCGGATGCCACGGCTTCGCCGTGGCTGATATTCCGGTAAGCGAGCGCCGTCTCTATGGCGTGACCGAAGGTGTGGCCCAGATTAAGAACACGGCGAGGCCCTCCTTCAAGGTAATCGCTCCTGACAATGTCCTCTTTGATCTTTACGGATTTTTTTATCACATCTTTCAGAAATTTACTTCCTGGGGATCTTATCTGACCCGCGCGGGGCGATAAAAACCCATAGAATTTTTCATCCATCAGGGCATATTTGACGATCTCGCCGAAACCGTTCCTCATTTCCTCAGACGGCAGAGTGCCGACGAAAGCCGTATCTATTATGACCGCCAGCGGCATCTTGAAAGCGCCCGCCAGATTCTTGCCCTCTTTGAGATCCACGCCGGTCTTCCCTCCTATCGAGGCGTCCACCATAGCCAGAAGCGAAGTCGGGATCTGTATAAAATCAATCCCTCTCATGAAAGTGGCGGCGAAAAAACCCGTTATGTC
>PHAM01000011.1 GCA_002841685.1 Elusimicrobia bacterium HGW-Elusimicrobia-2 | reverse complement strand
CCGGCCGCTTTCGCTGCCGTTCGCTGCGCTCACTATCGTCCACAGGACGCGCTCAAGTCGGCTTCGATTCCCTTTTAATAAAAGCGGGAGATGGGAATCGAACCCACACTTCCAGCTTGGAAGGCTGGAGCACTACCACTATGCAACTCCCGCAAAATTTTTAGACATGGAGGGCTTGGCTAGCTCCGGGTCTATATTTTGGACAGGGGTGGATTCGAATCCACACGCGAGCCAAGCAGTTGGCTCGCTCCATGACCATACATTCTTGGACAGGGGTGGATTCGAACCACCGTAGCCCGATGGACGACAGATTTACAGTCTGTTGGATTTAACCGCTCTCCCACCTGTCCGTCAAAGCATTTATATTCGCAATTAAATGTTTTTTTGTCAATTGTCCGTCGCTTCTTCCTTGAGACGCTTTTCTATGTTATACTGAGCGCCATGAAAGATTTTGAAATAACAGCAAAATGCGGGAAAGCGAGGGCTGGAACGCTCATCACGCCGCACGGTGCGATCGAAACGCCGGTGTTCATGCCCGTGGGCACTCAGGCGAGCATAAAAGGCGTGCCGCATGACATGCTCAACTGCCCCGTCATCCTTTCAAACGCTTATTATCTCTATCTGAAACCAGGACTCGAAATACTGAAAAATTCCGGCGGACTGCACAAATTCATGAACTGGAACAATTCCATCCTCACCGATTCCGGCGGCTTTCAGATATTCTCACTCTCCTCGCTTTTCAAAATAAGGAAAAACGGCGTGGAATTCCGCTCAAAGTTTGACGGGAGCAAACATTTCCTGACCCCCGAAGAAGCCGTTTCATTCCAGTTTGAGATAGGCAGCGACATCGTCATGTCTCTCGACAGATGCATGAAATACCCTTCCCACCGCGCAGATATCGCACGCGCAGTGGAAACGACCTGCTCATGGGCGGAAAAAGGCCTGAACGCCTCAAAGCGTTATGCGACCGGACAGAAACTCTTCGCCATAACCCAGGGTGGCACATTTTCGGATCTCAGGAGAGAATGCACTGAAAGACTTACGGAACATCCTTTTTTCGGCTTTGCCGTCGGCGGCCTCGGAGTGGGAGAACCTCTCGAGCTGCGGCAGCAGCATATCGCCGAGAACCTTGAAATGCTCCCTGAAGAGAAGCCCCGATATGTCATGGGGATGGGCCCGGCCCCTGAGATATGGGACACGGTGGAGATGGGCGCGGACATGATGGACTGTGTTCTGCCGACGAGAAACGGAAGAAACGCCCAGGCCTTCACATTCTCCGGCAAGATGAATCTGCGCAACAGCGCCTTCAAGAACGACCCCCTACCCATAGACTCCGAATGTGCCTGCCACGCATGTTCAAGGTATTCGCGCAGTTACATACACCATCTTTTCAATGTCAGGGAAATGCTCGCTCAGACGCTGACTTCTTTACACAACATATCTTTTATGATAGACTTGATGCGGCTTATCCGGGAATCCATAAAGAAAGGGACCTTCCCGGAAGAAAAGAAAAAATTCATGAAAAATTGGAAGGGGGAAAACTAATGTTTTTGAAACTTTGTTATACGCCGGTACCGCCGCGAAACAGCCCGGCTTACAGGATTTTATGCCGCTGATATTCATATTCGTTATTTTCTACTTCCTTCTGATACGGCCCCAGCAGAAACAGGCAAAAGAACATCTGAAGATGCTCGGCGCCCTCAAGAAAGGGAATAAAATCGTCACATCCGGCGGGATCATCGGGATAATTGAGAGCATAGAAGAAAAAGAAATAGTCATCAGCACCGGAAGCAACACCAATATACGACTGACAAAAAACTCCGTCAGCTCCAACTATCCGGCCGCTGGGGTAAAAAAATGACAACTTGAAATATGCCCCGTAACTTACAATACAAAATAATCTTCATCCTCTGCGTCATAGCCGCGGCGGTTTATTATCTTGTGCCGTCTTTCCGCGCGTATTCCAAGAAGACTGATTTTTACGAGGCGTCGGATCAGAAAATACTTCGCCTCGGCCTGGATCTTCAGGGCGGCGTGAGGCTCCTGCTTGAAGTTGAAACCGAAGGGGTGCCGAAAGATGACAGAGAGGATCTTGTGCCGCGGGCTCTTGAGATCATACGCAACAGAATAGACCAGTTCGGCGTTTCCGAACCCCTCATAGTCAGACAGGGCGAAAAATGGATAGTCGTGCAGCTGCCCGGGATCAAAGACCCGCAGAAAGCGATTGACATCGTCGGCAGAACAGCTCTTCTTGAATTCAAGCTCGTTGACGACAAATCGTCAGATACCGAAAATATCCCCCGGGGCTTTGAGCTTCTTGAGAGAAAATCCGGCGGCTCCATAATAGTGCAAAGCAGCGCGGCGATAACCGGCGCGGCTCTCAAAAACGCGCGCGTTGCCATAGGAGGAGACTATAACCTCCCCTACATAGAACTTGAATTCACAAAAGAAGGCGCCTCGGAATTCGCCGCCATCACCGGAGCGAACATAAACAGGCAGCTGGCCATCGTGCTCGACAATGTCGTGCAGTCCGCCCCGTCAATAAGAAGCCGCATACCCGACGGCAAAGCCATAATAGAAGGAATGTTCTCAATGGAAGAGGCCAGGTATCTGGCGATCGTGCTTCGGGCCGGCGCTCTTCCGGCTCCGGTTAAAATAATAGAGAACAGGACAATAGGCCCTTCGCTCGGCAGTGATTCCATCAAAAAGGGAGCGATGGCGGCGGCTATAGGATTTCTGGCCGTGTGCCTTTTTATGCCGCTTTATTATAAGAATGCCGGGCTTCTCGCTGACATAGCGCTTCTTATGAATTTCCTGATAATTTCAGCCGTGATGGTGATAGCGGGAGCGACGCTCACACTCCCCGGGATCGCCGGCCTGGTGCTCACGATAGGAATGGCCGTTGACGCCAATGTGCTGATATTCTCAAGGATAAGAGAAGAAATAGCCGACGGGAAAACGCCGCTTGTCGCGATAGATTCAGGTTATGAAAAAGCTTTCAGCACTATCCTCGATGCCAACATAACAACGCTTATAGCGGCGGCCTTCCTGTTTCAGTTCGGCTCCGGCCCCATCAAGGGCTTCGCGGTAACGCTGAGCCTGGGAATAATGGCCAGCATGTTCACGGCAATATTCGTCACCCACACCATCTGGGACGCGATGCTCTTCGGCAAGAAAATAGAAAAGGTCTCCATATGAGAAAAGAAATAAATTTCATAGGGATGAGCAAGGGCGCTTTTGCCTTATCGGCGCTGCTCGTGCTCGGAGCCGTCGCAAGTCTCATAAGAGGCGTGAACTGGGGAATAGATTTCACAGGCGGAACCGTAGCCCAGATAAAATTTGAACAGCCCTCGGATATCTCCTCACTCCGCCAGGCATTTTCCGCGCACTCCCCCGTGATACAGGAATTCCCGGGAGCGAAAACCTTCATCCTCAAATTCTCCCAATCGGAAGAAATAACCAACGCCGCCATCGCCGAAAAACTGAAGGCTGAATACCCTGAAAATCTCTCGGAAATAGAACGCTTTGAGATGGTCGGGCCGGTCGTCGGAGAATTCCTGAAACAGGCCGCCATCTACGCCTTCGGCGGGGCGCTGCTCGGAATAATTTTTTACGTCGCCCTCAGATTCAGGGGTTCCGTCTGGGGCCTCGCGGCGGTGATAGCCATTATACACGATGTCATCATCACTTTCGGCATACTCGCGGCCCTCGGAATAAGCGTGGATCTGATAGTCGTAACATCTCTTCTTTTCATCGCCGGTTATTCCGTGAACGATACCATTGTCATTTACGACAGGCTCCGCGAAAACTTAAGAAAAGCCCAGCGGCAGAAGACGGCCGTTGTTTTCAACAGCTCAATAACGCAAACGCTCTCCCGGACTCTCATAACATCGCTGACAACAGCCGTTGTGGTCGTGGCTCTTTTTATTTTCGGGGGGGAAATAATCCATAGCTTCGCATTATCTCTGCTGATAGGCATCGTAGTGGGAACATACTCTTCGATCTTCGTGGCGAGCCCGCTCGTCTATTACAAACTGGAAAAATAATTATCGCGGCCGGAGAGCGTTGATGAAAAGTATTTTCATGCAGGAATTTCGCAGAACAGACAAATCGTCGCCCTTCACGGCATTCTCAAAATCCCTGTAAGCCGGTATCCTTGCATTCTTTGCGGGAAGAGCTTTTTCCTGGAGCGCAAAACTCCTCTTTCTGATCTCCGGCAAATTCTCCCTCTCCGCAATAATGCTGTAAGCGGCTGCTTTCGCTGACAGTAAGGCGGGGTAGGCCGGATATTCAAAAGCTTCTTCAAAGGCCGCCACGGCCGCATGCGGGGAGCCGGCAAAAAGCGGCGCCGCGCCGCCGGCAAGAACGCGGGATGTGTGAAACATTATAAGAGAAAGCGCGGCCGCTATAACAAACAGAATTTTAAAAACAGCGGAACACACTTTCTCCTGCTTTTGGGAAATTCCTGTTCTCTTTTGCGTAAGGCCTATAATAAAAGCCGCCAGCATACCGTGAGCGGGAATATGATACGACAGATCCAGCGCTCCTAAAAGCAAAACCGCATAAACCGCGAAATCATATTTGCCCCCCATTCTGTTTTTCAAAACAGCCCACAGGGCTAAAGCCGCAGGGATGAGACAGAGTATCCCGCCTTCAGCGATGATCTGCAAAAGGAAACTGTGGACAAAGAGTGTGTTCTGCGCCGCGGTCGCGGGCAGATAATATTTTGACGCGAAAAACCCTATCCCCATGGGATTTTCCGCGAAGATCTCGAGCGCTTCTCCCCACCAGAAAAATCTGTCAGAGGCCGATGGGAAATTCAGCCCCAGTGCCATGAGCGCGAACAGCGGTATGAGGGGCAGGTATTTCCTCTTTCCCGCCGCGAGTATCCCGGCGCTGGCCAGCACCAAGAGAACCGTCCATGAAGCGTTAAGAATAATAAAAAAAAGCGCGAGCGCCCCGAGAATATATTTTAATTTTCGAGCGAAGGGAACGAGCATGAGAAGAACAAACAGAAGGCCAGTATAAGATGAAATGATATTGGGGTTAACGCCTGAGGCGGACATAAAAGGCATGAGGGCTAAAGCCGCCAGCGGAACGGCTGTCACTTTTTGCGGGGCCTCTGTTCCCGCGACAAAAAATGCCGCGTAAAGAAGGCTCTGCAAAACAAAAATAAAACTGTCGAAAGAGGCTGGGGAGCGCGCGGAAACAAAAATGCCGGCAAAAATAAAAATTAACAGCCAAGCGAAGGATGCGTGAACCCTGTGTTTTTTCAGGACAAACGGCAGGGCAATAAACAGCGACAAGGCAACAGCCCACAGATCATAAATGAAAACTAAAGCCGGCGCAGCCGCCGTTAAAAGGAGTAGGATTACCACTGACCGGAACGGGATTTATGCATGTAACTGTATATCCCCGCTCCTATAAACAGTGTCAGCGCCGCGGCGATCGGAAAAAACAAGTTGCTGAATTTTTCCACGCTGAGACTGATAACGAGCATACCGCAGAGCGCAATGATGAAAAAATGGACAATTAGCCGCAAAATCCACGAGGTTTTCTTTTTTTTATTGAATGTTTCAATTTCCGGAATTGTCAGGAGCGCCGTTGCTGATATTTTTTTGATGCATTTGGAATATATGTCCCTGGCGGGATACTGCCTGAGCTTTTCGTGATAATATTTTGACAGGATGTCCATGCGATTGAGATAATGGCTGAGAAATATCAGATCGTCATGCGCCTGCTCAAAAGTATGATCTTCCGTTATAAGTTCAAACAATTTTTTTTCGGCCCTGAAAAGCAGCGGCTTGATATTTTCCTTCTGCCCCTGCTTGATGAGAGATTTGATATAGCCGAGCTTCGCCAGCTTATCCAAAGGGTTCTGCCTGAGTATCCTGAGATAGAATTCAGCGGCCTCTACATACATGCCCGCTTCGCGCAGGACCTTGGCCTCCTGAATCTGAGCGGCGTCCATCAGATTGTTAACCGGAACGCCATTCAGTCAAGAATGATGGGCTTAAGAAAAACAAGGAGCTCCACTCTGTCTTTTGACGACTGGTGCCTTTTAAAAAGATAACCCAGTATGGGGAGATCCCCTAAAATAGGCATCTGCTCCACAGCCTCAAGATCTTTCTCGTTTATAAGTCCGCCGATAACAACCGTTTCATTGCTTTTCACCATAACCGTCGTATTGGCTTCCCTTGTTGTT
This sequence comes from Elusimicrobia bacterium HGW-Elusimicrobia-2, assembly GCA_002841685.1. Lineage (GTDB taxonomy): Bacteria > CG03 > CG03 > CG03 > CG03 > CG03. The sequence continues at coordinate 31,592 of PHAM01000011.1, read as the reverse complement.
ATGATGGGGCCGGCGGTGGACATCTGATAGGAGCTCACCTTCGGCTTCACCTCGAGTGTGACATACTCGTCGGAATGTATTGTGGGCGTCACATCGAGCTGAATTCCGACATTCGTGAACTCGGTGGTCTGGGTGGAGCCGGCCGAGGAGACTGTCGTATTGGAGTACGGCACCTGATCGCCGGAAAGTATGGAGGCTTGCACATTATTCATGGTCACGATCTTAGGCGTTGCCAGGGTCTTGGCTTTTCCCTTCTGCTGAAGAGCTTCTATCAGAGCGCTGAACTGATTTGAGTTTATAAGGCCTCCCACAGCCAGAGAAAGCCCTATCGACGTCGTGTTAAGGGCAGGCAGGCCGCTTGTGCCGGGCGTCGCGGCGGGACTGTTCTGTACGGCGCCTTTAACCAGATTGTTGGCGTCTTTATTGTATGCATTAAACCCTTTGGCCTGCCAGGCTATACCTAAATTAAGGCCGTCAGAATACCCCACTTCCATAATGGACGCCTCTATCAGCACCTGCCGGGGCTTGACATCAAAAATGCTTATGAGCTCCTGATATTTGGTAATCCCCTCGGGAGTCGTCGTGAGCACAATGCTGTTTGTGAGAGTGTCATTTCCTATCGTGGCCGCGATACCCTCCACCTTAATAGCCGAAAGCTGCGTTTGTATGTCTTCCGCCCTGGTGTATTTAAGCGGCAGCACTCTCGTGAACTGAACGGAGCGGGAACGCTCATCTTTGAGCGCCTGAGGCGTGATGATCCTTATTATGTTCTCCGCCTCCTTTTCAACGACAAGGCCTGACATTTTGAGTATTATTCTCAGCGCGTCATCAAATGTGACATCTTTCAGTTTGAGCGTCACATTTGACTGCACATCAGGGCCATAGATAATATTGATACCCGTCTGCTCCGAGACGGCTCTCAATATCGTCCTTATGTCTGTCTGATAAAAATTCACGGATATAATTTTTTTGCTTATCTGAAGAACGCCGCCATGGGTAGTCATTTCTCCCATGGGCTCGTCGGGGACATCGGCAGCTGCGGGAGCGGCGGTTTCCCCGGTCTCTTTGATCTCCTTCACCTTGCTCTTGTGGTCCGGCGTGGGCACATTGCGTTCAATAGCGCTCTTCGCGGCGGATTTTTTCTGCTGTATCGTCGCGGGTATTTTAACAACGGCTTTACCGGATTTGGACGAAATGGAAACAAGTATCTGATCGCCAGCGGAGAGAGCGTCATAATAGACTTCATCCGTCGGAAGGTCAAAAACTATACGCGCGATTTTTATTGGCGCGTCTTTATACTGCCCTACTCTCACTTTCTTGATAAAACAGTCTTTAACATCAATTTCTTTTTTATCCGCTTCCACCATTGTGCTCGTGAATTCTATCACCAGCCGCGGAGGATTGGAAATTTTAAACAGATAATAATTCGCCGGAGCGGTCATATCAACCGCGACAGACAGCGTATCCGCGGACTCGGCTTTAACGCTCACATTTGTGATTTTCTCAAATTCCTGAGAAAAAACAAAAGACGAAGTCAAAATAAGCGCGGACAAAACAACGCCGGAGCGCATCGCAAAGTTCCTAAAAAACCTGTTGTTTATACTGTATATCATTTACGGCCTCCCCATTATTTTTTTCAGCTTATTGAGCTCTTCAACCGTGTATTCGCGCCAGCCGTTAAGATTGTTTCTCCGCGGTTTCGGGAACATCGTTTTCTGCTCATATTTAATCAGGGTCTGCTTGGATATTCCCAGCGAAGCCGCCACTTCCCCGGCATTTAAATACTTTTTTTCCACCATACTTCCCCCCCCCGACTTTCACTCAACCACAAAACACTTTCAATACATGTTAATACTATTTTGTGGGTTTGTCAAGGGTATTCACAGAATACTAACTATTCCAATTTAGCCGGAAGGTCGTCTTCCGGTAATTTAAGCTCTTTCATCGTGGTGCCTGATATTATTATAATTCTGTTTTCAAACACAGTGCCTGTCACGGCGGGAACCCTTTTGCCCTCTACATCGTAGAGCCATCCGCTTTTCAGTATATAACTGCCGCCGGATGCGTCGGACATCAGAGCGTACCTGACTCCGGAAGAATCGGTCATTATGCCCGATAGCCTGAAACCCGTCGCATCGGCGGAGACTGAATCGGCGTCTGACACCGCCCGGGCCGAGCCGCCGCCCATCATGAAAAAAGGATTCCTGTTTTTATATCCCTGGTAAACATATTTCTCCGGCTTTTCAACTTCAGGAATCTGAGCTTCCTGAACTTTGGCCGCTGGACGCGGCGGTGGCGCCGTTACCTTTTTCTTTTTACCGCAAGAAATACACAAAAAGCAGGCCATGCAGATGACCACACGGCGCGACGACGTAAATTCTGATATCTTCAGCATAATATCATTCCTTATATGTGTAGACCACCAGAGTGAAACTGACGCTCATATCATTCCCAGTTTCGCTTGACGACGGGGTGATCTTCACATCTTTCACAGTCATGATCCTCTCTCTCTGGCATATATCAACAAAGAATTGAGCCGCCTTGTGATAACTGGAATTCACCACAAAACTGTATGTGTGTTCCTTATAATACTGCTTGGGAATCACAGAACTGATACGCCAGTTGTCTATCTCTATGCCGTGCTTTGAGCCTATCTTGGTTATGCTTCTAATCAGTTCCGGCAGTTCTTCGGATTTGGGCAGCTGTTTCTCCGCCTCCGCGACTTTTGTTTTCAGCACCCCATACTCGGCCTCGAGCTGGGCCATCCGGGCGACTTTCTTCTTTATGTCCTCTATTTTCCTGTTCGTATCCTCAATTTGCTTGGTGAGGTCGTTTATCTGCTTCCCCTGCGGCATATAGGCTTTCTTATAGAACATGAAAAGCCCCACGATGGCCAGTACGGCCAGCAGGACTTTCTGTTCTTTCGGAATGGATTGAGCTTCAGCCATTTATTTTTTACTCCTTTCGGGAATATAAAGACAGGCGACAGACATGCTCCGCGGAGCTGTCGCGGCGGAAGAAGCGGTGCCGGCGGAAGAAAAACCGCTGACTGTTACTTCTGTAAAACGCGGAGACTTTTCAAGATTGGTGAGCAGATCCGCCACGGAATAATTATCCGCGGCCTCGACTATAAAAGAGAATTTGATGCCTTTGTCCGTTGATGTGGTGGAAAAAGTGTTTATTTTAGCGTTGGCCGGCAAAAACTCGCTTAGCGTGACCACCTCCATCATCACGGGGTAATCCAGCCGCGACTCAATAAGACTGGTTATGATGCCGAGCTGATTCTCAAGGCGGTTTTTCTCGGCTTCGATCTTCTGTACCTTAGCCAGATCCGCGTCATATCTTTTAAGTTCCGACTGGGCAGTCTTCAGATCCCCCTTGAGGGCCGTTATTTTCGCGACCCTGAGAAGATAAATGCCTATGAACACCACAACAACCAGCGCACCGGCGGCCACCGCCAGTATCATCCTGCGCTGCGCAATGGCTTTTTTTTCTATCTCCTGCGGCAGCAGGTTTATTTTTATCATTACACCGCCCGTATCGCCGAAGAATCCCCGGCCTTTCTAAGCGCCAGCCCGATCGCGACAGCATATGCGGAAGCGTTTTTCAGCAGCTCGGGGTCATCCGGATGCTCTATAAAATCAAGCGGGTTGAACACTTCCACGGGGATATCCATCTGCCTGTTAAGATACTTGTCCAGGTTCTTGAGCATCGCCCCGCCGCCTGAAAGCACTATCTTGCTTATTTCTTCCGAAGAACTTGATATGGTGTTGAAATAATCTATGGACCTCTGCATTTCCACGTGCAGCTGTTCGTCAACCCCCTGAATCAGCGCCGATGTCACCTGCTCGGCGGTTTCCGCGTCGGACATTGTTTCCATTTCCGATGACGGCACTATTCCATACTGCCTTTTCAGGGCCTCGGCCTGCGAAAAATCGCTCGCGAAGGTGTTCATAACAAGATTGGTGAGGCCATTACCGCTGAAAGGAATATCCCTGACAACGCGCACCGTGCCGTGTTCGGCGATAGACAGCGTGGTCATTGACGCCCCCAGATTGAGGAACATGGTGTTGCTCTCGGCGAAATCCGGATAACAGTGTTCGTACACATTATTAACGCAGAAGCCGTCCACATCTATCACAAGAGGATCAAGGCCTATTCTTTTCATCATATTTATGCGCATATCAACAATGTCTTTTTTTGCGGCCACAAGTATGGCTTCCATTTTGGGCTGGCCCTCTTCCTCAATATCTTTTATTATTTCGGTGGACAGATAAACTTCGGTTATGTCAAAGGGAATGAGCTCCTCAGCTTCAAAACGCAGGCTTTTCGCGAGTTCGTCATTGCGCATCTTCGGGAATTTCACATACCTGACAATCACGAAATTGCCCATGACGGAGACGGCGCCCACGCCGGACTTGACCGCTTTGGAATTCAGAAAAGCTCTGACCGACTTGACGGTGGAATCTATCTCGTCCTCCGTGATCTCGGCGCCGGCGGCCGCTGATGAGACGGGTATCGTACCGTAAAGTTCCAGCGCGTATTTGTCGCCGGACTTTTTGAGTTTCGCTATCTTGACCGACGAGCGGCCGAAATCAACGCCTATCACATCACCGCCCTTGTGAATCGCGGTGAGCTTTCCGATTATTGCTTTTATATCAATTGGCATAGCGTTTATTATATCATTTGGAAAAAACTTGTCAATTATTCAACCTCACCTTATCATGCCCCCCGAAGCTATTATCTTCACGGCGACTTCCGTTCCGAATCCGGCGTCCTCCGCCTCGTCCACCGGGATCATGCAGAAAAAACCGCTGGTGGGATTGGGCGTCGTCGGGACAAAAAGCGAATAATGCCGGACGCCGCCGATGACGGTTTCCCCCGTCACAAAAGCCAGTGTCTTAACGCCCTTCCTCGGATAATCTATCCTCACGACTTTGCGGAAAGCGGATTGTTTCGACGCCATGGCATGGACGATCTGCTTGATGATGACATATATACGGTTGATGACCGGCGCTTTAAGGAACACTTTCTCAGCGAAAAGCAGAACCGTCCTTCCGAAAATATTTGAAGCCGCCGTGCCCAAAAGCCACAGAAGAATAATCGCCGTCAGGAAACTGAGAGCGTAAGTGGCCCCTGACGGCCAGCGCTCAAGGAAAGGCACTTTAAGAAGAACGGGCACCACCGGCGCCGTCAAACCCGCTATAACTTTGATCATGAAAGCGAAAACATAAAGAGTTACCGCTATGGGGGCGAGAATTATCATCCCCATTATCACCTTTTTTTTGAAACTTCTAAACATTGAAACTATCGTTTTCTTCCGGCCAGAAACGCCCCCAATTGCTTTTTACAAAACCGGCCGCCGCCTTCCGCAGCGCCTCGGCTTTCGCCAACTCCTCAGACAGAAAAGTCTCCAGCACCCAGTCTCTCGCACCCGAAAAATCAAAAACGGGCGGGCCTATACCCAGCCGAAGCCTGGGAAAATTTTCAGTGCCCGCTTCTTCTATCACCGAATCAAGGCCCTTGTGCCCCCCGGAAGAACCGTTTATCCTGTAACGCATCTTTCCCAGATCCATATTAAAGTCGTCGCAGATCACCAGCACATCCTCCGCTGGGATTTTTAATTTTTTGACAGCCTCTTTGAAAGCCAGACCTGATTCGTTCATATATATTTTTCCCTCGATGAGAGCTTTGCCCCCCCGCGCATATATATCCGCGAACGCGCCTTTGAAAACGAGCGGCATTTTACCTTTCAGAGAAAGCGCCGCCTCTTTCCCTATATTGTGTCTTGTGCCGTTGTATGAAGCGGGGTTGCCCAGACCGAAAACAGCCAGCACTATCTCACTTCTTGTCGGCGGTTTTTTTAACTTCCTCAGCCGGCGTTTCTTTGCCCTCTTTGGCTTCTTTACCCTTTTTCTCGACTTCGGGAGCAGCTTCGGCCTCAGCCTCAGGAGCGGCAGCTTCTTCTTCCTTTCTCGGGACCTGTATGCTGATGCAGATTGAATCACCCGGCGTCAGCACCGTGATGCCTTCGGGAATGTGCAGTTGTGACACTTTCAGAACATCGCCCATATTCAACTGGGAGACATCCACCTTTATGGAATGAGGAATCTTTGCCGGAATCGTTCTGATATCAATTTCCCTTGTTATAAAATCAAGAATACCGCCCTCTTTAACGCCCCTGCACGCACCCTCAAGTTCCAGGGGAACGGTGATATCAAGCTCTTTCTTGGCTTCTATTTTCATGAAATCAACATGATTCACCCTGTCGCTGAGGACATCATAGGAAACGTCTTTTATAACGGCTGTTATCTTTTTTTTGTTGTCGTTGAGAGTGAGCACGGAGGTTTTTGAGTGTTTGATTATCCCTGATATCTCTTTCTCATCCACCCACACGGCTTCAGGCTTAAAATCCACGCCGTATATGATCGCGGGCGTCTTTTTGTCTTTTCTGAGCTGTTTGAGAAGGGATTTCTTCCCTGTCTCGCGAGCGTTCACCACCACCTGAAGTTCCATGTCTGTCCTCCTGTACTCGGGGCCGGTCCGCCCTTTTCAGGACAGCCCGGCCCCTCTCTAAATTTAACTTCCCGCTATCAGAACTTTACGTTCATCTGCAGGTTCACTTTGTCTATGTCGTCCGTGCCGAAAGCTTTATCGGTCATAAGACGCGCCACGACAAGATCCATGCTGAGATTTTCTGAATGCTCATATGTGGCCTTCAAATCAATCTCGTTGCCGATTTTTTTCGTTCCGGCAACTTTCTCATTTCTTTTCAGAATAAGATAGTCAGCAGAGGCTTTCACTTTGTCATTGACACCATAGTCAGCGCCTATATTCACCACATTAAGGTTGGCGATGCCCGCACCACCGGTTTTGCCTGCCCCCGGTGTGTTGCCCCAAATCTCGCCGTAACGCACATCTGATGTGGCTGTAAAATCTTCATCCTTGTCGACTGAAGCTTTATCACCCGAACCATTCGCCATTTCGGCCCTCACGCCCACGCTTGCGACTTTTGCCGAAGCGCCCACAATCATGGCGTTGCCTGTGTATTTCTTATCCGCGTTAGACTCATCTTCACCGCCGTTCATTGCGTATTCGGCTTTCACATTAACGCCGCTTACATCAGCAGACGCTTTCACGCCGTAAAGAAGCAGAATGTCTTGATCGTGGATAGCTCCACCCACCAAATTGTTCACATATTTATAAGCATAAAATTTTCCCGAAATCACGTCAGCTATTTTTGACACAGGACTCAAAACCAAACCCTGAAGATCTGTATCGGAATCAGTAGTTGTTCCGACTTCCGCAATTTTCGCGTCAAGATATTCAACATTAATGCCAGCAATCTCCGCTGTGGCAAGATAACCGTCAATGGCTGAAACGCCAAGACTATAATCATAGACAGGGCCGTAGTAAACGGCAAGGGAGTTCCTTTCGCCGTAGAACATTCTGCCTACTTTAAGGTCAACAAGGTCAAAAAGTTTCTGAACCTTGATATAGGCGTTTTCGGCGAAAACGGCTGACTGCACCGTGTTAAGGTCTTCTGAACCTGTGCCGAATTGTCTGTTGTCTTTTGTAAGGACCACTCTCGCGTCCATGTCATCGGCGAGCTGCATGTCCATGTTGATCATTGTCCTTACGCTGGACTCACTCCTGTAGTCCTCAAGCGCCGAGTTTGCGTCAGTTTCGTTGCTAACCGACACCTTGTTCACCGTCACCTCTCCCGACAGCTTCAATCCGTCAAGCACGGACGCAGCGGTCGCCAAAGAAGACAGCGCGAACATCGCCATCACCACTAAACTAAAAAATTTCTTCATCTTCATCTCCTCCTTCTACTACTCCAACATTCTTTCGGCACCACCATCTGATGCCATAGCATTTAATATATCAAATCTACCAAAACTTGACAATAGTCTGTCAATATCCCGAAGCAGTCCGAGCCTGTTGTCTCTTAAAGATTCGTCCCTGTCCATCACCATTATCTTCTCAAAAAACAGATCAAGAGGTTCTTTAACTGTCACAAGGCTCATCAAAGCCTGCTTGTATTTTTTTTCGTTCATATAAGATTCTATTTCCGAGCGCAAAGACGAGGCAATATCAAAAAGTTTCTTTTCCTCAGCCTCCGCGAGCAATTCCTTGTTTACGGCAGCGGGCTCTATTTTGAGCTTCTCCGCCTGCTTCAATATATTCCTTATGCGCTTTGCGGCCTCGGCGATATGGGAGAATGCCTCTTCCTGTTTCCCCCGGGCTTCGCTTATCGCCACTGACAAAGAGCGGGCCTCTTTTGGAATATCAAATTTAGTCTCGGTCATATTCGCTATATCCGCAGGGATGCCTTCTTTGACAAGATAAAGCTTGAATCTTTCTTTCAAAAAATTCCGCACTTGTTCCGAAACTGCTTTTTCCACGTCGTCAAAAACAACTGTGAAGATTTCCGGCAGTTTAAAATCAATGCCTTCCGTTTCCGCTAGTATCCTCACCGCCCCGTCAGCAACACGTCTTAAACCGTAGGGGTCTTTGGATGTTGAGGGGATCATATCCGCGAAAAAAAATGATTTCAGCGTGTTGAGCCTTTCGGCAAGTCCGCAGACAGCGGAAACATTATTCAGCGTCTCCAGCGTAACCGCATCTCTCAGCGTGTGTGACCCGACCGGTAGCTCGTCGGGATCGTCCGTAACGCCCATTCCCAGATATTGCCCGGCTATACCGTGAAGCTCGGGAAATTCGCCCACGATTTTTGTGACAATATCGCAGTAAAGAAGTTTCGCTATCTTCGCGACATCTTTCTCTTCTTCCGGGCAATAGACCTTAGCCAGCTCCGAAGCATCTCGCGTCACTCTTTCCGCTTTCTCGTAAAGCGTGGAGAATTTCCCCATGTAATTGACATGCTTAAGATCGTCATAATATTCAACGAGTTTTTTCTTTCTGTCGTTCTCCCAGAAGAATTTTGTGTCTTCAAAACGGGCAGTCACGCATCTTTCGTAATTCGCCCCGATCTCCCGCGCGTTTTCCGAAACCCCGTCAACAACGAATATGAACTGGTTGACCATGCCTTTTTTGTCATAAACGGCGAAACATTTCTGGTGGAATTCAAGCGTCACCTTCAGAAATTCAGGCGGCAATTTCAAAAACTTCTCGTCAAAACTTCCGGTGAGAACCCGGGGATATTCGCAGATACCCGAGGTTTCCTCCGTTAATTCAGCCGATGGCTTTGAATGGAGAGGCGCTTGCAGAGCATCTTTAAGCTGTTCCTCAAAAAAATCACGCCGCTTTTTCCTGTCCGGGAGAATCCTTGAAGATTTAAGATTTTTCTCATACAGAGCGGGCGATTCTATTTTGATATTCTCTCCCATAAAACCCCTGCTCGTCTGAGAGCTGGGGATACCGAAGCAGTCCAGCTTCAAAGCTTTTTTCCCGAACATCACCAGAATATTTCTCACCGGCCGCGGGAAAGAATGAGCGCCCCATCTCATAGTTTTTGAAAATTTAATCCCTTCAAGAGCGAGCGCTATATTTTCTCTTATGACCTCGACGCTTCCTCTCGGGGGAACGGTCTTTTCCAGAAAGACATAGTTCCCCTTGTCCGTTTCCCTGACCCTTATATCAGCGCAATCGGCGGAATACTTACTCAGGAAACCTTCAAGCACTTTAGACGGCTTTCCCTCGCTATCAAAAGAGATCTTGTCAGGCGGGCCTTTTATGGCGGTCTTCTGCTCCTCTATATCACGCGACACATTTTCAAATAACACGGCAATCCTGCGGGGAGAGGAAAATGTTTTTTTGAATTTTCCCGATATTTTCTCCCGCCCGAACAGATTCTCCACCGCCTCTTTCAGTTTGAATTCGGCCTCAAGCTGGACGGCGACAGGCATGTCCTCCACCCAGAGTTCCACGAGGAAATCGGCGCTTTTCATGACTGCTCCCTTATTTCTTTATACATCAGCGCTATCCTGTTCGCGTATCCTCTCATTTGTTTTATCATGTCCGCCCTCGTTGTGTGATCTATGCCGCCGCGGGCGTCGATGACATTGAAGATGTGCGAGAAGTTGAGCAGGCAGTCATACGCCGGCAAAGGCAATTTGTTTTCAAGCAGCATCTCCAGCTCCCCGCGATAAAAATCGCAGACTTTTCTTAAGCCCTCAACCGAGGCCTTCTCAAAATAATAAACGCTGAACTGCCTCTCATCCTCCTTCCTTAGCGTCCCGTATTTTACCGTTTCCGACCAATCAATATCATAAACGCTTTTTTTCTTCTGGAGGAACATCGCTATCCTCTCAAGGCCGTATGTCAGCTCAACCGGCACATCCTCGAGCTCTATGCCTCCGGCCTGCTGGAAATATGTGAACTGCGTTATCTCAAGGCCGTCACAGCGGACTTCCCAGCCCCTGCCCCATGCGCCCAGAGACGGCGACTCCCAGTTATCTTCAAGAAAACGGATATCGTGCTTCTTCATATCTATGCCTATCCTGGACAGACTCTTGAGATAGAGAAGCCGGGAATCGGCGGGTGCGGGTTTCAGTATCACCTGAAACTGCAAATGTTTGTATAACCTGAAGGGATTGTCCCCGTATCTTCCGTCCTGCGGCCGTCGGGCGGGCTCGACATAGGCCGTTCTCCACGGCCCCTTATCAAAGAGCTTCAGAAAGGTCATGGGATTGAATGTGCCGGCGCCCTTCTCAACATCGTAGGGCTGGGCCACGACGCAGCCCTTATCCCCCCAGTAATCAGATAAAGTTTTTATAATATCCTGTAGCGTTTTCACCCCATTATCTCCCTTAAAAAACCAGCCCTCTTCTCATCTCTTTCATCAGCGCTTATGGGCGCGCCGTTCCTCTCTTCTATGTGAGCGGGCTGGGAGAGGAATAGCATATCGTTCAATCTGTCGCCGCCGAGCGGCAGAGCCAGCCCCATACTCAAACCCAGTCTTATGTCGGATATCCTGCTTATGAGTTCCTCGTAAGAAATCCTTCTGGCGTACTGGATAATTCCATAGCTCCTGTATATCCTGTCTTCCAGCTCCGTTTTTCTTTTGCTGACCAGCTCATCCATCGCCTTATCCGACGCGCCTTCTATCTGTTTGGAGATCGCCGTGAGTTTCTCAATTATATCCTTTTCGGAAACACCCAGCGTCACCTGATTGGATATCTGGAAAAATCCTCCGAGCGGCTTGGTCGCCTCGCCGTAAACGCCTCGGGATGCCACACCCACCCTGGCCAGCGAATCTATCACTTCCCCTATGTAACCGCTCAAAACGAGCGCCGGCAGATGCGCCAGAAAGGATATCCTCAAACCTGTACCAGCGTTTGTCGGACAGGCGGTTAAAAAACCGAAATCATCGTTACGGGCGAAACCAAAGGCGGCGCGGATCTTCTTTTCAATGGCCGAGGCCTCCTCAAAGGTCTTCTCAAGAGAAAGGCCGGGGCTGAGAACCTGTATCCTCAAATGGTCTTCTTCATTCACCATTATCGCGGCATCATCTCCCATTACCAGCCCCGCCACGCGATCCGTAAAAACGAGGTCATAACTGGCCAGATGCCTTTCTATGAGAAATTTTCTGTCGACTATATCCAGCTCTTCCAGCTCAAGCCTGGCGGCGTCTTTCCAACCGGGAATACCGCTGACCCCTTCAAAAACTTCTTTGCGTACCTTGAGCTGCTCGGAGGCGCCGGCCCTGTTGGGAAAATAATGATCCTTTAGATTCCGGGCGAACCGGACTCTCGTGGACACAAAATGACTTCCCGGCTCCGAGCTCTGCCAGCGTATGCTTTTTGAGGCGAGATCCGAAAAGATCATTTTTTGCACCTCAGCGCCTTGATCCTGTCCCTGATCTTCGCGGCCTCTTCATAGTCCTCCCTGCCGATTGCTTCCTGAAGTTTTTTCTGAAGAGCGCTCGCACGGGTATCTTTTGTTTTTTCGGCGCTTCGCTTGTGCAGAGCGTGACCGTGTATCTTTTTGAGGAGCGGTGCCAGGTTTTCACGAAAAGTCTCCCAGCATTCCGGACAGCCGAGCTTGCCGTCTTCGCGGAATTCCGAGAGTGTTTTTCCGCAGGCGCGGCATTCCCGGTCGGACACAGTCCCGGGAAGAGCCAGCGCCGAAAGGAATTTGCCGAGGATGTCAAAGGGCTTCTCCTGCATATTCACGTCAAACACCCCCATGTTGACGGCACAGCTGTGGCAGATGTGCATCTTCGTCACAGCGCCGCCGTGGAAAGAAGTGAAATGCACCGAGGCCGGATTGACTTTACAGATATCGCAGATCATAAAATGATGACAAGAAATGTTCTCATTCGCGGATAATCCGGGTTATATTACCTCGCCCGTGCTGTTGGCCAGCTTTCTGAAGTCCGCGATAAGGCCCGTCGTGATCAAGCCAGGTTTGCCGTCGCCTATCTTTCTTCCGTCAAGGGCTACAACCGGTATTATCTCGGCGGCTGTGCCTGTGAGGAAGCACTCGTCGGCTGTGAACACGCAGTATCTGGTGAACAATTCTTTCCTTACCTCTATCTTTCTTTTCCGCGCGAGCTCTATAACCGCCTCCTGTGTGACGCCCAGCAAAGCCCCGGCCGAGGCCGGCGGCGTGGTGATGACACCTTCTTTGATTATGAAAATATTGTCTCCCGTGCATTCCGCGACATAACCCTGTGAATTCAGCATCAAAGCCTCAGCCACGCCCCTCTGCGTGCCTTCTATTTTCGCCATTATGTTGTTCAGATAATTCAGCGATTTGACACGGGGGTTCAGCGATTCGGGGATATTGCGCCTCGTGGACACCGTGGCTATTTCAAGGCCGTTTTTGTAAAGCTCGTCGGGATAAAGCGATATGTTGTCGGCTATTATGAAATAAGAGGCCTTCGGGCATTTTCGCGGATCGAGGCCCAGGTCGCCCACGCCACGCGTGACAACGACCCTTATATAGCCGTCGCGGAGAGAATTAGCGCGGAGTACTGTTTTTATATCCGCTGCCATCTTCTTTTTATCCACCGGGATTTCCAGCATTATGACTTTGGCGGAATCGTAGAGCCTGTCTATGTGTTCTTTCATACGGAACACCCGGCCAGAATATGCCCTTATTCCCTCAAAAATACCGTCGCCGTAAAGAAGGCCGTGATCGAAGACGGATATTTTAGCGTTTTCTTTTTCCACCAGTTGTCCGTCGAGCAAAATTTTTAACCCCATGACTCCCCCTTATATTATAAGCGCAAACACATATTTGCGTATTATAATTAATATCCCGCGTCTAAACAAGGTTAGACGCGGACCGCTTTAGGCAAACGATAGCGATTTTAGGAAAAAGGGGACGTCCTTAATATTCTTTATTCTTGGGGAAGCGCTTCTTCAAGCTCTTCGCGCTTGAGGGTAAAGTCGTCCGTCAGGTTTTTTTTCATCCAGCCGCCCCAGACAAAAAAGGCCGCGGCGGCCAGGCCCCCGGCGATGTTGCTTATGGGAAAAGACCACCAGATGCCTTTCTGCGCCCAGAAAAATGAGAGTCCGTAGGCGCTGAAAAAACGCAGGACGATGAATGTGAGCATCGTCAGGAGCATCGCCGCGAAAGTGTCGCCGGAACCGCGGAAGGCTCCGCCCAGCACTATCTGAAGGCCGGCAAAGCCGAAAGTCAGCGAAACTATTCTTATGAAATCCGAACCCTCTTTTACAACACCCGGGCTGCCTGAAATAAAAAAGGCCGTCAGCGGCGCGGCATAAAACCAGAAGACAACGCCCGCAATGGTCATAACGGCAAAGGTGAAAAGCGAGGCCGTCAGGGCTATTTTCTTTGCCCTCCGGTTATTTCCCGCGCCGATGTTATGGCCGACAAGCGTTGTCGTAGCCATGGCCACACCCACGGCGGCCATGATTATAAAACTTATGAGCCTCGTGACGATACCGTAAGAGGCTACGGCGGCGGTGCCGAATGCCCCGACGAGAAACACCATGAGCGTAAAACTGAAAGCCCTGACGGAATGCTCGAGAGACGACGGCAGGCCGAGCAGGAATATTTTTTTCATAAGAGCCTGGTCCGGCCTGAAATAATCGGCCTTCATCTTTATGCCGTATTTTCCGCTCAGCAGCATCGCCAAAGCCGCGATAGCCGCCAAGGCCTGCGTTAATATCGTCGACACCGCAGCCCCCGCCACACCCCAGGCCGGAACGGGCCCCCAGCCCATTATAAATATCGGATCCGCGGCGAAATTAAGTATCACCGTCGCAAGAACGATGTACATGGGGAGCTTCACCTCGCCCGCGCCGCGAAGGAGCGACTGGAAAACAAAAAAAGCGAACAGGAATATCAGCCCCACGAATGAAACCCGAAGATAAGAAACAGCGCCCGGTACCACCTCGGCTTCCGCGCCCGTCAGAGAGATCAGAAAGGGCGTAAAAATATATCCGGCCGCGGATATGAAAAGACATACCCCTGTTATCATCAGCAGTGTCTGGGCCGATATGTAACCTGCCCTCTCATCATCCCCGGCGCCCTTATACTGAGCGACCAGCACCGTACCGGCTATTGACAGTCCCGCGCCTATGGATATGAGGAGAAAAAGAATGGGAAAGGAAAATGAAACCGCGGCCACGGCCGCCTCGCCCAGCCGCCCCACCCAGAAAGCGTCCGTGAGATTGTAAACCGTCTGGAGCATGTTGGCCGCCACCACGGGCCACGACAACATGAAAATGGCTTTTAGAATGTAGCCTTCCGTTAGTTTATTTCTCATCTGCCGAACTTCCCCGGAAAATCCGTGTACACCCAGTCAACGCCCATCGCCTCCACTTTTCTGAAATCCTTGTCCTCATTCACAACCCAGGCCTGCAGGAACATACCCCCGGCTTTTATTTTCGCGGCGAGCGCCGGAGTCAAGTCCCGGAACTCAACGCTCACGCCCTCCGGCGACAAATCGTCAATGGCCTTTTCTATCTCGGCGTCGCTCATACCTTTTTTCATTGTAGCTATTATCGTTATTCCCGGCATGATCTTCCTGAAATGTTTCAGTGTTTCATGATTGAAAGAGCAGATCATTATTTTTGGAAGACTTGAGAAGGCCGAAAGCGTCTTTTTAAGCGCTTCCGCCGGCAAACGCGGATTCTCCCGCGCAAATGTTTTTATCTCTATGATCAGCGTCTTGTCGGAACAGGCGGCCAGCCTGATAACATCTTCCAGGGACGGAAATTTTTCGCCGAAACCCGCGTCAAAAGCGGCCAGCTCGGCCATCGTGAAATCTTTAACCATGCCCCGCACGCGGGCCCTTCTTATGAGGCTCCCGTCGTGTATCACCACGAGCAAACCGTCCTCTGTGAGCCTCACATCGCACTCAACAGCATCGGCTCTTTCAAGGCCTATCCTGAAAGCCTTGAGAGTGTTCTCGGGCGCAAGTCCCTTCGCGCCCCGGTGTCCTATTATCAAACATTTCATAAGATGATATTGTAGCACTTTCCCCGCACTTGAAAAAGCCGCGAAAAATTAACCGAAAAATTAACCGGATTTTTAACAGAATAAGACATTGCCTCAGACGGTATCCGGAGACAATTATTTAGATCGCGGAATTTGTGTGAAATTCAGGAATTGCGGAAAGTGAAAATGATGAGGGCTTTTGAACAAGCCCGTAAATGACACAACCGCGGAGAAGATATTATTCCTCTCCGCGGCATTTCAAACAAACGGTGTAAACCTTGTGTTACGAAATATGTGTCGCGCGAAAATTTATCTCTCTTCGCGGGGTTTTGCTTTGTTTACTTTAACCTCTCTTCCCTTCAGATCTTTTCCGTTAAGAGCGGCAATAGCCTTGTCGCCCGCTTCTTCTGAAGTCATCTCAACAAATCCGAAACCTCTTGAGCGTCCCGTGAATTTGTCTTTAATGACCACCGCGGAAGTGACTTCGCCGAACTCTTCAAAAGCGCTCTTCAAGTCTTCGTCCGCCATACCCCATGCCAAATTACCAACATAAATGTTCATCCTGAACCTCCTTAAAAACTGCGAAATGTTAACATAATTTCAAAACCCGCGCAAGATGTAAAAACAGAAGCCTGTGGGGACAAAATCAGATGATTCTGAAAAAGAGAGCGCCAACCAGAACGCATATGATTCCATGAGTGAGTGTTCTTGAAATATTCTTTGTCAGGCCTGTCAATCTCGCTTTCGCGGCTGAGAAAGACTCGGCGAATGACAGGACAAACATGAAAAACAGAACCGCCGCCACCGGAGCCGCGACGGTCTGCCTGAAAAGAGAGTTCAGGGCGTCTTCCCAGAAAAGGATCTGTATCAGGGCCACAACCGAAAAGGTGAGGATGAGAGAATGCGTGAGCAGCCTTGAAACATTGCGCGTCAAGCCCCTTGTCCGGGCCAAATATATTCCCGCCGTTTCCCACAAAGACAAAAAAAGGATGACGCTGATGAAAATCAGATTTACCATATCCCTTCCCATTTTTCCTCCTTTATTCTCGGGGGAGATGATTCCATAAGCCGGATTCTGTTCTAACGGCCATTCATCTATGCGGCCTACCCGTCCCGTATTCCAAACGAGCAGCTTGCGTTTTTCCGCGAAGAAAAACAACGGGACTGCTTGGCCTTGCTTCCGGCAGGGTTTAGCCTTTTCACTACGGCACCCGCATTATGCGGGCCCGTACCTGGTTTCTGTGCCACTTTCCGTATCCGCCTTTCGGCGGACCTCCGCCTTTCGGCGGATGCCGTGCTCTGTGAAGTCCGGACTTTCCTCCCGCCTGAGCGGGCGGCCGTCCGAATCATCTCCCCTGCTAAAATATAAAAAAAAACCCTAATATGCAACAGCCGCGGTTTTAGCTAATTTGTCCGCAAGGACAACTCTAATCGAGCAGCAGTTTTTTCAGCGGCCGCATCGTCGTGTAAACCGCGCTTTCCATCGTGTGCCTTATGTCAAAAGATTCGTAGGAATCACTGTTTGCCCACACGACTTCTCCCGTTTTCACATCTATCAGCCGAAGGGTGATATCAACTTTGGCGTTGTAAAAAGCCGTCTCATAAGAGACTTTTCCGTCGGGGCCGGTGTAATAAACCCGCTCTTCCTTCTCTTCCTGCCAGCGCAGGACGCTCCCGTCTATAATGGCATCGGCTCCGGCGAGATTGCCGATCTGAGCGAAGAGTGCGTCGCTCTTCGGGGCGGCATTCTGCATCATCTTATCAAAGACCTTGGAATCCACGACCTTGACGCCGCTCTCGATGAGATAGCTTGATATCATATCCCTCACGGCTCCGCCGGAGGAGGCGTTATCTTCCGGGCTGTCAAGACGGGCAACGGCTATATTGCGCAGGCTTTTATAATCATAATCTTTTTTCCAGTTGGCCCGCGGATAACAGCCGCAGATCAGCGAAAAAGAAAGCGCCGCGGGGATCCCCCATGAATTGAGTTTCATCTTCCCTCCCCGATGGCCTCAGAAACATTGTCCAGATGTTTCTCGGCGCGGTCCTTGGCTTTTTTATCTTTTGCGTTTTTAAGAGCCTTCTCAAAATACGCGCGGGCTTTATACAGATTACCCGTCTCCTCGTATATCACTCCCAGGAGATAAGCCGGGAGGAATTTTTTCGGACTTATTTCCGAGGCGCGCGAAAGATGTTCTATCGCCGCGGCATAATTCCTCTGATTGACAGCGCATATCCCCGCGCTTATCAGAAGCCCCGCGTCCGAAGGATTCTCTTTAAGGAGTTCCTCGCACCGCGCCCTTGCGGCAGTCCATTTTTTTTCTCTCATCAGTTCCCTCACATCCTGCGCGCGCAGGAACAAAGGAAAAAGCATGACCGCCGCCAGCGCCGCTACCTTTATGACCCATCTGTTGTTCATAATCATCCCCCTTATTCAAAATCCCTGATTCGCGTTGTAGCAGGAAGCTCAAAATACTTCCGCAGCGCCCTGACTATCCGCTCGGAAGCCCTGCCGTCGCCGTAAGGATTCCTGAAAGTTTTTTTGGCGGCACTGTCTTTCAGCAGTCCGCTGATGCACGAGCGGATTTTTGAGGGAGCCGTCCCCGCGACTTTAACAAAGCCCGCGGTGACACCCTCCGGCCGCTCCGTGCGTTCTCTCAAAAGCACGACTTTCTTACCGAAAACAAGAGCCTCTTCCTGTATGCCGCCTGAATCCGTCACCGCGAAAAGGCAGTTTTTCAAAAGATAAATAAGGTCGCGGTAATTAAGCGGCGCGGTTAAAATAATATTATCGGAAAGCCCCAGAATTTTTTCGGCCGTGTTTTTAACGGCCGGATTGGGGTGCACCGGATAAACGACATTCACGCCCCTCGCGGATGTAAAATACTTTTTCAAAAAATCAAAAACACCCTCCATGGGTTTTCCCCACGACTCTCTCCTGTGCATTGTAAAAAGCACAAACGGCTTTTCCGCCAGACGACGGACTGAATCTGTCACGGCACTCTCATCCCGGGATATCATGCCCGCCGCGTCAACTATGGTGTTTCCCGTCACCGAAACAAGCGCCGGCCGCAGCCCCTCTCTTTTGATGTTGCGCAGAGCTCCTTTCGTGGGCGGAAACAGTATATCCGAGATGCTGTCGGTTAACACCCTGTTCAGCTCCTCGGGAAAGGGCTCATTCTTATCACCCGTCCTCAGGCCGGCTTCCACATGCGCTGATGGAATACCATTGTAAAAAGCCGCCAGCGCCGAGGCGAATGTCGTTGATGTGTCGCCATGGACGAGCACCATGTCCGGCTTTTCTTTTTGATAAACAGCGTCCAGGCGTTTGACCGCCGAGGATGTGATATCGGCAAGACTCTGCGCTGCGGTCATTATATTAAGATTGTACTCCGGCTTCATGCCGAAGATATCAAGCGCCTCATCCAGCATATCGCTGTGCTGCCCTGTCAGGGCCAGTTTCACCGAAAAAGCGCTGTCTTTTTTTAGCGCCAGGTACACAGGGGCCATCTTTATCGCTTCCGGCCTCGTACCGAAAGTCAGGATTATTTTTTTTCTCATTTACCTTTTGATCGAAAAAATTGTGGCCATTATCGCGATGATGGAAAGGATCAGCGTCAGATTGTACATGAGCAGCGACACTTCCCTTGAAGACCAGCCCCCCTTCAGGAGCTTGTGGTGGATGTGCTCCGAATCCGCCCTCATTATGGGCACATTCGCGCGGGAGCGCCTTATTATCGCGGAGACAACATCAAAAATAGGCAGAGCCACAACCATGATCGGTATGACCAGCGCTATGGCGGCGGTGAGCTTGAGCATCCCCTGAATGGCTATTATGCCCAGAAAAAAACCGAGGAGAAGGCTTCCCGAATCGCCGAGAAAAACGCCGGCCGGCGGAAAATTAAAATACAGGAAACCCAGGCAGGCGCCGGAAAGGAGAAGAGAAAGCAGCGCAAAAAAACTGCCGCCGGGAAGAAGGCCGAAAGACGCCTCAATGATGATCACAATTGAAAAGGTAAAAGCCGCGATCGCCGAAATGCCGCAGGCGAGGCCGTCCACGCCGTCTATAAGATTTATCACATTGGTGAAAGCGAGCATCCACAGCGCCGTGATTATTATAGAACCCAGCCGCGGGAACATCACATAATTCATGAACGGTATCTTGAAACCGGTGATCTCCACCCCGTACATCAGCACCATCATAACCGCTATTGTCTGAGCGAGAAGTTTTACCGTCGGACTGACCGCCTGGCGGTCATCAGCCATGCCGGTTATGAGTATTATGAGGCTCCCGAGGAAGACCCCGTTGACCGCCGAAAAATTCGCGGCAAGCAGAAGTTTCACTTCATCCGAAATGAAATAAAGCAGCGCCAGGCCCGCCCAGACGCTGATCCATATCCCCAGCCCTCCCCACAAAGGAACCAGGCGGGTGTGTATCTTTCTGCTCGAGGGTTTGTCGTAAACTCGTTTTTTCTCCGCGAAATTGATAAAAGCCGGCTCAAAAATAAGGAGAAACAGCATCGGTATGAAAAAAGCCGCCAGATAGATCATTCGCTTTTATATATCGGGAAATCCGCCGTCATGGTTTTCACTTCATCCCTGATGGCATTGAGGGCTTTTTTGTTTTCACCCGCTTCCACCGCCCGGTTTATAAATTCGGCGATGCGGGTCATTTCCGCTTCCTTCATGCCGCGTGTTGTAACGGCGGGTGTTCCGAGCCTGATGCCGGATGTTACAAAGGGTTTTTCCGGATCGCCGGGAATTGAGTTCTTGTTGGCGGTTATGCCCGCGTCTTCAAGAATATTCTGCGCGGTTTTACCCGTCATATTCCTGTTCCTTAAATCAACGAGCACCATGTGATTATCCGTTCCTCCGGTGACCAGCGTAAAACCGTTTCTCAGAAGGCCTGCCGCCAGCGCCTTGCTGTTTTTCACAATCTGCCGCTGATAACTGCGGAATTCCGGCTTTAAGGCTTCGCCGAAAGCCGCGGCCTTGGCGGCTATTATGTGCATGTGCGGGCCTCCCTGTATTCCCGGGAAAACCTGGCGGTCAATAATGGCGGCGTGCTCTTTTTTCGACATTATCACCCCGCCCCTCGGCCCCCTGAGGGTTTTGTGCGTGGTCGTGGTGACAAAATCGCAAAAAGGGAACGGAGACGGATGCTCGCCGGCGGCCACGAGACCGGCGATGTGAGCTATGTCCGCCATCAGATATGCCCCCGCCTTATCGGCTATTTCCCTGTACCTTTTAAAATCTATGATCCTCGGATAGGCCGAGGCTCCGCAGATTATCAGTTTCGGCTTGTTTTCCAACGCGAGTTTTTCCATTCTCTCATAATCTATAAGCCCTGTTTCCAAGTTGTTTTTGGCGGGTATGATCTTGTAGAACCGTCCTGAAAATGAGAGCGGATGACCGTGCGAAAGGTGCCCGCCGTGAGCGAGGTCCATGCTCAGGATGCTGTCCCCCTGTTCCAGAACGGCGAAATAAACAGCCATGTTCGCGGCTGTGCCGGAAAGCGGCTGTACATTAGCGTGCTCGGCGCCGAAAATGCGTTTGCACCTTTCAATGGCCATCAGCTCTATCTCATCGCAGTAAAGGCAGCCGCCGTAATATCTTTTGCCGGGATAGCCCTCCGCGTATTTGTTGGTGAAAAAAGACGATGCCGCCTCCAGCACGGAGAAAGACGCGAAATTCTCGGATGCTATCATCTCAAGATTGTCCTCCTGACGGCGGTGCTCTCTCTCTATTATGTCATACACTTCTTTATCGCTGTTTTTCAGATGTTCAAACATTTCGCTTTCCTCCGGGTTGCCTTATTATCTTTATCACAAGAGCGGATATTGTATCAAAAGTTTTCCTGTAAAACTCTTTCCCCGAACCTATGGGATCCGGTATTTCCCCTTTTTCTCCGGCGTATTCCGACAGGAGGAAAACCTTGCCGGATGCAAAGGGAAATTTTTCTCTTATATAATCCGCATGACGGTCTTCCATGCACAGCACAAGAACGGCATCAGCCAGTATTTCTTTTGTCACCTGCGTTGACACATGATTTTTGCAAGGGATGCCCTCTTTATCCAAAATCTCCTCAAGCACCCCGAAAATGCGATAGGACGGATTTGCCGCAGTCCCCGCGGAAGACGCCTTTAAACCCGGAGCGTTTTTTTTGAAAATACCCTCAGCCATAACAGAACGGCAGGTGTTGCCCGTGCAGACAAAGAGTACGGGAGAGAGCATTATTCCCGGTCTCTGAGAACTTCTATCTCCCCGCCGGTAAGATCCAGAATGGATGACGGGAGACCGCTGAGAGGCTTTTCTTCTTTTACCGCTATATCCGCGCCTTTTAAAAAATTGATGTCAACATCGCCAAAATCGCTCGCTGGTTTCTTTCCCGAAATATTGACCGAGGTGACAGCCATGGGCCCGACAGCCGAAAGGAGTTTGAGCGCGAATTTGTGGTTCGGCACACGCAAGGCCTTAGTGCCGGCCCGGGATGAAAGAACGAGCGTCACCGGGCCCGGCCAGTATTCTTTCATCAGCATCCGCACCCTCTGGCTGACCCTTCCCACAAGATGAGACGATTCCCTCCATGAGGATATGAGCAGACCAATCTCTTTTTTCCTGGGCCTTTTTTTAAGGCGGTATATCTTCTCAATGCTGTCTCTGAATTTGATGGACGCGCCTATACCGTAAACCGTATCCGTCGGGAATATCGCTATCCCTCCGGATTTGACGATATCCACTATCCGGTCAAACTGCTCTCCGGAAAGAGCGTCCTCTACTTTTATAACATCGCACTTAGCCCCCCGCGTGAGGACGGGCACGACGATGTCCTTTGTTTTTTTTGATATTTTTTTCATGACAGGTACCCCGCATTGATTCTAACATACTCCTCGCTGAAATCCGTTGTGGCGAAAACACATTCTCCATGTCCTTTCGCAAGATCCACTTGAAAGGACACCTCCTGCTCCCGCAGGAGAGAGCGCAATTTCTTATCGTCAAAACGCACGGGCCCGCCGCGGTAGACAAGATGACCGCATATATAAACAGCGAGCTTTTCCGTGTTCATGGCCACATCCGAGGCTCCCGTGCGGGAAAGTATCCTGCCCCAGTTCGGGCTTTCGCCGTTAAACGCCGTTTTGATAAGCGGGGACGAAGAGAGAAAATCCGCCAGACGCCGGGCTTCGGCCTCGGTCCTGGCTCCGGAGACACTCACCTTTATGACTTTCTTTCTGCCCTCACCGTCGCTTATTATCTTCGCGGCTATGTCCGAACAGACGGCTGAAAGGCCTTTTCTGAATTCGGGTTCGGGAATTGTTTTTTTCATAGACGAGATCAAAAAAACGGAATCATTGGTTGACATTTCACCGTCCACCGACATCCTGTTGAAAACATCCGCCTCTTCCCGAAATATTTTTCTCATGCCGGGCGTTATGCGCGCGTCGGTGAGAATGAAACACAGGAATGTGGCCATGTCCGGGTTTATCATACCGGAGCCCTTGGCACAGGCCCAGAAATTCCCGGAGGAAGATATTTTTCTAATGGTGTCGGTCGTCATGATGCTGTCGGCGAAATCATTCGGCGCGGGAACATTTTTCAGGAAGGATTTTTGCAATGAGCTTATTCCCTTTTTTATTTTAGCCACGGGCAGAAAAGCGCCTATAACGCCGGTGGAAGCCACGAGCACCTCATCCGCTTTCACCCCGAAGCGCCGGGCTGCAAAGGAGCAGATCTCCATAGCGTCGCGAAAACCCCTCTTGCCCGTTGCGGCATTCGCGCATTTTGAATTAGCCACCAGCACGTATCCGCCGGGCAGATGTTTCCGGCTTATGATGACAGGAGCGGCGGCAAAACGGTTTTTCGTGAAGATCCCCACGGCTTTGAACCCGCCGGGACAGAAGATCACTCCCATATCCTTCCCTTCTTTCTTCATACCGCAGGCGCAGCCGCCTATAAGAAAACCGGCGGGGAAACCGTCCGGAAAATATGTTTTTTTCATAAAGCCGTCTCCTCATCAAAACCGAAAGCTATATTCATGTTCTGCACGGCCTGGCCCGAAGCGCCTTTCACCAGGTTGTCTATCACGGAAGTCACAATAAGGATGCCCGCTTTCGCGTCAACGGCGATGCCTATACGGGCATTGTTCGTGCCGGTCACATCCTTTGTCGCGGGCTGAACGCCTGCGGGCAGAACGGTGACGAATTTCTCGCCTTTATAAAACTTTTTATACGCGGAAACAACGGTTTCCGGGCGCAGAGGCGTTTTCATCCTCATATAAATTGTGACTATCATGCCCCTGTCCTGCGGAATAAGGTGTGGTACAAAGGTGAGCCCCGCTTCCTTCCCCGCGAGCAAAAGTATCTCCTCTTCTATTTCGCTCTGATGGCGGTGGCAGGCGGCTTTATAGGCCCGGCAGGAGGCGTTGGCGTTGTAATAGAGATACTCTTTAGCGAGTTTTTTCCCCGCGCCCGAAATACCGCTTTTGGCGTCCACTATTATGTTTTTCTCCTCACAGAGCCTTTCCCGTAAAGCGGGGATCACGGCCAGTAAAGTGGCCGTGGGATAGCAGCCCGGATTGGCGATCAACCGGGCGCCTTTGATTTTTTCTCTGTTGAATTCGCACAAACCGTAAACGGCTTTGGAAAGCAGGCCCGGAAAGGGATGAACGGCGTCATAGGTTTTTCTGTAAACGAGGGCGTTTTTCAGCCTGAAATCAGCGCTTAGGTCTATGACGGTTTTCCCTTTTTCATAAAATCTCATAGCGGTCGGAGCGGCTTCCGTGTGCGGCAGACAGAGAAAAACCGTGTCACTGTCATCGATGACGGCCGCTGTCAGTTTCTCGGTTTCAAGACCACAGCGGCAGGTCTTCTGTATATCGGATATTTTCAATCCCGGTGTGCGGGAAATAAGATGTTTTACGGAAACTTCGGGATGCCTCAAAAGTATTTTAAGGAGCTCTTCTCCCGTAAAACCTGTGACTCCCGCTATTGAGACCCTTATCATATCAGCAGAACTGCGGCGCGCAAAAATAGCGCTGCCGCGCTGAGAATAAACACTATCAGCGCCGGCGCGGCAAAAGCGGCAAGGGCGCCGGCGGAAGAAAGCCGGTAATTAAACATCATCACCTTGATCTTCAGCGTGAAACTCCAGACATAGATCATAACGGCCATGAGGGTAAAAGCCCCTGTAAATGACGATAAGATCGAAGACGCCAGTATTTTAGCGGCCGGCAGAAAAAGAAAAGGCAGTTCAGCGAAAGGCAGCAGCCTGAAAAAGTCCGTCACCGAGCCCCTGCCGCCGAAAGAATGCGCAAAAAAATGAAGGATCGCGGCGCTCGCCAGCCATTCAAAAAAAATAACCGGTAAAAACAGGATAAAATCGGCGCTCGCGAAACTGAAGGCCGTGAACTGGAAAAAGCGGCAGGCTATAAAAAAAAGCGCCGAGGCGGAAAACGAATCCCGGCAGTTGTCGGCTTCCCATGAAATCCCCGGAGAAAACATAATGGAATAAAAATTCCCCGCTGTCATAACATCAGTTTCCTGAAAAATTCAGGGAGCGTGGACAGAGAGCCCTGCGGCACCTCCGGCACAATGCCGAAGAACCTCTCCATCGTTGTCCCGCCCTCTATTATTTTAACAGACCCTTTTATTCCCGCCCGTTCCTTGGCGGCGTCAATGGCGGCGTTAAGATTTCCGCTCTTGTCGGCGAGGCCGTGTTTTATGGCCTGGGCTCCGGTAAAGACCTGCCCCTGGGCAAGACCTTTGAGTTTTTCCACCGGGATATTCCTCCCAACCGAGACCGTTTTTAAGAACTGCCCGTAAGCGTCATCTATCATTTCCTGAAGAAGCTCTCTCTCTTCCGGGGTCATTTCTCTGTAATAGGCGCCCATGTCCTTGTATTTGCCGCTTTTGACGACATCCGGCTTGATCCCTATTTTTTCCAGCAGCTCCTCCCAGTTGGAAGAGCCCATTATCACGCCTATGGATCCGGTGATCGTGCCCGGATTGAGATATATGGCATCGCACACGGACGCGACATAATAACCGCCTGAGGCGGCGACATCGCCGAGCGAGGCGATAACGGGTATGCCCGCCGCCCGGCATTTCATTATCTCTTCCACGATCTCCTGACAGGCACCGATCGTGCCTCCGGGGGAATTGATCCTTATGACAAGAGCCTTCACCTTTTCTTTTCGCAGTGATGAGATCTGCTCCACCCATCTGTCGCTGCCGCGGAGGCTGAAGAGCGTGCCGCCGCCGGGCGGCACCACGGATATCATGCCGTATATTTTAACAAGCCCTATTTTGTCTTTTCCGGCGAAACCCGAAGCTTCGTCATATTCGTGCCGGGAGCTGAAAAGCGCGGCGATCACCGATGCCGAGAGCAGGAAAAGAAAAGCGTAGCTCAGTATCCTTTCGCCGGGTTTGATGGGAGATGTTTCAGTTGCCATAATTATATGCTATTCTACGAAACTATTTTACTTTTTGCAACTTATTTGTTAAATCAATGAGCTGGCCGGAGTGGTGAAACTGGCAGACACGCATGGCTTAGGACCATGTGCCTCAGGGCTTGGAGGTTCGAGTCCTCTCTCCGGCATTTTGTAGAGGCCTGCGCTCGCGAGTGATGATGTATTGTCAGATTTTGAAACGGCCAATGGGGACGGTTACTATTGGCCTAACGGAGGTTATTAAGTGGAAGGCGTAAAAATTTCGGAGAAGAGTAAAACTGTAAAACAACTGGATTTCATTATAGACGCGGCGAGCGCCGCTGATTCGCGCAAACTCGCGGTGCAGAGGATCAGCAAATCGGTGAGGATAGAGGGTTTCCGCGCGGGAAAAGCCCCCGTCGCCCTCATAGAAAAAGATTTCGGCGAAGACATCAGGAACGCCCAGGAGAGCTATCTCCTGTCAAAAAAGGTTTATCAGGCATGTGATGAGAACAAAATAATCCCTGTCGCGCCGGCAAAGCTCACTGAATTCAAGTGGGATGGCGATAAACCGGTTAAATTCTCCGTGGAAGTAGAAGTGATGCCTGAATTCGTAGCGGGCGGCTACAAAAAAATAAGCATAAAGGAGCCCTCCGTTTCTGTTAGTGACGAGGAAGCGGAACAAGCCCTGCAGAAGCTGCGGGAAAAGGCCTTCTCCCTGGAAAAAACAGAGCTCTCAAAACCGAAAAAAGGCCTGTTTATTAAATACGACCTCGGGGTGATATGCGGCGGCGAAACACAGAAAAAAATGAGCAGGAAAAACCTCACCGCCGAACTCGACGAGAAGAAAATATTCCCGCCTCTCTGGCCGGACATACTGAAACTGAAGAAAGGCGAGACCGGGGAAATCAAATTCACCGCCGATAAAGATTTTAAACCCGCCGAATTCGCCGGCAAGGAAGTGACATACCTCATCCTCATAACCGAAATTTTTGAAAAAAAACTGCCTGAGCTCGATGACAGCTTCGCGTCGCTCTTCGGGGCGAAAAACCTCCCTGATCTGCGGGAATCGCTCAAAAAGCGCATGGTTATGGAAAAAGAATCCGAAAAACACAGGAGCGTAAGGGAGCAGATAACCGCGGCGCTGCTGAAAAAAAACAATTTTGAACTCCCCGCGTCACTCCTTGAGGAAGAAAAAAAATCATTGAGCGGACATCTGAGCGAACAGTACCCCGGACAGGACATGAAAGCTGTTGGGCCCCAGATAGAAAAAACAGCCGGTGAAAACTTAAGGATATCCCTGATCCTCGGCAAAATCGCCGAAAAGGAAAACATAACGGTCACGGTTGAAGAACTGAAAGAGAAACTCGGGAAAAATTATTCGTCGTCCACGACCGGAATGAAAGACGCGCTGTTGACTGATAAAATTTTTGATTTTATAATCAGGGAGGGTAATGTAAAATGAACGCTCACTCAATGCTCATTCCAATGGTAGTGGAAGCCACCGACAGGGGAGAAAGGGCGTATGATATTTTTTCACGGCTACTGAAAGAAAGAATCATATTTCTCGGTGCACCCATAGACGACAGCATGGCCAATCTCATCATAGCCCAACTGATTTTCCTCGAATCGCAGGACAGGGACAAAGAGATTTCCATATACATCAACAATCCCGGAGGCATCGTCACCAGCGGCCTGGCCATTCTGGATACGATGAACTTCATACACAACCCGATAGCCACATACTGCCTCGGGCAGGCAGCGTCAATGGCGGCTGTAATACTCTCCTGCGGACTGAAAGGCAAACGCAGGGCTCTGCCGAATGCCAGGATAATGATACACCAGCCTCTGGGCGGGGTACAGGGCCAGGCGACGGACATAGGCATTCAGGCGAAGGAAATACTGAGGATGAAGCAGCGGCTCAACGAAATACTCGCCAAATCCACGGGGCACAACGTAGACAAAATAGAAAAAGACACGGAAAGAGATTATTTTATGACGGCCGACGAGGCTCTTGCCTACGGTATTGTCGATGAAGTGATCAAAGACAGGAAATAACCGGAGGTTATACGATGATTTATACAGACATGCCGGTGGTAGCGGTAAAAGACACGGTTATTCTGCCTTTTAACAGAATGCCCATTTTTGTGGGAAGGGAAAAATCAAAAAAAGCGCTTGAAAGAGCCCTTGAGGGCGACAAATATCTATTTTTCACGGCTCAGAAAAACCCGCAGAAAGATGATCCCCAGTTCGGGGATATTTATTCCGTGGGCTGCGTCGGCAAGATCCTTCAGTCGATAAAGGAAAACTCCGGGGGTTATAAAATACTCATAGAGGGAATAGAGCGCGCGAAGCTTGAAACCCTTTCCGACAGCGAGGGCCTGTGGACCGGCAATATCACCCCTCTGCCCCTCAAATTGCCGGCCTCGCCGAAAACGGACGCTCTTTTTGAGGCGCTGATAGCCGAGTTCAAGAAATACAGCGAGCTGGCCGGCAAGATACCGAAAGAGATCATAGATGACATACTTTCCATAAACGAGCCCGCGAAAATAATCTACCTGATCATAGGCTATATGCCCGGAAGCGTGGCGGAAAAGCAGAAGCTGCTTGAAAACAGCAACCCCGGCGACATGGTGATGAAACTTATAAGAATGCTCGTGTCCGAACGGGAATTCATGCTGGTTAAAAAAGACATACATGAAAAAGTGCACAGCAAGATACAGAAGAATCAGCGCGAATATTTTCTTTCCGAAGAAATGAAGACGATTGAGGACGAGCTCAACAAAAACAGCCCGAATAAAGAGTATTCGGATTATCTGAAAAAAATAAAAGAAGCCAAAATGCCGGCGCAGGCCAAAAAACAGGTGAAGGAAGAACTTGAAAGGCTGTCAAAGATGATGCCCTTTTCGCCCGAATCCACGGTTGTGCGCACTTACATAGATTGGATGATCTCCATGCCATGGAATAAAAAAACTACGGACAACATGAACATTGACAATGTGCAGAAGGTCCTTGAGGCCGAGCACTGGGGGCTTAAAAAATCAAAGGAACGGGTGCTGGAGTACCTGGCCGTCTGCAAGCTCAACAAAAAAATCAAAGGCCCCATACTCTGCTTCACCGGCCCTCCCGGCACGGGAAAAACTTCTTTTGCCCGCTCCATTGCGCATGCCATGGGAAGAGAATTTGTGCGGATATCGCTGGGCGGCGTCAGAGACGAAGCCGAGATACGCGGGCACCGCAGGACTTATATAGGCTCAATGCCCGGAAAAATAATCCAGTCGATTAGGAAAGCCGGTTCAAAAAACCCTGTCTTTCTTATAGACGAGATAGACAAGATAGGGCAGGATTTCCGCGGCGATCCCTCGTCGGCGCTCCTGGAAGTGCTGGACCCCGAACAGAACAACTGCTTTTCCGATCATTATCTTGACACCCCCTTTGACCTCTCCGACATAATGTTCATCACCACGGCCAACACCACCTATACCATCATTCCGGCGCTCAAAGACAGGATGGAGATAATAGAATTTCCCAGTTACACCCAGCCGGAAAAAATAGGCATAGCCGAAAATTTTCTGATACCCAAACAGATCAGGGAAAACGGACTGACAAATTATAAGATCGCATTCAGCGACCTGGCTGTTGAATACATCATGGATTCCTACACCCAGGAAGCGGGCGTCAGGAACCTTGAAAGGCAGATCGCCACGGTGCTGAGGAAAACAGCCAAAAAACTTGTGCAGAAAAAATTAAAAAGCCCTGTAACCATAGACAAAAAAATCGTGAGGGAACTGCTCGGTTATGAAAAATACAGGCACGATGAGGGAAAGGTCAACAGTATCGGCGTTGTCTGCGGACTGGCCTGGACGGAAGTAGGTGGCGAAGTTATGAGCGTTGAAACCGTTCTGATGAAAGGAAAAGGCAACCTCATACTGACAGGCCAGCTCGGCGATATCATGAAAGAATCCGCCCAGGCGGCGGTTTCATATCTGAGGGCAAACGCGAAAAAACTGGGTATCCCCGAAAACTTTATGAAAAACAGCGACATACACATACATGTTCCAGAGGGGGCCATACCAAAAGACGGGCCGTCGGCGGGTATCACAATAGCCATATCCCTTGTGTCGGCAATTCTCAAAAAACCGGTCAGAAAAGACCTCGCCATGACGGGAGAAATAACGCTTTCCGGAAGAGTGCTGCCGATAGGGGGGCTTAAAGAAAAAGCTCTCGCGGCGTTCCGTGAAAAAATAAAAATGGTTGTCATACCTGATAAAAACAGCGCGGAGATCGAGGAGTTTTCTGATAATGTAAAAAAAGGGCTGGAAATTATCCCCGTGAAAACAATAGATGAGGTTATAAAAATCGCTATCGAGCGAAATAACCGGCCAAAGAAAAAAAAGGCCGAAGCGAAAGCGCGGGGAGAAGGGAAAATAAAAACCTTTGTTCCCGCAAGAGCCTGATAAAAAAAGAGGAATACAATGAAAAAAGAAATTTTATTTTCACCAGGGCCCACCAATGTGCCGGCGGAGATACTGCTGGCAGGAGCGAAAAGAACGATCCATCACCGCACAAAAGAGTTTTCAGTGATGCTGGAAGAAGCCACAAAGGGGCTCGGCAGGGCATTTGACACCAAAGGCGACATTTTCATCCTCACATCTTCCGGCACCGGCGGAATGGAAACGGCGGTCGTTAATTTCCTTTCGCGCAACGATAATGTTCTCGTGCTCAACACGGGAGCTTTCGGGCGAAGATGGGTCAATATAGTGAAAACCTACGGCCTCGTGCCGGATGTGCTGGAATACCCGTGGGGAGAATCTTTCAAGATATCCGATGTGGAAGCAAAGATCAAAGAGAAAAAATATAAAGCCGTCCTCTGTCAGCTCGGAGAAACCTCTACCGGCGTCGTAAATGATATTAAATCCCTCGGAGACATGGTGCCGAAAGACACTCTCCTTATCGTCGACGCCGTCAGCGGCCTGCTGACTGAAGAATTTCATATGGATAAATGGAATGTGGATGTTTGCGTGAGCGGCTCTCAGAAAGGCCTCATGATGCCGCCGGGACTGGCCTTCATCGCCGTGAGGAAGGGGCTTGACGACAAAATAGGCAAAGGCGATCTTCCGAGTTTTTACTTCTCCCTCGTCCACGCGAAAACTTACGGGGAAAAAGGACAGACCCCCTGGACGCCGGCCGTAAATCTCATTTATCAGCTCAACAGAGCTCTGGAGATGCTTGAGGAAGAAGGCCTTGACAATGTCATAACGCGTCACAAAAACATGGCTCAGATCGCCCGTAAGACCGTTGTTGAAATGGGGCTTGAGCTTTTCTCGTCAGCTCCCTCAAACGGCATAACGGCCGTCAAGGTGCCGGAAGGCATAGACGGTTCCAAACTCATAGAGCACATCTGCGAAAAATACGGCGTGAGATTCGCCAACGGCCAGAGGGAATACAAGGGGAAGATCATCAGGATAGCGCACATGGGTTATGTGACCGTCCCGGACATCCTCATGGCTCTCAACTGCCTGTGGCTGGGTCTTAAAAAATCCGGTTTCAAAACCAAGCCGGGCGCGATGCTATCCGCTCTTGAGACAGCCGCGGCTCTGGACTAAACAACCAACAGGGACGTTTCCTATTGGTTTCGTCCCCCTACTCTTTTGTTATTCGTAATTCTTTGCCTTCCCGCTTTTTTGTCTTAACCCGAGTTCGCCAAAACAGCGAAAAAAACAGCGAAAACAAGCGGATTTTTGGGGGCGCGCAAACAGGCGCTCGTCGGGGGGAGACTGAAAATATG
>PHAM01000010.1 GCA_002841685.1 Elusimicrobia bacterium HGW-Elusimicrobia-2 | reverse complement strand
AATAATAAACAGAACACCGCCGATAAAGATCGCGCCCACCGCCGTCTGCCACGAGTAGCCCATAACTTTGACCACCGTAAAGGCGATAAAGGCATTCTCACCCATATAGGGGGCGATGGCAAAGGGCCTTTTCGCGTAAAGTCCCATCGCGAGCGTTCCGATGAAGGCGCTGAGAATAGTCGCCACCATAGACGGTCCGAATGGAATTCCGGCGGCCTCAAGAATGGCGGGATTGACCACGATGATATAAGCCATCGTCACGAAAGTCGTGATCCCGGCAAGGATCTCCTGTCTTACATTTGTTCCCAGCTCATCAAGTCTAAAATACTCTTTCAGCATAGCTGCGCGCCTCCCTGATAAATTCCTTCACCGATTCGCAGTCAAATCATCCCGCATTATAACAAATGTTCAAAAAATTTAATCCGGATTATTGATTTAAGCTGGCGAATTTGAGATTATTGGGTTATTCGTCAAGGAGGATGATATGTATAAAATTTTAACGCTCAATAAGATCGCGGAAGAAGGGCTGTCTGTTTTCCAGCCCGACAGCTATGAGACAGGGGACAGCGTCAGGAATCCCGACGCTATAATCCTGCGCAGTTTCAAAATGCACGATATGGAACTGCCCGAATCCCTTCTGGCGATAGGCCGAGCGGGTTCGGGGGTCAACAACATCCCCCTTGATGCCTGCTCCGAAAAAGGGATAGTCGTCTTCAACACCCCCGGCGCAAACGCCAACGCCGTGAAGGAACTCTGCATAGCGGGCCTCCTGCTCGCCGCCCGCGATATCGCCGGCGGCATAGCTTACGCCCAAAGCCTCAGGGGCAAAGGCGAAGATGTCTGCGCTCTCGTCGAGAAAAACAAAAAACAGTTCGCGGGCTCGGAGATCGCCGGAAAGACCCTCGGCGTCGTGGGCCTCGGAAAAATAGGCGTGATGGTGGCAAACAGCGCCCATGAGCTCGGCATGAAAGTGATAGGATGCGACCCGTTTATTTCCGTGGAATCGGCGTGGGGCCTCTCCCGCGATGTGCGGCGGGCGAAACAGCTGGATCAGATGCTTTCCGGGGCGGATTATATAACGCTGCACATGCCTCTCAACAGCTCAACGCGCGGACTGATAAGCAAAGAGAAATTCGGTCTTATGAAAAAAGGCGTAAAGCTCCTTAATTTTTCGCGGGGCGAGATAGTAGACACGGCGGCTCTGGCGGAAGCGCTGGAAAGCGGACAGGCAGGGCGATATGTCACGGATTTCCCCGATGATAAAGTCCTTAGTATAAAAAATGTCATAGCCATACCGCATCTGGGGGCTTCTACCGCCGAGGCCGAGAACAACTGCGCCGCTATGGCGGCCTCCCAACTCAGGGATTTCCTGGAGGCGGGCAACATCAAAAATTCGGTCAACTATCCCGACTGTGAGCTCGAGCCGACTTCTGATTTCAGATTGCTGGTGATGAACAAAAATATCCCTAACATGGTCGGCCAGATATCCTCAATTCTGGCTAAGGCCGGCATAAACATCGTC
The DNA here is from genome assembly GCA_002841685.1 of Elusimicrobia bacterium HGW-Elusimicrobia-2. Taxonomy (GTDB): domain Bacteria; phylum CG03; class CG03; order CG03; family CG03; genus CG03. The sequence continues at coordinate 36,644 of PHAM01000010.1, read as the reverse complement.
GAGATGCTGAACAAAAGCAAAGGCGATTACGCCTACTGCATCATTGATATACCGGAGAAGCCCGGCGATAAGATCATCGCGGATATTATGGACATAGACGGCATCATCAGAACCCGCCTCATCCGAAAATAAGACCAGAAATTATTGGCTGCGGGGGAAGGAATCGAACCTTCACGGTCGGCTTCAAAGACCGATGTCCTACCATTAGACTACCCCGCAAATTTATGTGAGAACGGCAGTCTGTCCTGCGCCGTTTCACCTGCCTGTCGGTAGGCAGGAATGTAAATTATTTTTGTTCTTCCAGCCCAGGCCCGGAGACATCAGAGCTCGCCGAAGTTTCGGCGCTTTCAGAAACAACGGGCTCCCCGGGCTGAGTGTTATCCGCGGCGATGCCATCGCCTGAAGACGGAGCGGGCGCCGGGGCCTCGGCGGCCTTTTCGGCGGCAACCTGTTTATATTTTTCTATAATGACCTTCTCCAGGCGCTGTCTCATCTCGGTGGTTATGGGATGGGCCACGTCCTGATATTTACCGTCTTTTCTTTTCTTGGAGGGCATGGATACAAAAAAACCGTTGTTCCCGTCCAGCACCCTTATGTTGTGCACAACAAAAGACGCGTCAAAAGTAACCGCCGCGAAAGCTTTCATCTTTCCGTCTTCGCGGAGAAAAATTCTTACATCAGTAATTTCCATCCCACTACCTCCCGTTTGCATAATCCCTCAACATGGCGGCAATTCCGCTTCAGGCGGATATTACAGACTGATTTATTTTACAAAAAGCGCGCGATTTTACAAGAACATTCCGTAGCGGCGAATTTTTTCGCGACGGCGAGAGTTTTGAATATTCCGAAAACCGCGGAACCGCTGCCGGTCATGAGGGCTTTTTCGGCGCCCGCCTCAAGAAGCTTTTTTTTCTTCGCCTCTATTTCAGGACGAAGCCTGAAAGCCGCCTCCTCAAGGGCGTTATAAAAAACAGCCCGGCCCGGCATCTTGTAGGACGGTCCGCAGAAATCGCCTTCCGGGAGCCTGTCAAAATATTCATAAACCCGCTTTGTTGAAAGAGTCCGCCCGAACCACAGGACAAGAGAGCCCTTTATCTTTCTGCGGGAAAGCTCTAATTTCTCGCCCCTGCCGCGTATCCAGACAAAGGGCGAACTCATGAGAAAAAGCGGCACGTCAGAACCGAGCGCGGCGGCGACCGCCATTTTTGTTTTGTCCATCAGGCGAAGGCCCCATAGCTTGTCTATTGCCTGTATAACAGCGGCGGCGTCGGAACTTCCTCCGCCCATACCCTGCCCCGGAGGGATCCTTTTTACAAGTTTTATGCGGGCGCCCGGAAAAGGGGCCATTTTTCTCAGGAGCTCGGCGGCGGCGACACATATGTTTTTTTTACCCCGCGGTATAGTGTACGGTGAATCCGTCTCAAGCGTTATTCTACCGGCCTTTTCAACACTGACCGTGTCTGACAGGCTGATTTTTCCGGTGAGACTCACGAGCTCGTGGAAACCATCGGCCCGGCCGGGTTTTTTGACGTCCAGAAAAACATTCAGTTTCGCGGGAGCTTCTATTTCAATCTTCTTCATACGCAATTATGCTGATCAGCATATCGGCAAAACCTTTGCGGAAATAGAGTTTTATCCTGCCGGGCCCGCCATCTTCCATAAAGACCGTGATCTTTTTTATGTGAAAGGGGTTGCGCGCAAAACGAAAATATATAGCATCTCCGCGCTGTTTGACCGATTTGATAAAACCCGATTTACCTTTGAGCGCGGCAACGGCTTCGGCGGCTATTGCCTCGGCCGTCGCGTCTCTCCGGCTCGAGCCCAGGGCGTCTACGATAAGAAATTCCGTGCCGGCATCCGAGCTTTTGAGCGCGAAGGAATAATATCCGTCGGCGAAACCCCTCACCCACATATCCCCGATCATAGAGAAGTGCTCAGAGGCGAAGACGCCGCGGGAAGGAAGGACGCCGGCGGGAAAGCCGGTGATACGGAGGGACGCGCAGGAGATCAGCAGAAACATAAAACAGGATAAAAAAAGGCGTTCAGCGCGAGGCATCGATCTTCTTTTTCAGGGCGATTTTGTCTCCGCCCATAGCCAAAGCTTTCTGGTAGGCCTTCATGGCCGAAGTTTTCTTGCCGAGTTTCATATAAGCATCGCCCAGATGCTCCCATATGACGGGATCGTCCTCCAGAGAAGATGCCCGCCTCAGCAGCTTCAAAGCCTGCGAGTAATTGCCCGACTGATAATAGACCCAGCCGGAGGTGTCCAGATAAGCGCTGTTTTGAGGAGAAAGCTTCAGCGCTCTTTCTATGTAGGAACGGGCTTTTTTAAGGTTGATCACGGCCTCCGCCCAGCTGTAGCTGAGATAATTCAAAGCCCTGTGATTCTCGGGGTCTTTTTCTATGGCCCTTTCAAAGGCCTCCTGGGCTATGGTTTTGTTGCCGAGAGAATCAAAACAAACGCCTTTAAGAAAATAAATTTCGGTGTTTTCGCCGCCGTATTTCTCCGAGTTTTCTAGGGCGTCCAGGGCTTTGCTGTAATCTTTAGCGTCCATATATATCAGCGCAAGCGAATAATATACCGGCGCGTTTTCCGGATTTATGTTCACTGCCCTGCTGAAATATTCTTCAGCGTTTTCTTTATCTCCAAGGTTCAGATAAGCCAGGCCCAGGTACATCTCAACTTCGGGATAGTCATCCTGCACGACATGTATTTTAAGCAGCACATCCCGGAGTTTTCCCCACGACTTCTGCTTCTCATAAACTCCGGCCAGCGCCGCGATAACTGAAAAATTATCGGGTTCCTTTTCAAGAACCTTGAGAAAAACAGCCTCAGCCTCATCGTATTTTCCGTTTCTGCCGTGTATCTCGCCTATTTTCAGAAGAGGATTCACGGAATCCTCATCGAGCTCGGCCAGTGCCTTATACTGTTGAACCGCTTTATCCCATTTTTTCGCCGCTTCATAAAAAACGGCAAGGGTGAGTCTCATTATAGGGTTGTCGGGCTCGCTTTGAACCGCGTTCACAAAATGGATCTCCGCCTTGTCGTACAATTCTTTTTTCATATATATTCTGCCCAATGAAAAATCAACATCGGCGCTGCCGGGCTTTAATTCCGCCGCGCGGAGATAATAATCCACCGCTTTATCCGTGTTGTTTCTTATCTCATAAACGCTGGCCATATAAAAAAACGCCGAAAAATTCTCAGAGTTTTTCTTCAGAAGCTCCATGGCAATTTCCATAACCTTATCGTAATTGCCCATATCAAAATAAACAGGCAGAGCTTCTTCCATCAGGAACACAGATCCCATATCCAGCGACATGGCTTTTTCAAGTTCGGCGAGGCCCTCAAGATACTTGCCCTCCCTGAAATACCTCCCGTAAAGAAGATAATGAAACATTGAATTATTCCCGGGCTCCACTTCCGCGCCGGTGGCTGCGCGGACAGAGGCCGGAATAAACAAACAGAAAGATAATAGCAGGACGGAGATAGCGCGCGTTTTATTTTTCATCTTTGACTTCCTTTACCGGATGAATCAGCAAACCCGAAGGCAGTTTAGGCCAGAAAAATGTGGATTTCTGCCCCATTAACTTTCCTGTCCTCATCACCTCCCTGACGGCGTTTTTATCAAAGGGGGTTTTTCTGTCAGCGTGCGAGAGGATGAGGCATCCCTCATCCGAAAAATCGCATATATAAACCATGAGGTATCTGGCAGAGCTGTCTTTGGCGAAATTATCCCGTGAAACCCTGAGGCGGTGATGGCCGTCGGCGATTACGAATTTCTTTTTACCTAAGAATGAGAGCAGGGCGGCCAGCGGCTCCGCCGGAACGCGGGAGAGCGCGCCTTTCTCTCCGGGAACACTGTAAAAAGATTCCTTCTTCGCGGCCCTGAAAGCTTTTCTAATACGCTCTGACACGCCTTCCGTTATCAGAAAGACGGGAGAAAAATTCATGGGCAGGGCCTTGAGCAGACGGCTGCGGTCAAGACGATGTTTTTTATGGGTTTTCTCATGCGGTATTATACTCCCGGCAGATGTGCGGCTCCAGTCGAGGCGGGCGACGATTCCCTCGCGGCGGTATTTCTTCCCGAAAAGCTCAAAGTCCTGCCTCAATATAAAAACACCCGGCTCGCCGGGAATAATGGTTTTCTCATCAGTCCATTTTTTAAAAAAATCAGCGGCTCTCGTATAGTTGTTTCGCCGGGCGTTGTCCGGGGGATATTTTTTCCCCAGTATGAGACGCACAACATTATTAGGATGTTTGCGGTAAAGTTTTTTTTGAGCGGCCGCGCTGATAATATCGTAAGGCGGCGCTATAAAAGCGCTCTTGTCCCTGCCGGCGTCATAAATAAAAGGCCTGAATGTCTCGAATTTCACCATAGCGTGATTTTAATAAATAGACAGAGCCCGCGCAATCAGATTATTTTTTAAATTGGAGATCCATCTCACGGCCGTCGTCAAGTTTCAGCTTGAGATTCTTTTCCTTTGCCTCATCAAAATTAACTGCCGTTATCAATGTCTTTATATCGTCGTTATCCATGGTCAGCACGCCGGGCCCCGGACGCTTTTTCCTGCAGTAGAATGTGAGAGCGCCCCCGCTCATTTTGAAACGCTCCGCGCCTCGCCACTTCTTTCCGTCGGCTGACAGCTCAAAATCTTCCGAGGATGTTTTTACATCTATCTTCCCGTCATATTGGCCGGGGACTTTAAGGCTCACCTCAACAGGCAGGCCCGCGATAAAACCTTTTTCGCTTTTAAGCTCCAGCTCCACATCCAGTTCTTCCTTTTGTTTGCCCGTCCACAAAGATTCTTTACTCAAGTCTTCTTCTTCCAGTTTCGCTGGCGAGGAGGGAGATGCCCCCGCCCCGACGCTTGTTTTTTCTCCCTCTTTGCAGAGGATCTTTCCGTAACTGTTGAAAACGTCCACCTGTCCCTCAAAAACATAGACTTCGGTGATGTTCCTGGACGCCCGCACACCGAATTTTGTTCCCCTCACGGCTGTCACCGCCTGGGGCGTCCGGACACTGTAATCGGCTCCCTTGCGCACCTTTGAAAGTATCTCGCCGAGGATCATATCCATTTCTTCTCTTCTGTCGCCCTGTTTCTCACTGAGCTTGATCACGAATTCCGTTTCCTCGTTCACCTCTATTTCTATGCCGCTTATAAAATTTATGACAGCGCGCGCTTTTTTCACCGTTTTTATCCTGTCTCCCTCAAAAAGAAAATCGCCGGCGACCACTTTTCTCCATTTCCCGCCGGAAGAGGGGCTCAGCAGTGAGACTCTCCCTTCTGTTTTGCTTATCACGGCCAGCGGCGATGCGTCGCCGGCGGCGAATGCGGCCGGCGTCAGATACGAGATGGCGAATAACAGCAGCAACGCCAGCGGCGGCATAAAAATCTTTAACACCCTATCAATTGTTTTCATCTGCTTATCTCCACTTCAGCGTTTTTGATTTTAAGTTTCCCCGCCTTTATCGCATCCAGCGCGTCTTTGAGCGAGCCGCTGTCTATTGTAATGTCCGAAGCCGTGTAACCCTCCAGCGCCGAAAGAACGCTGTTGTCTTTTATCTTCGCCCTGATTATTTTCCACGCTTCATCCGGGCTGGAATCCGCCGCCCCTGAAGTCTTTGACGCCGCTTTCTCTTTCAGGCCGCAGTCAATTATGACGACCGCGCCTTTTTTCACTTCTATTTCTTTTATCTCACTCTCATAGCCTTCTTTTTCAAATATGAGATTATATGTCCCTCTCCTGATGTTCATCAGTTTATAAAAACCCTTATCGGAACTCCGCGTCTCGCCGTCGCTGCGGTATTCGCCTCCCGGCGTTTTTCTCATCAGTTTAACGAGAACTTTATCCAGAGGGTTCTTTTCCGCGCCGCTTGACACCTGTCCCTTGACCACGGCTGTGCCCTTTTCTTCTGCGCTTTCCGGAACGCCGGCACCGCCGGCCGAAACAGATATTTTGTTTCCGGCATAGGCCTTATCTTCCGACACATTGACGCTGATTACATCGCCTTCTATTCCTTCTACCACGGCGGATATTTTATACTGGCCCTTTATCAGTTTTTCAAATTTATACTGCCCGCCGTCGCCGCTTATGGCGTCTCTCGTGACGGGGCCTTCCAGCTTCAGCTTTATTCCCGGGATCCCGTTTTCCGTGCCGCTTTCAACAACGCGGCCTATAATTTTCGGGACATTTATCCACTCTTCCGGCAGATCAACGCTGAAGCTCTTCGTCAGCACATTGTCCTTTGCGTTTTCGTCGGCGGCCTCTATCATGGCCGTGACTATTATATTTTCCTGACGCACCGGGCCGATCTCGAAAACAGCTACGGTTTTTTGTGCCGGCATCAGAGAATTTATCTGGGTAAAACCCGACAGGATACCGCCCACAAAAAGATTCAGCTTAACGGCCGTTTCGGTCTGATTACCCATATTGCTCACTTCCGCTTTCAATATCACCTTATCCGGCGGCGCGCTCATGGGATCGTATTCCAGCCCGGTAACGGCAAGGTTCCTGTATGAAACCGACAGCGCCTCTTTTTTCAGAGTAAAGGCGTATATGTCGGAAGATGCTACCCTGCTGCCGTCTGACGAGAGCCCCTCCACTTTCCAGTAGTACTGGGTGCCGCCGGAAAGCCGCTGTCTGTCCTCCGGCGGATTAAGAGGATACTGAGCGTAGGAGGCGGGCGTCTCAAGCGTCCACAGCGGATTATAAAAAGAGCTCTCCTCCCCCACACTCACCCTGTATTTGGTCGCTCCGCTTGCCACCCATCGGAAGGTAACGGGCTTATCCAAAAGATCCGTGACGCCGTCGTAGGGATATGTGAGAGTGATAACGGGAGAATACACCGTAAAGGATTTAGACTCGTCAAAAGCCACAATGGCCCCGGCCACAACAAGTTCCGCGCGGAAACGGTACAGTCCGGGCCCGCTGTAAAAAGACATCGGTATATTCCTGAGCGCCGCTGCGCCCGCGCCGACATTGCCTTCGGTCGAATTGCTGTCATGATAAAACACCTGCGCGCCTGAGGGATTTTTGATATAGAATTTGTAAACTATTCTTTCTGGATTACCGTTCGCGTCAAGGAACACCGCGCTGCAGTAGCTCTCTATCCTGAGATTTATTTTCTCACTCGACGAGAAAAAAGTCCTCGCGGATCCGCCGCTGTCCGTGACGGCGGTTTTGGTTATTAAAACACTGCCCGCGAACGCGCCCGTAACCGTAAACATCGCCGCCGCAGCCAAGGCAGGGAACAGAGCGCGTGAAATCTTTATTTTTCCCATATTATTTTACCTTCCGCCCTTCCCCTCCGGCGGGCTTCTTCTCTTTTTTTAAAACGCTCTTTTCCCCCGCCTCTTTCAGCATGGCGCAGATAACTTCGCATTTCTTATCTTCGGCGAACATGAGCGCGGTGTAACCGAGATTGTCATGGATGTGGGGATCCGCGCCTCTTTCCAGCAGCATTTTTACCGCCGAGGCGGAGCATTCAACAGAAGCCCATATGAGGGCCGTCCAGCCGTTTTTGTCACGAGTATCTATGCCGGCGCCGTTTGCGATAAGCAGTTCCGCGCAATCAAGAGCGTTGAACCTTATGGCTCTCATGAGAGCCGTCCTGCCGAACCAGTCGCAGTCGTTAATATCCGCGCTTTTCCTTATCTCTCTCTCCAGTCTTTTCGCGTCATCCCTTTTCAGTATAGCAGAGCTTATGCCCGCAGCAAAAACGCCCTGCGCGCAAAACACAATAAGCGAACAAAGCGCGAATCTCTTGATCAATGTCATTATCTCACCACCCCTATCTTACCCTTGTATTTTCTGGCGCCGCCGGATGCGTCCGTGAGTTCCAGTATGTAAAAATAAACGCCGCTTGCCACATCCTGCCTGCTGTTATTCCTCAGGTCCCACACAAATTCATATCCTGCATCGGCGCCGGCGGGCACAGAAACAAAATCAGCACCGCTCGCGCTCCTGACAAGCTCTCCCGTGAGTGTGTATATTTTCAGAGTCCTGCCGTAAAGAGCGCCTATATATCTTATGTGCACACCCGTCTCACTTGTTTTCAATTCAACAAAAGGATTCGGCCAGCAATACACCTGCGCAGACACAGGGAACGTAAAATTCACCGTCACCTGCGCGCCGCCGGAAAGAATGAGCGTTTCGCTGTTTGAATACCTGCTCCCGTCCCAGGCCCTTGCGCTGTATCTGCCCGGGAGCAGATTCCCCATGCGGAAAGAGCCGTCGGCGGCGACGGGTATTCTCATCACTTTTCTGCCCGCGCTTATCTCGACAAAGGCGTATTCCGAAGTGGCCCGCGGCATTATAAGGCCTGCCGCTGATCGTATGCTTGAGGCGCTCAGGCCCAAAACCATACCCTGCACAATAGACAGATCAAAATTAATACCGAGAGTAAAATTAAAGGCCGCTGTGCCGTTTGGCGCCTGCTTTTCCGCCGAGGATTCAAGGCCGCCCGCGTCCGTCCATGTGGCGCGCACCGTGTAGGTGCCTATAGCAAGGTTTATAACCGTATAACTGCCGTTTATCGTCGTAAACGGCACACCCGTGGATAAACCCGTGCTGTATGCCTCAACATAAACACCGGACAGGCGCGTCCCGTCCTTTTGCGTGACGATGCCCGAAATAAAATCCCTCGGTGAAACCATCACAACCTGCTGGCCCGTTATAAGAGCATCTCCTTTATCCGTCGTCCTTACATAACAGCTATATATTTCTCCATTATCTCTGAAAACAGCGCGGCCGGAAAAGACATGAATACCGTTATCGGCGCTTGTAAAACTATAATCAACAGGCAAAGTTCCGACAGGCATAGCGGGAAAGCCGGCCTCTTTCCCGTCCATTATTTTGCTTTCAAAAGTTATTGTTCCCGTGTAGCCCGTGTCTGTTGCGCCAAGAGCGTTCTTCGCCTCAACCGTAAAATCGCTGCTGGCACCCGCGGTTATGGGACTTGTTATGCCGGAAACCTGCAGTACAGGCTGGGCTCCGGCTGAGACAACGGCCGACACCTCACTGGACTCATTGCCCACTTCGTCTTTTATTTTTATATAAAATGTGTAAACGCTGCCGGGGGTAAGGCCCGTAACCGTCAGCGCTTCCGTTGTGCCGGGGATTATATTTTTTACGATATCCGGCATAAACGTTGTCACAGCCCCCGTCTCATAACTTATTATCTGCGCGCCTCCTATTATCGTTCCTATGGTGCCGTCGTCGCCGGGATTTGTCCAGGAAAGTTTCACCGCTCCTTTTATATTCACCGTTTCGGCGGTAAAAGCGGTCACCGCGGCGGGCGCCGTCAGATCCGGCTCCGCGGTAAAAACCTGTTTCACAGAGAAAGCCGTTGAAAAGCCGTCAACGTTAACGGCTCTTATCCTGATATAATAAGTTGTCTCACCGGTGAGGGGCGTTATCTGATAAGACACATCCGTCGTCGTGTCGTAATCGGCGCCGGAAAAATCCGGAGCCGTTGACCACTCTATCTCATAGTCCGTGCCGGCGGGATTGCCGTTGGCTGTCCAGTCTAATAGCGCCGAGTAAGAAGAAACAGTTACTCCGAAAGACGCGGGGGTGTTCGCAAGAGTGTAAATCGCCGCCGGTATTGAAGAATTCTCCCCCGCGCCGTTATACACAACCAGATATCTGTAAGTTTCGCTGTTCACACCGAGCCCCGTTTCAAGATAAAAAGTCGCGCCCGCGGGAAGCGTCTGCACAACCGCATCAGACGAATTCTTGAGATAAAAACCGTCTTCATTGGAAGAATTGACCGTCCATGTCCACATGATAGCCGAGGCGCTTTGAGCCGTGCCTGAAAAAACCGTAGGCGCCACCGGAACAGCTATTTCAATACTGGAAAAAAATGTTTTGATTACTCTTAAATCATAATCGCTTCCGTTGCTTGAAAAACCTGTTAAATACACAAATGAGCTACTGTCAATATCTATTCCATAACATGTATCATCAAAACCACTCTGATACGTATAGGATGAAACTAAAGCGAGATTAAAATTGTATGCCAGCGCGATACAATCCTTATCAACCCCATTATAAGTATAACCCCCAACAAAAATATTCTTGCTGCTGCTGGTTATCGAATACCCAGCATCATCCCCCCCATTATCAAATGTTGCTGAAGATAACACGCTAGAAAGATCCGACGAATATTTTATTGTTAGGATATCATTAGTAACTCCGTTGTTTGAAAAACCCGTTACAAAAATACTATTGTCCGAATTAACTTGTACGCCATACGGATAATCCGTGCCACCGCCATCAAAGAGTGCCGAACCAAGAGTACTTGTAAAATCGGAATTATACTTCACTGTATACCAATCAAAAGTAGAATTAGGATGTGTCACTCCGGTAACCACGATATTATCCCCTGCATCAACAGCAATGCTATGTACGACATCATCCCCCCCTGAATCATATGTTTTATTTGCTAAAAGAGTTGTCAAGCTTGAATCGTACTTTCTGATATTCCAATTATTAGTTCCACTCCAACTATATCCGCCAACTATGATATTATCCAATGAATCAATTGCCAAAGCAGATGGCCTGTCGTTATTACCACCATCGTAAACTACTGAATTAATATAACCCAGTTTCGAACTAAATTTCTCTATTAAAAAATCATCGGGCTTAGTTCCCCCAACTAATCGCCCTGTTATAACTACATTCTGGCTGCTATCCAGCTTAATTTCATCAATATCCGCATTAGCAATTGTGAACGATGCTACAACATTGCCGTAACTATCGTATTTGATTATTATCCCTGTAACTGCACCAGTGGACAATGTCCCTGCGGTGAAAATATACGGCCCTCCGAAAGACACTTCGTCAATTACAATACTTTTGCCGGAATCATTTATTCCACTGTCACATACCGCCCCTCCCGCCTGACTAAAATTTCCCGAAAAAACCGTCGGCGCCGAAGGCGTTGAGACAACTGCTCCGCTGAAATAAAATTCCTGCTCCGTAGAGGATAAACTCGCCCTCATTTGCCCGTCAATCGTGTGCGCATGCCAATAATACGTAACCCCTGTTGGCAACGCTGTTGTTATTTTAAGATTAAAACCTGGTTGTACCGTTGTTGAGGATATATAACTGTGCATATATTTGCCAAAGTTCGCTGTTGTATGCTTTTCACCCATTATCACTTCGTCCCAAAGTGTGTAATTTATCCCGCCCGTATCAATGTTAATCGCATAATAAAGCCCGTTCTGCGGAGTTTCCGCATCTGTTGATTTGTCCCACCGGAACTCAATTTCTTCCGTTGCTGAATTATAATTTGCCGAAAATCCAGCCGACGGAGCTGCCGGCGCCGTATTAGCATTCCCTGAATCCGCTTCAAGAGATTTGTAAATGCGGTTTGTTTGACCATAATTCCCTGCTAACTGGTCTAAATCACCATCATTGTCATAATCACCCCATGTAACACTACGAGTATCTTCTGTCTCTGCCGAGTTCCAGACAGCAATAAATGTGTCATCTCCATCGTTCCTGTATATCCGGTTTGTTTGACCAACATTACCAACTAACTGGTCTAAATCACCGTCATTGTCGTAATCACCCCATGAAACACTTCCTGTATTTTCTGTTTCTGCTGAAGTCCACGCCAGTGTAAACGTTCCGCCTCCATCGTTTCTATATACCTTATTTGCCTCATTCTCATTTCCTGCCAGTTGATCTAAATCACCATCGTTGTCATAATCGCCCCACGCAACACTCACGGTAGCGTCAGTTACTGTCGATTCCCATGTCAATGTAAATGTCCCGTCGCCATTATTTCTGTATACTCTGGTGCGCTGCGCTCCGTTAATTCCGACCAACTGGTCAAGGTCGCCGTCATTGTCGTAGTCGCCCCATTTAACACTCCGGTGGTCATCTGATTCTGCTGAACTCCATGCTAACGTAAATGTCCCATCACCGTTATTTCTGTAAACCCTGTTAACTCCATAATTCCCCGCTACATGGTCAAGATAGCCGTCGTTGTCGTAATCACCCCATTCTACTGAATATGTTTTTTCCGTTTCCACCGAAACCCACATCATTGTAAATGTTCCATCGCCGTTATTTCTATATACCCTGTTACTTCCGTCATTCCCCGCTAATTGGTCTAAGTCACCGTCATTGTCATAATCCCCCCAGGCCACACTCAGGGTATCTTCACTTTCAGGAGAACTCCAGGCCATTGTGAATGTCCCGTCTCCTTCATTTCTGTAGATACGGTTTACCCCCACAGCATTTCCTACGAGTTGATCCAAGTCTCCATCATTATCATAGTCACCCCAGGCTGTATCCATGGTTAATTCCATTTCAGGGGAACTCCATGAAGCGACAAAACTTTCCGCATCCGCTGTCATTGTCGAAACAGTTGCGGAATAAACTATTACATCTCCGTCCAAGCTCATAGCCCCTATTTGAAAATAATATGTCGTCGCGGCCGTTAAATTTGTGAAAGTGTGTGTCGTTGTCAATACGGAATTACCGTAACCGTTATCGGGCGGTTCAAAATCATAGGGATTTGTCCCGTCGCATTCAACAATATACTTTGTAAACGAGGGGTTGCCGCTTGCGGACCATGTTATAGTAACCGTTGTTGATGATACCTGCGTAATCTGTAATGAAGCCGGCTGATACGGCAAAGTGGATTTCATCGCAATTTCACTCGCGCTTGAACCGCTGACGTTATACGCTTCAACGTATCTGAAATATGATGTGTTGGGACTCAAGCCGTCTTCATGCCACTCGGTTGCGCCCGGGAGTAAATCCGCAAGTATTCCCCCCGTATCGCTCTTAACTCTGAAACCGTCTTCATTGTCTGAATTATCCGTCCAGCGCCACCACATAGACGTAAGCTCCGGCCCTTCGCCATGAAATCCCGCCGGGGCCGGAGGCGTGGAAGGAATGATTTCAAATGTCACCGAACTTACCGGCACTTCCCAGTTGCCTGCCGCATCCTGAACTTTCGGCTGAACATTATAAGTCCCTGTCGACCATCCTATCATTGAGGTGTCAAAACTCCACGAAGCTGTACCGGATGCGTCATTCCAGAATTCAGCTCCCTGCCATCCTGAACCATCCTGCCACCACGCGCCTATGTACGGCCCGGACAATGCGAATATTTTTATTTTTGTCACCGACACTCCCGAAACGGTGTCCGTAGAAGTTCCCGTAATGCTCGTAATATCCGTATACTGACCGCTCTCCACAGGATATGTTACCGTCGAAGTCGGCAGAGAAATATCATAAGTAAACGTCACCGTGTCATAAACCGTTGACCAGTTATCGTTGCTGTCTTTTGCTTTCGCGATAATATCATAAGAGATACCGTCATCCCACGAAACAGCGGTTGTGTATGACCAAGATGAGACATAAACATTGTCCGCGGGTAACCATAGGCCTGCTCCGCTCCAGCCTGCGCCGGTCCAGACAAAATTATCGCTCAATCTTTCTACCCACAATGTTACAGAACTAACTTTCACATTATCGTTCGCCGTACCCGCTATTTTTATTACGCTATTGGTGTAAAGGACTGCTGGTGCAGTTATTCCCACCGTCGGCGGCACCACATCCGTAGAACTTACCACAATATAAACCGACACACCGTCCGCAAAACTGGCAGCCGTGGCTGTTATAAACGTACTCGTACTCGGTGTCACGAGCGTTACATTAACATTATTCGTGCCCGCCGGAAGAACTATATTACCGGGATCGGTATCAGCATTATCGCTTGTCGTTACATTTACCGTCGCAGTCGTTGAAACAACATTCCAATATGCATCGCAGGCGTGGATCGTCACCGTGAAAACAGCTCCCGCATATTGAACATCGGGCGTACCCATTTTTCCACCGCCCGTGCCTGCGGCGGCGGCCTCTCCGGGAACAATAACCTGAAGTTTCGACGGAGCATTAGCATTTACATTAACTTCAGAACTTGTCTCCGGCAAAAGAGGCGTTCCATCAGTGTCACTTGCCGTTATCGTCGCTGTTCCCGCGGTCACCATCGTTACAGAAAAAACTTTCGTTCCGCTTACCAGCGCCGACGATGACGGCTCCGTATCGTTCGGGTCGCTTGTCGTTACCTGCGCTGTCGCAATCGCATTCACCGAAAGATTCCACAAATCGTCAACGGCGTTGACAGTTACGCTGAAAGCCACTCCGGCCATCTGCGCGGTCGGCGTGCCGCTCTTCCCCGGAGACATACCGGAAGTCGCCGTCTCGCCTGGCAGAATAACCTGCAGTTTGATTCCGGCATTGCTGAAGGTGAATGTACTCGCGTTTACGGCGGACTCCACATTGGCCGCGGTGTCCGTCGCCTGAGACTGTATTTTATAAACATGCCCTTCAGTCCAGTCGCCGTCAACAAAGCTGTACGACCAGGGGTCGACCCCGCTTACGGGGAGCCACGCGGAAGTTTCCACCCAACCGCTGCCGTTCCAGTATGTCGCTCCCTGCGTCAGATCCGTGATTTGAATTTTAACCTGCGAAATTCCGGATGTTGCATCCGCTGCCGTGCCGCCGAGACTTGTCAATGTGGCGAGTTTCATTCCGTTTTCCGGAACGCTCACGGCAGAAGCCGGCTTCGTGACATCGTAGGTAAAAACAGCCGTTGAAAAAACCGCTGACCAGTTGCCGGCCGTATCCTTCGCCTTTGCGCTGATTTCATAAACCTTTGTGTCCGCCCAGCCCGGAGAATTAAACCACCAGAATGTCCCGCCGGCCGAAAGCGTTGGCGCGAACCAGGCAGTTTCAGGCGTTAGCGTAGCATCCCAAATCGTCGTATTGTTATTCCAGTAATTCGCGTTTATCTGATTAAAAATTCTTATCGCAGCCGTCGAAACCGCCACATCGTCGGCACATGTGCCCTGTATTTGAGGCACACTATTTGTATACGAACCGTCAAGCGGTTTGGTTATTCCTAAAGTGGGAACAACCTTATCATCATAAACCGTAACTGTAGATATTATTGAATCAAATCCTGTTTCCGTTAAACCGCCGTTTCTCGCCTTCACTTTAAAATAATAGCTCGTATCGTTTGTCAGCCCTGTGAATGTGTGCGTCGTTACATCTATCCAGCCGCTTGTTAAATCAACAGACACAAAATCATACGGCGTCGTTGAATCGCACTCCACAATATATCCTGTCAACGCAGGGTTGCCGTTTGACGACCACGTCACCGTTGCGCTTGTTTTATATACTGCGCTAAAATCAGAACCCGAAGGCGCATTCGCCAATGTATAAATGATAGACGTCGCGGCCGCGCTGAAACCGATTGTATTATACGCCTCAATATATCTTTGGTACGTCGTATTTGCGGTCAGTCCGGTTTCCAGCCAGAATGTCGTGTCCGCGAGAAGAGCGTCTTTCAAAATCCCCCCTGTGGCGCTCTTAATCCTGTAATTGTCTTCCTCCACTATATCGCTCCACGACCAGTTAATGCTGTCTGTTGAAACGGCATCTCCCTGAATTCCACCGACTGACGGAGGTGTTGAAAACACTATTTCAAATGTCACTGACGATATTAAGGGCTCATAGTTCAGAGCGGAATCCTGCGCCCGCGATGAAACCACATATTGCCCCGTCGATGAAAACACGTCTGTAGAATACTCTATATCAAATTTCCAGTTCTCCGTCAGAGTGTCGTAAGTGCCGTCAGCAGCCAGTGCCGTAAGCCATTGCTGGCCGTCGACCCATGATGACCCGTCCCAATATTCGTTGCCTAATGTTCTCCTTACACTTATATCTACCGCATTTATCGCGGATGTCGCCTCCGCGGAAGTTCCCGTTATCTGCGTGATAGAATCGTACTTGCCGCTCTCGGCAGGATGTGTCACCGCCGAAGTCGGCAAATCTATATCATAAGTAAACGTCACTGTTGTCGTCGCGGAATATATAAGAGCTGTGTCACAGGCCCGCGCTGTTATGGTGTAACTTGACCTGTTAATCCAGGAGAGGTCAGGATCCGAATATGTCCATGAGCTCGTAAAAACACTCACCCCCAGCCATGTCTGCGTTCCCCATGTCGCTGAATCAAAATAATAACCATCCGAGTTTCTTCTGATTTCAACATTAACATAGTTTATTCCCCCGTTATCCGCCGCGGTTCCCTCAATCTGCCCTAAACTATTGACATAAGTTGAAGCCGGTTTTGTTATTCCGACTGTCGGAGGAGTTTCGTCCGGAGTTTTCGTTGATATGATATTATTGAAAGTGGAACCTATCCCGTCACCATTAAACGCCTGTACCTTATACCAGTAGGTTGTTAAGTCAGTCAACCCGGTATCAGTATAAGTACTGCTTGTATAATTCGCCGCAAAATTCTTTAGAGTTGCCGTGCTCGTTATAAAACCGTCCGTTGATTTATATATTCCCCATCTCGTCCATGACGGATTAGTATTTACGTTCCATGCAAAAGTCACACTTGAACCCCCGCCGCCGCTAAAATATAATCCCGAATGAGTAGTTGCCAATGTGTATCTGATTATTGCCGCGCATTTACTTGAACCGCTCGCATTATAAGCTTCCACGTATCTTTGATGTGAGGTATTGACCGTTAACCCCGTCGTTTCCAACCACGAAGTCACATTCGCGGAAAGAGTTTGCTTCAGAGCCCCCGATGAATCCCTGACATAATATCCGTCTTCTTCATTTACATCATTCCATGACCATTTTATTGACACTGCCGACTGTGCTGTCCCCGCGAATCCCGTCGGCGCGGCCGGAGTTGAATATCCAATACTAAATGTTGTTGAACTTGTCGGGGTCTCCCAATTTCCCGCAGCATCCTTCGCCCTTGATTGAACACTATAGCTGCCGGTTGACCAGATGACCGGGATTGCGTTAAAACTCCAGTTCGTCGTTTCTGTGGCGGTGCTCCATATCGCGCTGAATGTCCACAATGAACCCACGGCGTCCCAGTATTTATTATCCGCCTGCCTCTTTAATTGGATGTTGACCTCATTCACTCCCGAAACATCGTCCGTGGCCGTCCCCGTGATTGAGTCCACATCAACATAATGCCCGCCGTTTACAGGATATGTCGCCGATGATACCGGCGCGGAATTATC
Organism: Elusimicrobia bacterium HGW-Elusimicrobia-2; assembly: GCA_002841685.1. Classification (GTDB taxonomy): domain Bacteria; phylum CG03; class CG03; order CG03; family CG03; genus CG03. The sequence continues at coordinate 19,562 of PHAM01000010.1, read as the reverse complement.
ATAAGTAAACGTCACCGTTGAATAAACCTGCGACCAGTTGCCGCTTGTATCCTGCGCTTTTGCAACGACCGTATAACTTGAACCGTCCACCCAGCCCGGCAGTGAAGTCAGCGTCCACGTTGAAGCGACAAAACTGTTTACCCCATTCCACGTCTCTCCAACCGCCCATTGCGGCCCCGGCGACCAGTACCATTTGTCGCTCAATCTCTGCATACTTACCATCACCGTGCTCACGCTAACATCATCATCTGAAGTTCCCTCTATCTGGGACAAACTGTTCACATAGGAATCATCTGTCGGGGTTATTATCCCGACCGTCGGCGGGGTCGCGTCCGGAACAACCCAGTATATAACAGCTCCGTTTGTCGCGGAACTGTAAGTTACGCCGCTTTTTACGCCGTCATAATCTCTGAATGTCCAGTTTACTCCCGATCCGTCCGCCTTAACATTATAATCCGCCGTCCCCGGAGTGTCGTTGAATGTGCAGTTGTACCATGTAGCGGCGGATGTCAGATATAACACGCAGATATAACTTGAATCACCGGCGCTGTCCTGAATGTTATCAAAAGTTCCGCTGCTCAAATCCACAACATCAGCACCGGCGGACTGAAACTTCAGGCCTTCCGAATTGAGATTGAAAAACTTATAGTTACTCGCTTCCATTGTTCCGGAAGACGCAAAACCGTAATACACGCCGCTCGCCGAAGCCGTGGATATAGTGGGATAACCCAGTGTTCCTATCATCTGAATCGTTCCGCCGGAATCAACACTCAATTTTGTGCCGATTGTTGAACTACTGAACTCAATTATCTTCTGAGTATTTTGATCACCCGACGATGAAATTGTCACAAAATAAAATGCATCATTCAGTTGAAATGTGCCGCTCACTGTAAAACCTACGCCTCTCGGTGAACCTGAATATGGCGAACCGACTGTCGCATCACCATCATAATCCAGAACCGCCCACGTTCCTCTGCGGACATCAAAACTTGAACCGTTATATTTTACTTCCCAAAATTCAGTCAGCGTTTGACTATCATTTGTCGTCGGATATGTTATTGAACCTGAACCTTTCAAAGTAGAATTCGGCAATGTAGCTGTTGAGGCATAAAGCAAGTCAGCATAATTAAATTTCCCCGTTTCGCCGTTTTCAATTTTATAATCACCCCATATTTTTGTTGTACCCTGTGTCCCGTCCTGATTATACGAAACAAGAGACCCGTCGTACATATTTGTCGGATTAACTTTCGTTGTGGAATATAAATTACAATTTTTTAAGATTAGTTTTGGAGCACCACCACCAGTATTATAATAACCAATATCTCCACTCGTGTTAATTCCATCTTTCCCTAAATTGCAATTTACAATTAAATTATTGAGAATATCATCGGCTGATGCTAAAATGCCATATTGGGAATTTGAGTAGCAACTGTTATTATTCAGTGTATTGTTCTCACTGTCTTTAAAACGAATACCGTTCAAATTAGAATAACAATTATTATTGCCCAGGATATTGTCAACACAAGTGAATACATCAATGCCATTTCCAGAATTTGAGTAACAATTGTTATTATTCAGTGTATTGTCCTCAACTGTGTCAAGATAAATACCGTCCACAGCATTAGAATAACAATTATTATTGCTCACCGTGTTGTTATTGGAACTGGCGTTAAGCAAAATGCCAGGTTGAGTATTTGAGTAACAACTGTTATTGCTGAGTGTGTTGTTGTTGGAACTGTTGCCAAGGTAAATGCCACTTTGAGTATTTGAGTAGCAACTGTTATTGTTGAGTATGTTGTTGGAACTGCCGTTAAGGTAAATGCCACTAAAAGAATTTGAATAACAATTGTTATTGCTTATTGTATTGTTGGAACTACCCCAAATGTAAATACCATAATACCCATTATGAATGCTGCAATAATTTATTTTTCCTCTTATCGGTGAACCATAAAAAGTTATTCCCCATTTTCCATCAGCATTCACTCCCACGCTGCTTACTTCCACATAATACATATTGAAATTAGCTTCGGTCTGTGAAAGGTTTTGGATGTATGTTTTTGCGGATGGATTGTCTGATGCAATCAAGCAGTTTCTCGTGGACGGCGTTGTTGTGGTATTTCCCCGAACATCAAATATCCCGCCGTTATTTACGATAATCCCATGCTCTCCGTCAGTGTCGCATTTAATCTTCAGCGTTGAAATGTAACCGGTATTCGGCGGCATCAGAAAATTTCCGCCGTTCATTATTTCAAGGTTTCCTGCTACCGTCAGGGTTCTTGTGGAAACCGCCCCGTCAAACTGCAAAGTCCCAAAATTAAAAACAGTAACGCTGGAACATTCCGCATCAAACATATCAAATGTTACGGTGTGGGAAATCTCAACAACACTTAGTGAATTAGGAACGTTTCCTTTATCCCAAGTTGCGCCCGCACCCCAGTTCCCGCCCTGAACACTCTTCCAAATCCCGCCCTGAGCAACCTGCGCCTGCGCGGTCGCTCCGTTTGAAAGAGTTGACCAGTTCGGTACTTCATCCGCTGTCCAAATCCTAAAATAGTAAGTAGCCCCCGCGACAAGGCCGGTAATTGTGTAGCCGTATGACGAAGACGGAATAATGTTTGCGCATGAACTGCTTACATAATTACTCGTGTAATCCCAGCCGCCTTTATCAGACGCATCCGTTTTTGAAGAAAATTTTATTCGAAACTCACCAGAACTTATTGTCCCCGTCAGCCCGTCGTCACCGGGGGCAGACCACGTTAAATCAATCTCGCCTTCGTTCGTTCCCGTCGCCCCCGCCAAATCCGTCACTGCCGCCGGAGGTGAACTCACCGTTACGTAATAAGTTATTGAATCGCTCGTCGCGGCGAAGGCGAGATTCTTCGCTCCGCTCAGAATGACAAGTGAGATTGCCGCTATTACGCTTGCTACACCAGGCAAAGATTTACAAATTTTTTTCATTTAATTTCTTCTTTATTTCGCCTACAAAAAACTCTGCGTCTCTTAGAATTTTCTCCGCTTCTTCTTTTGTTATTTCAATCATGTATTCATAGTCACCATTACTTCTTTTTTCAAACGCATCCAGCAACTTCCTGTGTAATTTCGGATCGATTTCACCGTTTTTAGCAAAATGTTCTCCAAAAGCGGAATGAACGGCGGAATGTTTTGAAAATCTCAACTCTTTAGTAAGAAGCAGCGCTTCCGCGCAGTAGAACATTGAATAGTATGCGTGGGAAACCGCAAAATCATAATTCTCTTTCTGAAATTCATCTCCGGCAGAATTCAGTCTCCTCTGTGCCTTTGCAATTAATCCTTTTATTTCGTTCTGCGCCGTCATATATTTATCCTCACTCCCTCATTTAAAACATTGTGAACAAATATTGTCTTATAATCTGCGTCAATCCACTCCTCCAACACAGGCATAACGGAAAGAGTTATGTTGTACTTAAGACAAATCGGGGCGCGAATTTCGCCTATTCGGTCAATTTCGTCAAATCGCAAACCCATTTTTTTCAGCGCCACTAAAATATCAATATCCGAACCGTCTTCGGAATCGCCCCTCGCTTTCGAACCGTAGAGAATTAAACGCGCGAGATTATCCCCGTAAAGTTTTTTAAGCCCTTGTTTCAATTCTTCCACCGCTCGTTTTTCTTTTTCTGTTAGGAATTCATTCAAATTTTTCATATTTTCTTATTCACAAATTCAATTAGTTCCCTATAAAGAGGTTCGGCGGCGGCGATAAATCTTTTAATCTTCTCAAAGCGGATATCAAGATATTCGTGCGCCAGAAAATTTCTCAAACCGGCAAATTCTGCCAATTTTTCTGTTTTTTCTTCCCCAAAATCATACAAAACTCCAAAAAGTTTCAGAGTTTCTTTGTATGTTTCGGGCATTTTCTTTTTATCGGAAGAGAGAACGATTTTCGCAATATCAATTGATGCGTTTGCGATATTTTCAATCCATCTTTCTACGCTCAACTGTTTAATTCTGTCATCGCTATACCCTTTAAAATTCAAATCTTTGAAGATAGAATAAAGCATCAATTCTCTATTGAGAAATTCCGCGCGCTTGATGAGCTTGACTCTATCTTGTTCGCTTAAAGATGCCGACCTTTGCTCAATCGCCCAGAAATCCTTAACAAACCCTCTAAAATCTTCCGCAACGGAACTTGCAATGAGATAGAATTCAAGCCGGAGGCCTTCGTCTTTCACAATAATCTCTTTCCCCGTCTGCAAAATTTCAAAAGCAAGGGTGGAAGGACACCTGTTCATTACAACAAGGTCGGTGTTAATGCCCGTAATTTTATCAACATCAGCCCATATTCTGTCTTCGTCCGGGTATTCCCTGACTTTTTCGTATTCTATTTCCCTGCCTTCCGGTTTGAAATAAACCGCAATATCAAAATCCGATTCCGACATAACTCTGTCTTTGGCATAAGAGCCGAAAACATAAGCCATCTCAACCGACGGTTCTTTTGAAAAATAATCTTTCAGCAATTTTATTTTTTCATCCAAATCCATCATGGCTTTATCGGTTCCATTGTCACCGTTATCGCCTGCGGCGGAGCCAGCGGGGCAAGCAGTTAAAAATTTACGTTTCTTTATCATAATCCTTTAAGAAAATTACCTATCCTGCATTATTCATACTCCGAGGACAAAAACAACGGTCTGTCATTCCGAACGAAGTGAGGAATCTTAGATTTCTCAGTCGTAAAAACTCCTTCGGAATGACATACATTGTGAATAATCCGGGCTATTTCTTTTTCAAATGCCGAATACACGACAAATATGTTTTCCATTTCAGCGTTGATTTTTTCTATCAAACTATCCATATAATTTTACTCCATCTCTTTCTACCAGCTTATTGAAAGAATTTTTTTCATCCAGGTCTATTACATCAACTTCTTTAGATAAATTTCTCGATAATTCACCATAAAACTGAAAGAACAACTCCGGTTGAATTCCTTTTATGCCGATATCAATATCATTTGCAGTTTCACTATCAACGGAAGAACCGAATAGAATGATTTCTCCTACACTATACTTTTTTGCGCATTCTATAATTACATTTTTATCAGTTTTTGATATCATCCTATTATCCTTTTCATATTTTTTTATCCACAAAATCAATCAATTCCCTGTAAATCGGCTTCGCTTCGTCAATGAATTTTTTTATTCTCACAAACAAAATATCCAGATATTCATGCGCTAAGATATTTCTTAAATCCGCAAATTTAGAAAATTTCTCATTTAAGTCCCCTTCAAATCCAACCATCCACCCGAACATTTTCAGCGTATCATTATAAGTTTTGGGAATTTCTTTTTTTTCCGAGGCGAGCATTATTTTAGCAATATCAATTGATGCGGCAACTATAACTTCAATCCACCTCTCTACAATTCTCCTTTTGTTCCTATCCGTACTGTAAGTTTTAAAATCCAAATCTTTAAAATAATCAATTTCGCCTATTTCATTTTCCAGAAAAACTTTTCTCCTCATTAAATTGTGTTTATCCCGTTCGCTTAATGATGCGGAACGCTGCCTGATCGCATAGAAATCCCTCGCAAATTCCATAAAGTCCATCGCGACGGAACTTGTGATGAGATAGAATTCAAGACGGAGCTCTTCATCTTTGACAATAATCTTTTTCCCTATCTCAAGAATTTCCAGAGCGAGGGTGGCGGGGCATCTGTTCATAACAACAAAGTCCGTGTTTACCTCGACAATTCTTTCAACATCGCTCCAGATTCTGTCCTCTTCCGGATATTCCCTATCTTTCTCGTATTCTATTTCCCTGTCTTGCGGCTTGAAATAAACAGCAACATCAAAATCCGATTCAGACATAACTCTCTCTTTGGCATAAGAACCAAAAACATAGGCCATAATCACCGACTGCTCTTTTGAAAAATAATCTTTCAGCAATTCTATTTTCTTCTCTAAATTTTTCATGGTTTTTTTGGCGTGAGCGTCACAACAATTCCCTGCTGCGTTTCAACGCTTGTCGCGGTCGGCGCCTTAAAATACGCCCACATTCCGCGCTTCGCTCCCGACGGAACGCTGACGCCGTTTTCGTCTCCCGCAAAAACAGTCGTGGTGCAGCTCACCGTCGCCGTGCTTAAAATATCCTCCGCTCCGAAACTGCCCGCTGTCGGCTGTGTCGAACTGAATATCACATAAAAAACAAACTGGTCGGCGGCAGGCGCCGTTCCCGCGCTCCAGTTCGGCGGCGTCGATAATTTTATCTCATAAGTCGCATTGGTATTTCCGGTATTTGTCACAGTCGCGCTCGAAAGAGACACCGCGCTATTACCCGGAAAAATCTGCCCGAAATTAAATGAAATTTCCGTTATGTCCGCCGAAAAAATGCCCGCCTGTGCGATCGCTCCGTTTGAAATACCCGACCAGTTCGGCACCTCATCCGCCGTCCAGATCCTGAAATAATATGTAGCCCCCGCCGTCAACCCTGTAATTGTGCGGCCGTATGACGAGGACGGAATAATGTTTGCGCATGAACTGCTCACATAATTACTCGTATAAACCCAGCCGCCTTTATCGGACGCATCCGTTTTTGAAGAATATTTTATGCGGAACTCGCCCGAACTTATTGTCCCCGTCATCCCGTCATCACCCGGCGCTGACCAAGTCAAATCAATCTCTCCCTCATTAGTTCCCGTTGCCGCCGACAAATCCGTCACCGCCGACGGGGGAGTAATATCTCCGGTTACGCCTTCCGCCACAATAAACTCAGCGTCATCAATACACGGATCGTAATCCAGAGCAACCGTTTCCAGCGCGGCAACAACAAACCGCGCCTGTGTCGCACCCGCCGGAGCCGTCACCGTAGAATATATTATCTTTTCCCAAGTATCATACGCCGACAGCTTTATGCCTTCCGACGATGATTCCGATATGAAAGCGTCCGAAGAATTATACCACCGTACAGCCAGCTTAAAACTGACATCTTTGACATCCGTGCCTCCGTTAGTAAAGACATAAGCCCAAATTCCCCCGTAATAACCCTGTCCCGCCGTCACCGTGCAGGTTGCCGAATAAATTGTCCGTCCTGAATATGCCGTTGTAAGATTTTCCAGACAGCAATCCCGGATGCCGCTGTGAACCGTCGCGCCGACGCTGTCAATCCCGCTTGCCGTACCTATCTCTTCCCATATTGGATCGTCTAGTAAAGTTATTCCTTCAAACCCGTAGTGCCACTGTCCTTTTATTGAAGGAAGCAAATTTGAATCTGATTTTGCGTATGCGCTGTTTAAAGTATTTACCGATGAGACCGTTCCCGACGAAGTCCAACTCGCTTGATTACTAGCATCGTCAGTTGCCTTTATCGCGAACCAGTAAGTTACGCCTTCGCTGAATCCCGCCAGTATCGGCGGTTCCTGCGAACCTGGAGCGGCAGGGCCCCACGACTGTGAATACGCGGAAGTCCAGCTCGCGTTATAATCGGCTGTACCAATATATTTCGTGGCGTATCTCACTTCGTAAGACGAAGCGCTTCCGCCCGTCGTCCCGTCGTCGCCCGGCGCCGTCCATTTAAGTTGTATCTCACCCGCACTGCCGCCGACGAGGGCAGTAAGATTTGATATTGCCGCGGGCGGAGTTGTATCGCCTGCAGGGGAATCTGCGTATTTAAGAATTGCGATATCGTTCTGGTTTGTAGGAACACCACCGACAGTATAAACCTTGTTTGCGGCGATATCTATGGCGACATCATAATTTTCATCATTGGTTGTATTAGGATTAAATGTATGACTGGATAATAGGACAAGGTTCTGGTTATATCTTCCTACCCACATCGCTCTATCGGTTGCCGTAATTCCTGTGTAGCCGGATACAACAATATCTGTCCCCCATGTGGTTATACCCCTTGCCTCATCACCGAAATTTGCGTAGTCAATTGTGGTTGAAGAAAGTAAATTAAGGTTAAAATCGTATTTCCCAATCCATATATCCAATCCGGTTGTTGTTTGCTCCACATAACCTGCAACATACAAATTCTGTGTGGCGGGATTACCTGTGATAGCCATCGCGCAATCACTACTGCTAGTTGCCGAACCGTTCAATGTCGTTGAAGAAATAAATGTCAGGGAAGAATTCAATTTATATACGATTATCTCACCGCCATCGCTATTGCCGCTTCTACCGCAAACATATACAATATCGGCGACTTTATCAACCCATACCCCATAACCTAAATCACCGTCTCCGATACCACCGGGGCCGTCGAAAAGCGCTGAAGTGATAAGTCCCAGATTGGCGCTATATTTTCCTACAAAGATATCATTTTCACCGAGCGATTGCTCAACCGTGCCCGCCACATAAACATTACCGGCGGAATCATAAGATGATGACTGGCAGAAATCTTCGTCGCTATCAGCGCCGTAAGCGCCTGTAAAAGTGACTGAAGAAACTAAAGTAAGCGACGGCGTATATCGCGCAATATATCCATCAAGGTTATTGGGACTGTTGTATATCCGGCCTGTAACATACAGGTCGCCGTTTGAAGGATGAATTGATATTCCGTAACCATCATCGGTAGATGCCGCGGGATTACCTGTTATTGAAATACTGTCAAGAAGGGTAGGCGGCGTATCGGATGCGGGCGCATCAAACCTGCCGAGCCATATATTTCTGCCTTCGCCTGTAGTAGAAGAAGCCCCTGTAACAAAAAGTTCGCTGCTCTGGTTGCGGTAAACAATACCGCGGCCCATATCGAAACCGTTTGCAGAACCGTTAAATGTAGTGGACCCAACATAAACCAACGCTGCCTGAGATGAATTTATCGCCAGCAGAAAAAACAACAACGCTGATAAAATGTTTTTTTTCATTTAACTCCCATACTCACATAACATCAAAACTCTATCTTCCCCGGCGAGGTTAGATATAAGACGCCTGAATCAAAACCGCCGTTATTCGGCTGAACAACTGTTACGCGAACCTGAATCGATTGCGGCGCTTCAGGGTTATCAGGTTCACAAACCATTCCGGGTTTTGCGCCCGACAGTTTTAATTCAACTTTTACACTCCCGTCTGTTTCCGCCTTAAACTCCGCTTTTACTAACTGTATTGCCATTGACTGCACCTCCTCCCGTTTTCAATAGGGACGGTTCCAATTCTTTTCACCTTTTTGCAAACAAGCAAACAAATTACTTTCTCTCAAATACTGCTAAATTCTACAATGACCGCAAGGTTTTGTCAACGTGCTTTTAGTCACAAAATCCGGCAGCACGCAAAAACCGCGCTAAATCTTAATTTTACTCTGCGGCCAACTCGCCTGAACCGCTAAAAAGTTCCGCGACTTTTTTTACAAGTTCCTGCGGCGTATAAGGTTTTTCCAGATAGCCCGCGGCGCCGTAACGCTCGGCGGTTGACGCTATCACTTCTCCCGGGAGCCCCGATATAATCAGGACTTTTGCCGGGATCCTATCCTTGTCCTTCAGCAGTTTCATGATATGATCTCCGCTCAAATACGGAAGCCGCAGATCCAGCAGCACCAGGTCAAAATCCTCCTGATAAAGCCTCGCCAGCGCCGACGGGCCCTCCGATTCATAAGCAACATCAAAACCTTCGCGCATGAGCGTAAAACCGTTCATGGTTCTGATACCGGGGTCATCGTCCACAATCAGCACTTTTTTAGTTTTCATGCTATATCATAGTTTTTTTTCGCAGGGCTGTCTACGTGATTTATGTCACCAAACTGTCCGGCTCCGGAAATGCGTCAATGGGGACGGTTCCTATTGCCACAATTAGGAACCTTCCCCATTACACTTAGAAGCTGTAGTGAAGGCGGAAGAGATAACCCGTGGAACTGTAATCCTCGGCGTCAGTTGTTTCGTCGTTTTTCTCAACGCTGACACCGGTTGTGACGGAAAGATTTTTGCGGGCGCTATAGGTGATTTCCGCCGAGTAATTCTGCGTGTCTGTTTTCACATTGTCCGCGAGCTTCTCCCTTGAAGTTTTTGAACCGTATAAAAACAGATTCAGCGTTTTTGTGAACTTGACATTGGCGCCAAGCGAAAGAGAGGTCGTCTCATCAATTGACAGGTCGTAAAGATTCTTTGTTTCATTACTTGCGTAGCCGGCGTCAAAAGACAAAAAAGAACCAATGGCTCCGGAATAAGCGAAAGAGAAAACACCGGTGTCAAGATCATGGCCGGTGGCCGTTGAGGCGTGATTCCTGAAAGCCGACTCGGAAATTCCCGCTGAGATCATCTGGCCACCGAGCCGGTAGCTCAGGCCCATATTCAGCCCTTTCGTCTCATTGCTCAGCACGGTGACGGAACTGCCCTCCACTTTGTTCAGCGTGGATGAAACACTGATGCCCGGAAGATTTTTCACATTGAGCTGGAAACCGTAATTTGACACGGTCTGCTTTGTCGTGTCTCTGTCCGCGTCATTCTCCAGGTTATCTTCAGATGATTGAACACCGCCGGAAACCCTCAGGAATTGAAAAGGAGAATACCCCCCGGACACCTCGGAGCTCTCTCTGTCGGGATAAAGACCTGGACTTGAGAGGCTTAAAAAATCCGCTTCCGCTTTCTGGTATTTCCCTTTCAGATTAAACTTTCTTGTAAAAAACCGCGTTTCAAACCTGTAGGCCGCGCCGGTTGTTGAAACCCCGCTGTCGTATGAGTCACTGACGGCGATATACTCTTTTTCCCTGCGCGAGCTGGAGGCGAACTCTCCTTTCACATCCATAAACCCGCAGGCCCAGCGCATCTCGGAACTCAAAACTTCGTTCGCTATTGCGGAATTCGCGGGACCGGGATCGCTGATGGAACTTTCAGAATCGTATGTCTGAACACCCGATAATTTTAAACCGAAACCTGCCGGTAGTTTCACAGACGCGTTGAGGCCGCCCGTGTATCTGGCATAAACGCCGTTGGAGGTGGCGTCTCCCTCCGCCGCCTCCTGCGTTCTTATATAAACGCCGGAAAAATCGGCGGAACGGGTCATATAATCCAGAACAAGACCGCGCCCGGCGAGAGAATAAAGCGACAGCGGAGAAAATTCAGGCATCACATCGCCGGCTGACACTTTATATTTCCTGGCAAAAAGAGACAGATAAATGGAATCAATGTCGAATCTGTCATCTTCCGAGGAATAAGCGTTTGAATTAAAAACCAGCGTACTGTCATATAATTTACCGAGGATATTGGCGGAAACAGAGCCCTGATAATCCGCGCGCTGGCTGTTCTTGCAGAGAAATGACATATTCCCGTTGAGGAATAACGGCTTGTCTTTTTTTTCCTCCACGGCCGCCGCTTTGACGCTGAAATCATAAAAAGCGCTCGTGAGTATATTCTGGCCTTTTTTATAGAGCATCACCCTGAACTGATAGCGACCGGAATAGGAAAAAGGTATCTGATGAGACGCGAGTATAAGAGAGGAGCCCCCCGGCGGCACATCGGAAGGCAGTTTAAAGCCCTGTGTTTTGCCTATATATTTTCCCGACGAATCAAAAAGCTCTATAACGCAGTTGATATCAGTTTTCGCCCAGGCGGCCGTTTCCTTATTCAGTATTATTATCTGGAAAGTCAGCTCGTCTCCCGCCTTGGCCGGATCGGGCGCAGCCACGGCAAGCTGTATCTCCGCCGGCGCTTGCGCCACTAAAGAAGAGGCCGCTCCGGCAATCAAAAACAAAATCGCCGGCGACATCACGAGAAATATTTTTTTCACATTCATAAATCCATCCTAAAGTACTATATTCATCATCCGGAGGCAATCAGCAGAAATGACAGGCCGGGCAGAAGAAAACTCCCCATGAGCCTGCTGTAAACCGGAAAATTAGCGTCATATAATTTCAGCGCCGCCGATGATGCCGCCAAAAGAACCGCCACCGGAGGGAATATATCGCCGCCGCACTCCTGCCATATATTCCTTTTCAGGCTCAAATAAAAAATGATCGCCGCCGCCGACAAAAGGAACATAACGTATCGCGAGACCGTAAAACCCCCTGCGGAAAAAAATTTAACGGCCCTGTAATAATACAGGTTTTTCGCGAACGCGAGGGAGAAAAGAAATATAAATGCCGAAGCCCAGTAATAATAATGTCGCAGCCCCCTATGTATCTTCAGAAGCCGGAGCTGAAACACATAAGCGTACTCCGATAGCGTCTTCTTTTGCACTATTTCCCTTTCCTCGCCCTCGGGAGAAAACATCTTATTGAACTTTTCTATAACCGGCGCTTTGCTCTCCGCCTGCATGGTCTTATGGATCTCGGCCATGAGCTGGCGTTCTTCCGAAGAAATCCCGCTGTCACGGCTGGAGGAAAGATCATTCAAGGTCTTCTGCTGTTCGGGAGAGAGCCCCGAATATTTTTCTTTGAATTCTCCCAGTGACGCGCCGAGCTTCTTCGCCGATTCCGGCACATAGGGTTTAACGCTCACACTTTTAGACAGATACAGCGCGGCCCCGGCGACGATTATAAAAAAAAGCGTCTTCACAAGTCAGTCCCTTTGGTAAAACCCCACCGCCCGATCAACATCCTGGATGAAGGCGAAACCCTTGCCGGGTTCCTTCAGATGCGCCAGCTCCACGATCTTATCGAACACTTCATCCGCTTTTTCAGCGGGCACAACCGTCGTAAAAACTTCCTTCTCCGGCTCTATCAGACGGCCGATGAAACCAATCTTTTCCCGCACGCCCGTGCCGCGGGCGTAATAACTCGTCACGCCGTAACCCGTTGACGAGGATATTTTTTCTACGATCTTATCGGCCTTCCCCCTCTCAACTATGCAGGTAATGATCTTGAATTCGCTCATTAAAACCTCCTCTATTTTTTTCCGCCGTTTTTTTTCTTTTTTCTATCCAGCAGATTCAGAAATTTTTTCACATCTTTATTTTTAGGATCTGTTTTAAGCGCCAGCTGCCAGTTTTTACGCGCCTCATTAAAATTGTTGAGCGCGTAATACGCCGAACCTTTTCTCATAAGGGCGAGAGTGCTGTTTTCATCAAGCGCGAGAATCCTGTCACAAAACATGATCGCGCCGGTGTAATCGGCTTTGTAAATAGAATCAAGCGAGCTCTGGAGCATCTGTTTCATCAGATCCATGCCCGCTATCAGCTTAACGCGGGATCTTGCCTCGGGGTATTTTTTTTCCATGTAAAATAGCAGTGCGGAAATTTTCTTGCCGAGGGCAATATCCTTATTTAACTGTTCGGCATATATGGCCGCGTCAAACATAAGCGCGGGATTTTTATCAAAATAAGCGTTGACGCTTTTTCTCAGCATGACCGGCACCTTGCCGGAGCCCGAACAATCTTCGACGATACCGGCTATTTCACCGAGTTTGTCTTTTTTTTCGGCGAGGCCCGGATATGCCGGGTCGATATCCAGCACCCTGCACGCGGCGTCATGGGCGATGAACCATTTTCCGGCCTGCATATTTTTTTCAAAGGCCTGCACCCGCGGCGCGAGCTCCTGCTTTATCTTGCCTCTCGTGAATTCTATCATTTTATGCGGGGGCACCTGTTCGGGATCTATCTCAAGTATCCTCTGCCAGCACCTGATCGCGTCGCTGTATTTGCCCGCGCTGAAATTTTTCACGGCGGAATTATACAGCGCGCCTATATCATCAGCCCCTGGGCATAAGGAAACGGAGGCCAAAAACACGGCGGCGGAAATAAAGAAAATCCTCATATCAGGTTTTCGCGCCTTCTCTTCGGGCCGTTTCACGCAGGATGCTGATCTCTATGCGCCTGTTGCGGCTGCGGCCGGCGCTGTCGGTGTTCGGCGCGACAGGACTGTGTTCGCCGAAACCATAGGCGGAAAATCGTGCCGGCGGTATTTTCTCAACATCTATAAAATACCTGATCACATTAAATGCACGCAGAGTTGAGAGCTCAAAATTACCGCCGGGGAGAGCCCAGAAAGGAATGTCGTCCGTGTGGCCGGCGACATTCACCTTGTTGCGCGTTTCCCTGAGCACCTGCGCAACTTTAAAGAGGACATCGCGACTGCTTTCTTTAAGTTCGGCGGAACCCGAGTCAAAAAGCACGGGGCTGTCCAGCATTATCTTTATTTTCCTCGCGTCCATCTGAATGACGCCTTTTTCGGAACCGAATATTTCCTCCATTTTCTCGGCCGTCTCAACATCCCCGGCGGAGTGCTTTTCACGCGAAACACCGGACTGCAGCTTCGCTATAACCCCCTCGTATTCAACGCCCGACTTTAACGATATGGTATAAAGAATCATAAAAAAAATCATGCACAGCAGCATCATCGTGCCGTAAGGCGTTTTCCACGATGACGGATCGAATTTTTTCTTTTCACCGATCATTCTGTCGCCATGCCGACGGCCGGTGACGAAACGGCTCACTCTATATCCTCCTTGAGGAGCACGATTTCTATCCTGCGGTTTTTCTGCCTCTGCGCAAAATCATCATTGGAATAGCGCGGGAAATATTCGCCGTACCCCGCGGCTATGCACCTCTCAGCCGGCAGGCCGCGGCTGACAAAATAATTTATAACATTCACCGCTCTGCGCGCAGAAAGTTCCCAGTTTGACCTGAACTCCTGACTTTTTATCGGCACATTGTCGGTGTGCCCCTCCACCACTATTTTGTAAGATGTCATTGACAATGTCCTTGCTATGCCCTTTAACAACGCTTTTGTTTCGGGCTTCAATTCCGCGCGGCCCGAGTCAAAAAGCACGGGAGTGTTCAGAACAAGCCTTATCTGGCTTTCGGAAGTTTCAAGATTTGAGTATTTGTTCAGATCCCCCCTGCTCATCATTTGTTTAAGATTAGAGCTTGTTTCGTCTTCCGCGAATTTTTTCAGCACGCCGTCGGCCTTGCGCTGAAGGATTTTTTCCCTGTTCCCCGCCGAGCTCAGCGCGGCATACATTTCCTGCTGACGGCTCTTGGAAAGTCTTGTGAAACCGTACAGCAGCAGAAAAAAAAGCATCAGGTTGGTTGTCATATCGCAGAAAACAGTCAGCCAGATAGGTTCCTTCACGGCTTGTTTGATCGGACGGAATATCATGCCTTATCAATGAGGATGGGGACGGTTACTATTGTAGCAATAGGAACCGTCCCCATTGACCCCATGTCCATCATTGCTGTTTCGCGCGGATCTGCTTTGACAGGAAGGCGTCAAGACGGCGCGTGGTTATGGACGGCACCTCGCCGTTGAGAACAGATTCCAGCCCTTCGGCTATAAGTTCCTTAGCGAGTATTTCCTCTCTCGAATATTCCCCCAGCTTCAGCGATGCCGGCAAAAAAAGAAAATTCGCGCCGAAAATACCGTAAAAAGTCGTCGTCACAGCGATGGCCATTGAGGCGCCCATGCTCTGGGGATCCTGCAGGTTTTTTAGCACCTGGATCACGCCGATCAGCGTACCCAGCAACCCGAAAATCGGAGAAAAAGTGGCCATCGCCTGAAGAACGCCCGAGGCCCTTTCATGCCTCTGGGCCACGGAAAAGATTTCCTGCCGCATGTTCTCGACAATAATGTCTTTTTCCACACCGTTCGCAATTTTTTTTATGTTTTCCGAAAGAAAATGATCTTTCGTCCTCAGCTTCCCGTCCGAGAGCGTCATAATCCCCGATTTTTTCGCCTCGGCCGAAAGAAGAGCCATATCCTTTATAAGTCCGCCTATGTTAATTTTCGGCGGCGGAAAAAAAATAAGCTTAACGGCACGCGGAAGCTGAACAATGGTTTTAAAAGGGAAAGCTATCATGGTGGAGCCCAGTGTCCCGCCGAAAACAAGAATGGCGGCGTCCAGATTGAACAGCAGATAGACAACATCCCCGTGGAGCATGACAATGTATATCGCGCCGCCGCCGATAGCAAGGCCCAGAATCGTCATTAGATCCATAAAATTTAAGCCTCCGTTGAATCCGTTTTCAGCAGGCCGTCTCTTCTGAGGCGCGACACCAGGCGCGAAAGAGCCTTCTTCTCCGCGAGCAGTTTTTCCTTCCCCGAACCGGCGCCGAGCTCTATTTCCTCGTTCAGCCGCGATGATATGCCTTCAGGGAATTTACCGAGCGCCTTCTTCCTGATATCTTCAGGAAGAATCCTCAGCACATCGGCAAATGAAACAGGATTAAAATGCTGGTAGACGAGTAGCAGGTTTTCAGCGCGCATTTCCGCAAGATGCGACGGCCTGAAAACGGATTTCCTGAGCTCTTCGGAGAAAGCGCGGTCTTTCTCCCCTATAAACGCGATATATTCATCCATCTCCTCATCGGAAAGATTCTCCAATATATCTGAGACAATTTCTTTGCCGCCGACAAAAAAATCGAGTTTCTGCCTCAGTTCGTTCTCCCACCTGGAAACTTCTTCACCCGGAAGAGACCGCGTATCAGTCAGGCGGGCAAGGGCCTCGCCGGCGAGTTTCCTGTCCAGACCGGAAAGGATGGCGCCTGATAAGCCGGGAGCGTAATTCAAAACAAGAGCGATATTTTCCGGTTTTTCCTTTTTGAGCAGAAATATAAGTTTATCCGCGATATCCGGTGTCAGAAAAGAAAAATGCCCTTTTTCTTCCGAGGATATACCGCGACCGCGGGAATCAGGAGAAAGCGACGCCGAAGCCGTCACTGCGGAAGAAAAACCGCCGGCGGGCCCGGCATTTTTCTCGCCCGAATCCCTCACAGCCTGCGATACCGCCTCAGCAGAACCCGGAAAAGTCTTCGTGACAAAAATGAAAAAAGCGGCCAGTCCCGCGCCCAGGAACGCCGTGAACAAAAGACCCCATAAATGCGGAGGATATATAATATCGGACCAGCTGAACGGGTTTTTTCTGAAATTGATCCTCTCTATAGAGAGGATATCGCCCCTCTCCGCATCCATGCCGAGCACGCCGGACGACACCTCTTTGATGACCTTGACCATGCTTTCCGGAAGATTGTTGTCCACTATGATCTGCGCTGAAAGTTTTTTTATTTTTTTCGCCGTATCGCCCAGCTGCAGGCCGGCGATGCCCAGGCCGAGTTTTTCCTGGAGCGGCACGCCCGGCAGCACGACCTCGTCTTCTTCATCGTTACCATCGCCGCTGCCGACAAGCTGAACATCTATGACAATGATCAGTTTATCTGTACCGATTATTTCGATTAATATCCTGTGAAGACGCTCTTCCAGATTTTTTTCTATGGCGATCTTTGTCTGTATATCCGCGCCCTGTTGAGCCGCCAATAAATGCGCCGGAAGAAAAAAAGCCAGAAATGCCGGTAAGAAGCGCAATCTCATTATTGCTGGCTTAAAATTCCGCGGCGATGATATCGGCTATGATTTTGGCGGTGTCCAGATTATCCTGCGTCAGGATATCTTTTGACGTGGATTTTTTTGCGTTGATCACTCCTACGACTTTACCGTTTTTGACTGCCGGCACGCTCAAACCGGATGATATTTCCTCATATTTTTTCAAATGGGTGAAATTTTTGTTGTGAGAAATATCCCCGACGATCAGGAAGGGCTTCTTTTCGGCGGCGGATCTCCCCGCTATCCTTTCGCCGACCTTGACGCGGATTCCCAGTTTCTTACCGGCAACCTCAGCGCTCTCTTCTCCCGATGAGACTATTTCGATCTCATCTGTGTCATCGTGCTTCATCATAAAGGAACAGCCGTCCGCTTTTATGAGTTCCGCCAGGATTTTAAGGGCCGTTTCCACAACTTTTTGTTTTTCCGCTCCGAGTTTAGCATCGCTGACAAATACAGGCATCTGTGTATCCTCCTAATCTTCGCTTCGCGCGCATCCGCGCTTTCAAAAACCAAAACACGGCAAGCCAAGCAGTTGGCTTGCTCCACCTTTACTTTAAAACTACTGGAGGTGGCGGGAGTCGGCCACAAATAAATTTCCTGACGGAAATTTTTCGCGGCCCGCACCTCGCGGCGCTCGCCTTCCCTTCGACTTCGCTCAGGAAAACTCGCGCATCGCTGCGGTCTTCGAATCCCGCCGCAAGCCAAGCAGTTGGCTTGCTCCACCTTTACTTTAAAACTACTGGAGGTGGCGGGAGTCGAACCCGCGTCCGATAAAGCACCTTCCGGGTATCTACAGGCTTATTCTGCGTTTTAAATTTCCCCCGGAGCCGTCTTCCGCAGACGAAATACGGCAAGGGTAGTTCCCTGTTTTCTCACGCGAAAGAGGGAAACGCCCTTCCGCGCCAGTTCACCTGATGTCGGCGTCATCCCGGCCGGCGAACATGCCGGGGACACCGGGTAACCTTTAGCAGGTTGCCATTGCCATGTTGTTGGCAGTTTAAAGCGGTCGAATTTATATGCGGCCAACGACCATCCGCAGCCTGCTGCCTGAAAAGGACACTGTCACCGTCGAGACCTTTCACCCCCTATTTCCTTCAGAATCGTCTTTTTCTTCAGGGCATCCCGCTTGTCATAAAGTTTTTTGCCTTTGGCAAGCGCTATCTCTAACTTAACCAGTCCACGTTTAAAATACAAACTAAGAGGAACAACTGTCAAGTTTTGAAGAGATTGTTTATCCCCTATTTTTTTAATCTCTCTTTTATGCAGCAGTAAACGCCTCTCCCTGTCGGGATCCGGCCTGTCCAGTCCCGAATACTCATACGGATTTATGTGCATGCCCACCATAAAGGCTTCTGCGTCTAGAAGTTTCACATACGCGCCCTCAAGGCTTACATTTCCCATGCGCACGGATTTAACCTCACAGCCTTTCAGCTCTATTCCGGCCTCGTATTTGTCAAGGATCTGGTAATTGAAATGCGCCTTTCGATTTCTTATCTTTATTGACTTCGCTTCCATATTAGATTATTATAGCAAATACAGCCGGAGTGGCGGAACTGGCAGACGCGCTGCGTTCAGGGCGCAGTGAGCACTAGCTTGTGTGGGTTCAAATCCCACCTCCGGCAAAACACATTAAGGGATTTGAAGCTGACTCGAATCCAAAAAAATCTTCACCGCCGCAGTTGACATAAGCTGTAAATATTGTATCATAGTTCCAATTGATGAAAAAAGCGTTTTGTAGTTTTTTTCAATGTAGAGCCAATTTAGGAGGCTATGATTATGAAAGGTACAGTTAAATTTTACAATGAAAGAAAGAATTTCGGTTTTATCGAACCGGACGACAAGAGCAAGGATCTCTTTGTCCACAAAAATGACATCGAATCCGGCACACTGCAGGATGGAGACAAAGTGGAATTCGATTCTGAAGACGGCGAGAGAGGCTTAAAGGCAGTTCACGTTAAAAAGATTTCATAACAAAATTGAAACCTAATTACGGATATCAAAAATGTCTTAAAGAACAGTTAAAGAAAAAAAAGAACGACGAAAAAAGACAGCGAAAACAACAAAAAAACATAAAACCTGAAGATCATTCATAGAAACTGTGCAGGATTATTCCATTCTTGATTTAAGAATGATTAACCTGGCCGGAAAAAATGAGTGCTGTTTCTACTCAAAAAGCTAAAACATATTTTTCATATGACCAAGCTTTTTTTGTGACGGCGATGTACGCGTATTCTCATCGAACTTCTTGAATTATTGGGGCATACTGCTAAAAGCTCGAACCTATTTTGAAGAGATTTCATCCAAAGATTAAATATGCTTCGTTCTTTCACGAGGAAATTATATAAACTCTGAC
>PHAM01000009.1 GCA_002841685.1 Elusimicrobia bacterium HGW-Elusimicrobia-2 | reverse complement strand
TTCTTTGAAATTGTATCCCATTTTTCCCTCCATCTTTAATCGTTATTGCTGAATTATATCATATTTTCCCTGTCGGTGGGGGTTTATGCAACAGACTCAGTGGACAAATGATATTAAGCGGATGAAGAAAGCAGGAGTGCCGAAAAGGAGATCGGGACACAAAAAGAAGTGGGAAATGGCAATTGAGTCATTGAAGAAAATTAAAGATAAAGTTCCGCATGAGTGTACAATTTTTGATGCAGGATACGGAGAACTGAGACCTTTCTTAAAGGAATTAGACAGGATGAGAGAAAAATTTATTGGCAGGATTCCCTGCACACACACTTTCTGGCCAATAGATGTAAGATTAAACAGAAAGAAAAAGAGCAAGGGACGACCGCGGATTTATCCGGAAGTTTATCAAAAAAGTGTGAGACCAATAAAGGCAAAAGACTGGGCAAAGAAACTGGAAAAAACGCCAAAGAAGTGGCAAGTAATTGAATTGCCGTTGCAGAAAAGGAAAACGGTTAGAGCAACTCGAATACGAGTTTTTGAAGCAAACAGCAAAGCTTATTGGCGACCGGGAATTGAAAGGTGGCTTATCATTGAGAATGACGGAGAAGAACAGAAGTATTATGTTTCAAGCTTTCCCAAAAACATATCGTTGAAAAAGATGATTCACACAATCCATCGGAGATGGACCATTGAACAGGGATATCAGCAATTAAAGGAAGAACTTGGGCTGGATCATTTTGAAGGGCGCTCATGGAGGGGGTTACATCATCATATGACATTAACTTTTATGGCATATTGTTTTCTACAATTGATAAAAAATCGGAAGGGGAAAAAAAGAGGCAAAAAATTACACGCTTCCTCAAATCAGGCAATGGATTCAGGAAGTTCTTACCGCAGCACAATGCCCGGTTTGCCATCGCTGGATTACAATGCAGCACTGGATATTTTTTGCCCCGGGTTAGCGCAATGTTACTTAACGGAGTAGTACTATTTAATGGCGAGCTCTTTCAAAAAGAGCTTTCATATTTTTCCCAATCGGGAAAAAATATGTTCATCATGCTTTTAAATAATTTCCCGTGATTAGGAATTTGAAGATGAAGTAATTCATGTATGATAACATAATCCTGAAATTTTTTTGATTTGCTGAGTAAGTCAAAATTAAAACTTATCCATCCTGAAGTTGAGCAGGAAGCCCACTTATGTTTCATCTGCTGAACTCGTATTTGTTTCGGAGTAACTTTTATTTCCTGCGCCCAGTCATTTATTAATTTTTTAAGCTCTGTTTTTGTTTTAGCCTTATTTTTTCTCATTGATTTTCAAAAGTTTTCCAACTATAGAAAACATTTTGCCTTTTCCCACGGCAGATAATAAAATGCGATATAATTCCGCTTTCAGCTGACGCATTTCTTCAATATTAAAATTATAATTGGGAAATCGCATAAAAATAGAATTAACGGCGTAGGCGACACTTTCCGGATTATTTATCTTTTCATGTTTAAGTATCCAAAATATTGTAAATGTATTTGAATCCATACCTTTTTCGGCCTGTTCTTTCTTTGATATAATTATATCCTGTATGAGTTGCTCAATTGATTTAAGAGCTTCTTTTGTAGAACATTGTCGACCATCATATTGTTCTCTTATATTTTCAGCCCGTTCTCCGATAGGAATTAAATAGGGAGAATCGCCGGATTCTTCTTCTACAGTCTTTCGTATGGTATTGATAAGATTTATAATTTTATTGTTGTCCGATGACTGATTTTCTTTTATAGCTTTTAGTGTATTCTGGTCGATTTTAACAATATTCATTGTGTTATCCAAGCCGGATACAGAAACATTGTCCCGGACAAGCAATGATGTTTTTCTGGCAATATCATCATAGAATACAGGTTTATTCCGATAGGCGTTTTTTATAATCCTGTATAATATAGCCAGCCGTTTGAAAGGCGCAATATATTCTCTGAGTTTGGACGAGGGGGAAAGTATTTCATAAAGGGTTTCAATTTCTTTGTACAATTTATAGAGAGCTTCACGTTTATTTTTATCAGAAAAGGCATCAATAGCTTTTTCAATAGTTTTATCGTCAATTTCCCCTTTCAATAATTCAATATGCGGTTTCGCATCTTCACTAATAAGTTTCTTGAAGCGGTTAAATAATATGTCCAGATTTTCAATTACGCCGCTTACAACATCTGAATCAAAAGCCAGCGCTTTTTCAAGTTTTTCAAATATGCCGACAAAATCAACAACAAGGCCGCAGGGCTTCTTGACTGTATCGTTAATTTCATAAGGGCGGTTCACTCTTGCAATTGCCTGTAAAAGCACATGGTCACGCATAGGTTTATCAAGATACATGCTGTAAAGAATAGGCGCATCAAATCCGGTAAGCAGTTTATCCGTCACAATCAATATTTTTGGCTTTAAATCGTTTTTTAGAAAAAGCTTTCTCGTCTGTTTTTCTTTTTCATCAGAAATCTGATGTTTATATACAAGCGGATAGCGTTCGCTGTCATGCTGGGCGGATGTATATACGGGAACAGAGTAATCGGCAGGCACTATTTTATCAAGGGCTTCTTTATACAAAGCGCAAGCTTCCCTATCCACAGCTACAAGAAAAGCTTTATATCCTAATGGTTCAACATTTTCTTTAAAATGGTTTGCGACAAACTTGGATACTTTTTCAATTCTGTCAGGAGATTTAAGAAATGCTTTTATATTTACAGCATTATCAAGAATTTTCGTGAGTTCGTCAAAATCACTAACGCCTTCGGCTTCAACCAGATTTAAGAATTCTTTTTCAAGAAGTTCCGAATCAACTCTTATTTCATTGGGCGCCAATGTATATTTAAGCGGAAGTGTTGTTCCATCTTCAATTGATTCCGTTATTGAATATTTATCAAGATACCCCTTATCATCTTCCTTCCCGAAAATTTTAAAAGTACCTTTGCCGTAGGCGGTTTTATCTATGGGAGTTCCTGTAAAACCGATTAAGGTTGCATTAGGAAGAGCTCCGAGAAGATAATTACCAAAATCACCACCCACCGATCGGTGGGCTTCATCCATTAATACAAAAATATTATCACGCGAATTAATGGCTTTCGGAATCTTATCAAACTTATGGATCATTGAAATTATCAGACCGCGAAAATCTGCTTTCAAAAGTTCCTGGAGTCTCTTTTTGCTGGTCGCAGGCTCTATTTTTATGTCAAAGGTTTTTAATTCCCCGAGAATTCTCGCAATCCATCCGGATAATTGTCCTTCAAGCTCGTTCCGGTCAATCATCAATATTACAGTACCTTTGCTGAAAATATCTTTTTGCTCTAATATGTGTTTAGCCGCAATAATCATTGTAAAGGTTTTACCCGATCCCTGGGTGTGCCATATCAACCCCGTTTTCTTGCCGGAATCAGCGCATCGGGCCACAATCTTTTCTACAGCTCTGGACTGGTGTTGTCTCAATATGGATTTTTGAAGTTCGTCATCCTTCAGGTAAAACAAAATCCATTCTTTGAGCATTTTAAGAAAACGTTCTCTGTTAAAAAATTTCTTTATTTTGACTTCGAAGTTACCTTTTTCTTCATCCTTCCAGTTAAATATATTTTTTCTTCCGAGACTCCATGTAGCCCCATAGAAAAAGTCTATCAGATGGGTTATATCAAACACCTGGGGCATTGTAAGCATCTCAGGAGTTTCATGATGATATTCCCGGATTTGAATCAGAGCTTCTTCAATTCCTTTTTCTTTTTTAGCGCTTTTATTTTCTACTATTGCTACCGGTATTCCGTTTATCAGGAAAATTATATCCGCGCGGTTTTTCTCTTTGGCATTGCCGTATTGCCATTCTTCAGTAACTTGAAACAAATTGTTTTTCAGCGCCTGTGTTGAAAAATCAATAACAGTCACATTTCTTTCCCTTTTTTCTTTGGAATCATATATGCTTTTTTCTCCCCTCATCCAGGAAAGAATTTCAGCATTACCCTCAATATTATTGCTGACAGATTCAATCTTTCCGATTACTTCATAGACATTGTCTTTATTTATTAAACCGGGATTTAACTCAATAAGTTTTTCTTCAAGTATCCTGTAAAAAAGCAGACCGCCTTCGCCTTTTCTCAGCGATAAGGCATCTGCTTGACTGACAGGATCCCAGCCAATCGCCGACGCATATTTAATCATCGGCTTTTGAACCGAACTGTATTCTAATCCCTTATTTTCAGACATAACTATTTAATCCTCTACTCCTGCAACAACACTCGAACAGTGTGTTTTCTATTGATAAACTATTTCGCATCTTGCTTTCTCAAAAGCTCTTCTAACTTTTTTCTAATAGAATCATCTTTTGTTTCAGCGGTTTTTTGCTTAAGCTCCCGAATAAATTTTTTATCCAATGAATCTAAATCAGATAAAATATCTATTGCTTCTAAAACTATTGGTGTTTTATCAGTGATAAACATCTTTCGCATAATTTCTTGAAATTTAATTTTATAATCTTGCGAACATTTATTAATTCCTGCAGCTACATATTTTAATATAAGAAATCTTTGATGTAATTCATCAGGAGTGAAACCTCTATGTAAATCCACTAAATTTTCAAATATTTTTGTTGCGCCAGGCACATTAGTTAATTTACTGAGTTCATCTGATAGTGTATGAAATTCTCCTATCTTATCTCCTATGACAGCTACTATAATTGTAGCGTCATCAGCAGAGATTTTATTTTCCCAGAGTATAGATTTACCTGCTTTTAGTGATTCTTTAATTCTCTGTCTGGCAGTTAGTAATTTTCTAATGATAGAACCTGAATTTTCTCGTTTTGTCCTCATTAATGGCAGCAAAAATTCTATCCAGACTTCAAGCGTTGTAACTGGAATATTTTTTATTTTAGTTGATAGGATTTGATCGGCCACAATTTCTATAGGCCATTTAAGTAGAGCTATCTTTTTGAGCAGTTCTTGCTGGTGCACGTTTAGGGAAGACAAAGTTTGTAACTGTGCCACAATAGAGTTAAATATTTTCTCAGTTAGCAGAATCCACTTTTCTTGTTTATTTTTATCTTTAGGTTTTGCACCAATCCAGTCCAATACATCAATTCCTTCCGCCTGGTTTATAACAGAGTTCCCAATATAAGAAGCTAATTGGATTATTTCTCTTTGTTGAAACAATAACAGTATAGGCGCTATCTCTTCTAAAATAATTAATCTTCCTTTGAAAGTACTTTGCGCATTTAGCCATCCCCAAAGTAAAGAAAATAATCCTGTTACGGATTCTTCTGAATTAAGCACTTTACATAAAGCCCCTATAGTTTTCCAAGCCGGTAAATAACCCAAAGGAGGTTTTGACAAATCGGTGAGGGAAGCTAATGGGCCATCTTTGCTTAAAAGAATCTGAATAGCCTTATTAGCCACAACTATATTATTTCCGACAAAAGTCGGAATGATTTGTAAATGTGGCCAGGTAGATTCATCTGCATCGACACTATCATCATTCCACTGCTGATTTGGCGACTTATCCGTTTTACAAAAAAGAAGCCCAGCATCAGGAAGAAAACCATAAAACTTCTTAGAATCTTTTGGAAGAGTTTTCATTAAAACACCTAACATATCGCGTTCATTTTTAGCGCGGCCATCTTCAATATATTTCAACATCCAACTTTTGAATGTCTGTAACAATTTAGGTTCAAATTCGTTAGCGTTAAAAAATAGAAAACGTAATTCTTCATTGCTATCATTTGTTGATTTGAAGTTATTGAATACTGCCCAGAATAATCGATTTTTCAAATTAATTGGTAAAGGAGATATTGCTTTTAGCAGTTCTTCATATTTTTGGAATCTCTTCATGATTTTTTCCAATACCGTATCTAATTCAATAATTTTTTCAATGCAGGGCTTTATGAAATCGGCGCTTGAACTATCTAATACCGCATAATTGACAAATAAAGAAAGGAGTTCTCTTAGTTTGATATCGCCATACTGTTTTTTTACTTGGCTTTTCATAAATGATAGGTATTTTCTTTGCTCATCAGGAGATGCTATTGATATGACGTTTTTCAAATCCGTTGCATTTTTCTCTTCAAATTTTTGTAAGAATTTCCATGACTCTTTGTTCCCATGTAATTCACGCTCATATCTTCCTCTAATTAAATATGCGGCAGTTAAATGGTTAACTTCCCCAGCTATATTTAAGATTGATTTTCCCCGGGGGCTTATCTCTGAATCGCTAGTTTTATCGATTGTTCTATTCAATATTAAAATAGGATTCATTTTTATTATTTCGTAGTCCTTGGGTGTAATTTCGCGTAAAGCTATCAATGTAATCAAGGTTCTTTCAAAACAAGGCATTTCTTCTGTTGCGGGCAATTTATTGTTTTTTTGCATATTTTTGATCTTAGCTTTTGCGATTTTATACGCATTCAAAAGCTTTTTTACTGCTCTTGGATCTTGGGGGTTGCTTAATTCAACAATATCACGTGCAATATCTGGGTCAATATTTATGGTTTTTGCTAGGTCAGCAGCATATAAAACAAGTTCGTCTACCTGATGCGAATCCATGTGTATTATTATGTCAAAGAATTTCCTAAGCCGTTCATCACTATGGTAGTCATGGTATTGTGAGCTATCATTATTTTCCTTAAATCCATCTGCTTCTAATGCCGTTACAACTTGATTTTCATCACAAGGAATAAGGAATTGACAATTAATATTTTCGGATGATTCCTCTTGTGAGCAAGGAGAAAACTGACGGATAGCAGCTAATGCCTCAATTACTGTATTGGGATCGCATCTGTCTATATCGTCCACAACTATGATTATTTTTTTTCCTTGCTTACAGTATTCTTTTACTTCATTTTCAAATACTAACTGAAATTGTTCAGGGTATTTTAATCGTTGGCTATCTGATATTGGCGAAGCAGCCAATAACATTTGTTTTTTGCGGTTTTTAAACCACCTGAACACAACAGTAATACAGCTTATAATAAGTCCAAAGAGAGTAGCGACACACCAAAGTATATAAGTTTGAACATTTAGATTATTGGATGATATACCTTTAATAAATAGATAAATTGATATTGCCAAGAGTAATAATGCCGTAATTAGCGCAACGGTAATCCAAGGGTCTATTTTTTCTTTTGTTGTTAGCAACCACCACAATTTATTATCAGAATATTTATCCTGTTCCTCATAGCTTCTTAATTCCATTGGTAATTCAGGGGTTGAGAATCTTGAAATCTTTTTATATTTATCAGGATTAATCTCTTTAATAATTTTAAGCAGTAGTTGTCGTCGAACACTATCTTTGCCGCGAGACTTCCAAGCATTAAAAACAACTACTTTTATATTTTCGGGTAACAGTTTTTTTAAGAGATAAACAACTGTGCTTTTACCTTGTCCCCATTTTCCAAAAAGCCCAACGCTGATTCCTGGACGGATAGATTTTGGAAGAAATATATCTCTCAATATTTCTGCATACATTGTATGATGGAATTTATCTATGTCGGTGTCTGCTATTCCACAAGGTATATCATCCAAAAGTTTAAAATCAGGGGTTTCTTTCATATGTAACTCCTTTTTAGACATCAGTTAATTTAATATCCAAATTATTAACTCGTATTTCTCCGGTCATCAATTTATTAAGCATAGAATTAAAAAGATTGTTCAACATTATCTTTTTAAAACTATGATAAGCTGTTTTGCGGTCGATTGTTTCTAATATATTTGCGATTTCTTTTTGCTCTGAGAAAATGGGATAAAATATTTCTTTTTCCTTCAATGTCTTATAATGACGACTATATCCTTTACTTGGAATATCCAACCTCAATAGATAATAGTAAAAATATTTTGCGTAAAATCTGCTTTGAGGTTTAATTATTTTTGTACCATCAGCTCCTATAGCAAAAGGGGAATCTACATATTTAAAGACCCGGGTATGATCACCAAATATTATTAATGGCAAGTCGTTTCGTAATATATCTGCTTCATTATTTGTCCATCCTGAAACAAGTTTTTGACCTTGATCAATTATTGGATACTTTCCTTCAGATAAATAAACATTTGCTTGTATTTGTTTTTCGCGGTCTATTTTGAAATCATCAATGGTATCTAAGAATGTTTCTACCTCCCAACTCTCAGGAATCTGTCCGATTTCTGTCTGTTTAGTTTTTTCGCCTTTGGTGCCGTGTGTGAAAAGATATTCCATTGTGGATTTTTTTAGTTCCTGCAAATTGGCCAATATTTTTTCCTGTGTTTCGATGGCCTGCTGTATCTTAAAAAGAATCGCCGCAATTTTTCTCTGTTCGGGAAGAGGGAGATAATTGATTGACTTTTCTTTAAGTGTTCTATAATGGCGACTATATCCTTTACTGGGGATGTCTAATGTTAATAAATAATAATAGAAATATCTCGGATTGAATTTGTTTTTGGGTTTAATAAGTTTGGTTCCATCTGCTCCAACTGCAAATGGAAAATCTATGTATTTAAAAATCCGGGTATGATCTCCAAAAATTATTAATGGTAGGTTTTCATTAATTACGGACTGTTCGTCATTTGTCCAGCCAGCAATTTTGTCTTGACCTTGATCGATTATTGGATAAGCACCATTTTGCAAATAGGCATTTTTTTGAATTTGTTTTGTGCGTTCTGTTCGCATATGTTCAATAGATTCTACAAAAGGCTCTTTATTCCATTTAACCATAATATTATTAGTCATTACAAGGCAGATTGTAGTTGTCAATCAAATCTTTTTCGATAGCCAATCTTGTCTCTTTGTTTTGTTCCCCGTGAATACACTTACAGTTGGCGTTATATTTTTTAAAACAATCCTCTTTGTGATGATTATCAAATCTTGTAGATAAATCTTCGGTTTCTCCAACATAAATTTCTACGTGGTTATACCCGCCAGTAGCTTTTTGTGTTCTTTTGGTAATAAAATATACTGCGCCATAACCTTCTTTGAAATTAGTATCCCAAGAATAAGCAATGAAATCATATTTATTGCCAGATTTTCCAGTAAAAGTAATTTTTCCTAATTGAGCCATTTCTACCCCCTTAATATCATTTCTTTGACGGATATTTATCCGATTTTTCTCTATTTTCCTCCCAATGAAGCGGCTGAAGGTTTTGCGGTTTATCGCTTCCGCCTTTTGCCTTCGGGTTTTTATGGTCTATTTCCCAACCATACTCCCCCTGTATTCCGTAAGAACCCCAGCGGATCTTATTTCCTTTCGGATCTCTTCTGAATACGTCTGGATTTTGTCTTTTAAAAGGTTGAGCTTTTTCCCACACCTGTTCAATCGTTTTCTTGCTTGCCATTGTTTTTCCTCCTCTTTTTTTCTATTTTCTTTTGAATACGTTTCAATTCATTATCATCCTCAATTGCTTCCCGTTGCGCTTCCGCAGTCAATCGCTGCTGATGATAGATTCCATATCTTTTAATTGCCAATTCATCAGCAATTTTTTTACTTACTTTTCCGGAGTTACGTAAAATCATCCGTTCATTTAACTTTAAAAAAGCATTTAACTTTTTTTGCCAGTCACGCATAAATATTTGCCGATGGCGTTTTGCCTGATCCTCCGCATAATCCAAATACATCGTCACAATCCGGTTGAGTCCGTCCATTTCACTTTCGTTTAAATAGTTTTTTGCAATTATCACATCTCCTTTGCGGACTTTTACCCCCTTCCAGGCCGTAAGGCCCATATTGTTTTTTTTAGAGTCCGACCGTTCGGCAATAAGTTCGGCAGCGGTTTTTCCTGAAATAGCAAAATGCAGTTTATTTTGCACAATACTGAAAAACTCCAAAGTTTTCTCGGCAGTAGGATCATAATCAACAGCCAGTTTATAGATATCCCGGATTTTTTGATAAAACCGTTTTTCGCTGGAACGGATATCCCTGATACGTTCCAGTATTTCATCAAAATAATCAGAACCTATATTTACTCCCGCTTTTAAACGTTCATCATCCATTAAGAATCCCTTAACAAGAAATTCATTCAGGCATGCCGTAGCCCATTTTCGGAATTGGGTTCCGCGAGGAGAATGAACACGATAACCCACAGCTAGGATAGCCGGGAGATTATAAAACTTTCGCTTCCGTGATATTTGCCGCGCTCCCTCTTTTTGAACTTGTAAGTATTCCTTACAAGTTGCTATTTTATCAAGTTCTCCTTCAGCGTATATGGCTTTCAAATGTAATGTAATATTTTGAGGAGTTGTTTGATATAATTCCGCCAATGCTGATTGTGTCAGCCATACGGTTTCATCCTGTAAACGCACCTCAACTTTTATTTGTCCATCGGGACTGGTATACAACACAATTTCTGAATTTTCTTTCATCTTATGTTGTTCCTCCCGCTATCTGTTTGGATAGTTTTTTAAAGATAGTATCCAGCTCGGCATCTATCTTTTTTGAGTCTTTTTCCAAACCCTTCAACTCATTTAATAATTCAGGAATAGGGCGATAGGCGACTTTATCGGAAACATCAATGTATCTTGAAGGAGATAAATTATAATCATTTTTTTTAGCCTCCATTGTTGTGATAACACGAACAAACTTGTCAATATCTGCGCCTTTGATAAATGCCTGTGATATTTTTTTTATACTTTCGTCTGGAATGTAGTTTTTGGGCCGGCCTTTTTTACATTCATTACTGGCGTTTATCAAAATGATTTTATTTTTCCGGATTGCGGGTTTATTCTTGTTTAAAAATACAATAATTCCAGCGGCCGAAGTATTATAAAAAAGATTATCCGGAAGAAGAATTACTCCTTCGACAAAATCCCTATCAACAAACCATTTTCTTATAGTCTTTTCTTTATCTTCATTTTTACTACCGCTGCCTCTGGTTACTGCGCCGGTATCTAAAACGATGGCGGCTCTGCCATGCATATTTAAAGAAGCGGAAGTGTGTTGAAGCCAGGCCCAATCGGCTTTACCGGCAGTTATCCCGCCTTGTGATTCAAAGCGGTCGAACGGGTCATTTTCATAAACAGACTGGTCAAAGGGCTGGTTCCACATCGGATTAGCAACAACTATGTCAAATTTTTTCAGGCTGGAATTTGAATCCCTGAATTTAGGATTCGTCATTGTGTTGCCTCGGACTATTTCTCCCTCCATATCGTGTATTACCATATTCATTTGCGCTATGGCATAAGTGGATCCGGTAAATTCCTGTCCATAAAGCTGAAGCGGGCGGTTAATTTTTGTATCCCGTTCTTTCAAGGCAAGCTGACATTTTATGAGAAGCCCCGCTGACCCGCAACAATAATCATAGGCTTCTTCTCCCTGTTCAGGTCTGATAATATTTGCCATCAGCCAGCCGACTTCAGTTGGCGTAAAAAATTCACCAGCGCTTTGCCCCTGTCCTTCGGCAAATTTACGAAGCAAATATTCATATGCCCGCCCGAGAAAATCAGGTTCAACATCATTTAAGCCTAATCGGTATTTTGGGTCAGAGAAAATTTCTATGATGCCGGAAAGCGCGGAATCACTTATTTCGCGTTCGTTGTTTCTGGTCTCGTTATAATCCACTATATCAATAACACCACTCAATCTGGAATTTGTTTTTACAATAGCCCGCATTGTGAGAGTAAGCTGCTCGCCGAGTGTTTTGGGTTTTTTATCTTTCGGCCAATTAAATTGGTTCCGTCCGCTAAGTACCTGCCAACGCGCTGCCGGGGGTATATAAAATCTGACGAGTGTGCGATCTCCCTCTACCAAAGATTCCGCAAGTTTTTGATCCCCGTATTTTTCTGTAAGCCTTAGTATCTCATCTTCAAATACATCAGACAGCCTTTTAATAAATAGAAGCGGAAGAATATAATCTTTGAATTTGGGGGCGTCTTTTTCTCCCCGGATAGAACAAGCGGCGCTCCAGAGCATCTGCTCCATGGATTTTGTGCTCAAAACATCATTTTTAGATTTAATTTTTTTTCGTTGTGGTGATATAACTGAAGATGGCTCGTTGATATCTAAGTCCGCTTTTTCAATAAGTTCAAGAATTTTTGTTTTTGCTTTGCCATGCGGTTCGCTTTTTCCGGTTTCCCATCGGTTTACTGTAGAGAAGGAAACATTTAATTTCTGGGCGAGATTTTCTTGGGTTAAACCACTTTCTTCTCGCAATTGGCCAATAATTTTTGAAATATCTTTAAAATCCATAATTGCCTCCATAGCTATAAACGCTATAGCATTTATAGCATAATCGGATTAAGGTTGTCAATGGGTTATTCCGTAAATGCTAATGATATCCAGGATTTTGCCGTTTAAAAGTCTGGCGTCTTTACTCGTATCTCAGCGCGTCTATGGGATTGAGCCGGGCCGCTTTCCGGGCCGGCCACAAGCCGAAGAAAAGCCCGATGAGTCCGGAAAATATCAAAGACAGCGCCACTGAAAAGGCCGAGATCTTTGTGCTCCAGCCGGCGAATCTGGAAAGAGCCACCGTTATAGCCGCTCCCAATAACACGCCGAGCACACCGCCCAGAATACATATGACAACGGTTTCTATTATGAATTGGGAAAGGATGTCCCTGTTATTTGCCCCTATGGCTTTGCGTATGCCGATTTCCCTTGTTCTTTCGGTCACGGAAACAAGCATTATATTCATTATGCCTATACCGCCCACAAGAAGGCTGATGAAAGCTATTGAACCCAGCAGCCAGGCGAAAGTGTCGGCGGTTGACGAGACAGCCTCCTGTATCTCGGCGGAATTCCTCACCTCTATCAGCTCCTTCTTATCATCGGGCAGGTCCTGGCGTTTCGCTACAAGCCGCTGTATTTCAGACTGTACGAGGCCCATATCATTCTCATCTTTTACTTTGACTTCGATTCCCTCGACATATTTATTACCGAAGACCCTGTACATGGCCGTATTCAGCGGGATGATTATCTGATCATCAAGATCCCTCCAGCCCCCGGAACCCTTTGTGGGCAAAACACCGATCACCTTAAAACTTATTCTGTTTATTTTAATCGTCTTCCCTATCGGATATTCCTTTTCAAATAACGTGTCAACCACGGATTTTCCCAGAAGCGCGACTTTTTCCCTAGCTATCATCTCTTTCTCTGTAAAAAACCTGCCCACGGAAGGAGTGTAGGACTAAACGACATAATAGGTGAACTTGAGAATTCTCTCAACATCATGGCCGGGCAGCTTGACGATATCAATAAAAACCTGGAATCCATGATTAGAGTAGCCGTTTCAAAATATGAAGCGTCTAACAGAGCACTGCAGGAGAAATCCGGAAAACTGGAAGATGCCAACAGAAGACTGACAGAAATGGATAAATTGAAATCAGAATTTGTCTCCATTGTCTCTCATGAATTAAGGACGCCGCTGACAAGCATAATCGGGTTTGCCAAAATCCTCATGACGCTGAAACTCAGCGACGAGCAGAAGGAAAAATATCTGAAGGTCATTGAATCGGAAGGCAAGCGGCTGGCAAAGCTTGTAAATGATTTTCTTGATATAACGAAGATCGAGTCGGGAACGATGATATTTCAGCCGGTAGAATTTGATATGCGCGATATTATCAGAGAGATAACCGAGAATTTCGCTATTTCGCGGAATATCAGTATTGAAACAAAAATTCCATCAACACCTCTCACGGTGCTGGGCGACAGAGATAGAATAGAACAGGTCTTTCTAAACCTGCTGGCGAATGCCGCGAGGTATACCCCTCCCGGGGAAAAAATATCTTTGACCGCCGAAAAAGAAAATGACAAAATTAAAATCAGCGTCCGGGACTACGGCCCGGGCGTAAAAAAAGAGGATATAAAAAAAATATTTGATAAATTTTACCGCTGTGACGACGACATTTCAAAAAAAAGCAGGGGAAGCGGGCTTGGATTAGCGATAGCAAGCGGAATCGTCCAGATGCATAAAGGCGAACTATGGGCCGAATCGGAACAGGCGAGCGGGAGCATATTCAGTTTTACCATACCGGTGAGGACTGCGCTATGAGCAAAAAAATCCTGGTTGTTGACGATGATGAAAATATAGTTGAACTCATAAGGTTAAATCTTGAAGCCTGCGGTTATTATGTAATCACCGCTTCTGACGGAAAAGAAGGCATGGAAAAAGCCGCGAAGGAAACGCCGGATCTCATATTCATGGATGCCCGGATGCCCGGTATGGATGGCTTCGCGGCCTGCAAAAACATCAAAAATAATCCCGGAACAGCGGAAATTCCGGTTGTATTCCTGACAGCGGCAACGCAGAAAGAGGATTATGAAAATGCCAAAAGGGCGGGATGCGACCACTTTCTGCCGAAGCCTTTTGACCCGGTTGAACTGATGGGATTGACAAACAGCATACTGAATAAACCGATCAAGAAAAAAAAGATTATCATTGTAGATGACGATCCTAATATTGTTGAACTGCTGAAGCTCGGCCTTGAAAACGCCGAGAAATCCTGCATGGCCATTATCAGAGATTTTGACAGCCGGATTACCGAACTTTACAATGAAGAAGATCTGGAAAGAGGTTATATCCTATCCAAAGACAGGCTGGGAACGGAACAGAAGTTTCCGGTGATGACACTGTCTATAGGCGCTGTGATCCAGGATGATTACACAAATCCCGTACACTACGGCAATATAGTGGATACCGCCACACAGATGAAAAAATTCGCCAAAATGAATAACCCCGGCAGTAAAAGTTGCTACGCCTTCAACAAAAGGAAGTAACTTGTAGCCAAGCAACCTTATAAATTGACAATTCCCTTCTTATCTTGGTATTCTTTCAGCGAGGGAGGTTGATGGATGCTGTTTAACAAAGTCCGTTTCTGTCTTACGAAAGGCGAACTTATCCGCGAAGTGGAATGCGCGGTCTGCAAAGTGCCGCCGGCGGAACGCTACGACAGGCGCATGGAAGAAAGGCGCTCGGGCGCCAATTCCGAGGAAAGAGACCTCCGCACAGGAAAAGACCACCGCAGAAGAAGGCACCCTCTCTGCCCCGGCCTTTTCAGGTTTTCCCTTTTAAAAATATTCTACTCGTTTTTCAAAACGCCATATGCCGGTATTTTCATAATACTCGCCGTCTTCGCGGCTGTTCTGATAGGCGCGGCGCTGCGCCTTAATCTTATCCATAAACCGGAGAAAAAACCGGCCGTCGAGCTTTTTGTCGATGAAGATGCACAAAAACGCTTCCTGGATTTTGCCATGCAGGAACAGAGCGGTTTCACAAAATATTCGGGAAAAAACAAATACTCGATACAGCTTGTCCTGACGGCGGATAAAATAATAAGCGGATTTCTTGAGAAATTCTCAAAGCTTCCCGAGAGCGTGCCGGGCGGAGTGGTGGACGGCATGTTCATGGATTCTTATGCTTTCTACTTCAACGGGGCAAATGTCCTTTTTGAGAATTATTTTTATGTTGGGGACGCTCAGATCCCCCAGCTGATGCGGCGGCTGGAGCTCCTGCTGATAGAGGCGGAGAATCTTTTTGACGACTGGGAGAAAGTCAACTCGCGGCTGCCGGATTACGCCAACAGCCATATTCACGCCATTTACACGCGGAATATCTCCAATTCTCTGGCTCTGTTCAAAAGCAACATAACAAAACTGAAATCGGGCAACATCATCAAGGAGCCTCTCGTCATACCGGCCCTTGATATAAAGAAACTTTAGCGCTCAGCCACAGCGGACATTAGCAAACAGGTAAGCGCAGTATGTCGCGAAAAGAACAAGAGATTTTACGCGTGACGGGATTTTCTTATCCCATAGAAAAAAACATATTTCGCCCAGGAAAATGGAGAGCCAGCCGAAAAAAAACACAGAACTGCCCATCTTGACAGGCCTGACAATGGCCGACAAACCTATGAGAAAATAAAGATTCAGAGCCTGCGAGCCTACGAGATCACCCACAGCAAGGCCCCATTCGCCTTTCTTCGTGGCCGTCAGAGATGTGATGATTTCAGGCAGCGAGGTGCCCACGGCTATGATGGTAAGTCCTATTATGAATTCCGAAATACCCGCCAGGCGGGCGACCTGGGATGAAGAAGCCACCGCCACTTTACAGCAGACAATAAGGACTGCCAGCGAAAGCGCAAAATCCTTGAAAGTTTTTCCGGCGGCGCGATCCGGCACGGCGACTGAAAAAATTTTCCTGTTGATCATAGCCGTCAGATAAAAATAAGCGGCCATGAGAAGAAGCATTATTATCCCCGCCGTACGGCCGATGCCGTTTTTAAGGAGAAATATCATGCCGAAAGCTCCGGCGCCGAGAAACAGAAAATTGAGCGCTATAAAAATATTATTGACCGCCACCTTATCCCCGCCGGAAGCTTTTTTTATGCCTCTGTCATACAACCAGAATATAACCGCCATGGCGATTCCGGTATTGGCGGCGATGGAACCGGAAGCGTTGCCGAGCACGATCTCCGGATGAGAAGACAGGGACGCCATGAGGGTGACAAAGATCTCCGGAGCCGATGTCCCTATACCCACAAGCACCACGCCTATAAAAACAGGGGGGATGCCGTAATGCCGGGCTATGACGCTCGAGCTCACGACAAGAATATCAGCCGCTTTGAGAACAAAGAAGAAACAGATAACTGTTAAAGCCAGATACGCGAATATCATCCGGTTTTTTTCCAGAGTTTTTCGGCTTCTTTTATTTTATCTTCCGCCTTTTTAACATAAACCGAGCGCGGCGGCTGAAAAGATTCTATGACGGTCTGAAACCAGTAATATGCATTCTTCGCGTCGTTATCTTCCATTTTGATTTTGTACTGCATCCGCAGGGATTCTTCCAGGAGCTCTCTGTCTTCGGATGAACTGATTTTTGATTTTGACTTTTCAAGCCACAGATCAAGGGCCTCTTTTTTAACGGCCGGGCGCTCATGCCATTTCAAATACTTCATCCCCTCAAGATAAGCGCTTCGCGCGCGCAGCGTCACATCAACAAAGGCCGCGATATTGAGAAAAAGCCATACGCCGGCGGCCGCCATGATAACTCCGGCGGCCTTCCGGGCCGACAAAGACCGCCTGGCAGGGCCGGTCATTTCTCCGGCGCCCTCTCAAGCATATTTTTAATTATATCATCCGTGCTGATGCCTTCGGCCTCGGCGCTGAAATTGACGATGAGGCGGTGCCGCAAAACAGGATACGCCACGGCCTTTACATCGCCCGCTTCCACAGAAAAACGCCCGTCCAGCGCGGCGTTGATCTTTCCCGCAAGCACAAGGGACTGGGATGCCCTGGGCCCCGCTCCCCAGGAAAGCCATTTGATGATTTCAGGGTCTCCGTCCGGATGCCGGCTCATTTTCACCAGATTGACCGCGTATTCGAGCGCGCTTGAAGGAACGGGTATTTTTCTGACGAATTCCTGGATATCCCTGATCTCATCTCCCGATATAACTGTCTTCAGTTTTGCGTTTTCCGGAGATGTCGTGCGCAGGACTATTTCCCTCTCTTCAATTTCCGTCGGGTAATATATGTTTATCTGCGTAAAAAATCTGTCGAGCTGCGCCTCGGGAAGAGGATATGTGCCCTCCTGTTCAATGGGATTCTGTGTGCCTATGACAAAAAACGGCTCGTCCAGCTTATAGGTTTTACCCGCGGCCGTTATCTGATGCTCCTGCATCGCCTCAAGAAGAGCCGCCTGCGTTTTCGGCGGCGTGCGGTTGATCTCGTCGGCAAGAATGATGTTGGCGAAAACCGGGCCTTTTATAAACCTGAAATTCTTTCTCCCTGAACTCACGTTCTCCTCTATCACGTCGGTGCCCGCTATATCGGAAGGCATCAGGTCGGGCGTAAACTGTATCCTGGAAAATTTGAGGTCCAGCGCCTGGGCCAGAGAGGACACCATCATGGTCTTGGCCAGCCCCGGCACGCCTACAATCAGGGAATGCCCGCGGGCGAAAAGAGCCGTCAGGAGCTGTTTTATAACACTTTCCTGGCCGACAATGACCTTAGAGAGTTCTCCGCGGATGAGCGCGAATTTGTCCGCTATTAATTTTACTTTTTCGGTATCCCTCATAAAAACTATTGCGAACAGGAGCCCGCGATGAATTTGTCGGCGAAGTCCTTCGCTTCCCTCGCGGAAGTCGTTCTTATGATTTTCTTGATTTTCGGTATGGCTATAGCCGACATGCTGAACGTGTCGAGCCCGAGCCCCATGAGTATTTTTGTAAAGGCGGGATCGGAGGCCATCTCGCCGCACAGTGCGACGGATTTTTGCTTTTGGTGCGCGGAGTCTATCACGAATTTTATCAGCCTCATGAGCGAAGGATTTCCCTGTTCATACACATAATCCACATTCTCATTCATCCTGTCGGCCGCGAAAGTGTACTGGATGAGATCATTTGTCCCGATGCTGAGAAAATCGGCTTCCTCCGCTATCAGATCGGCCGCCACGGCCGCCGCCGGCACCTCTATCATGGCGCCGACCTCGACGCGGGCATTAAAAGGA
Source organism: Elusimicrobia bacterium HGW-Elusimicrobia-2 (assembly GCA_002841685.1). GTDB lineage: Bacteria > CG03 > CG03 > CG03 > CG03 > CG03. The sequence goes on along the minus strand of PHAM01000009.1, from coordinate 20,050 downwards.
GCGCCTTCCTTTTCCAGCTCTCTCTTGGCCTCGCTGATTATCATCTTCACTTTTTTAATCTCGGAAACATTCGTTATCATGGGGATCATTATCTTCAGATTACCGGCAGCGGATGCGCGAAGCAGCGCTCTTATCTGGGTTTTGAATATCTCCGGTATCTTAAAACACAGGCGTATGGACCTGAGGCCCATCATAGGATTCTGCTCAGGGGGCAGCTTGACGGCATCCGAGAGCTTATCTGCCCCCAGATCAATGGTTCTGATTGTCACCGGATACGGAAGCATTTTCTCGCAAACGGTTTTATACTGCGCGTACTGTTCCTCTTCTCCGGGAAGTGTCTCGGAGTTTATAAACATGTATTCGCTCCTGTAAAGGCCTATCCCCTCTGCGCCGTAAGCGAGCGCCGTGGCTATTTCCTCAGCTATCTCTATATTCGCCTCAATGCCGAAAGTCACCCCGTCCGTGCTGACAGCCGGCAGATCCATGAGTTTCTGCAAAGAATGCTGTTCGTCCTGATAGCGCTTTCTTTCCCTTTTATAATTTATCACGGTTTCCTCGTCGGGATCCGTGATGACTATACCGTTTTCTCCGTCCACGATAATATCCTGCCCGGCTTCGGCAATAACCGAAAAATCCCTCAGGCCCGTCACCGCGGGTATTTCCAGTGCCCTCGCCACAATGGCGGTGTGCGAGGTTTTTCCGCCGGTATCCGTTACAAAAGCCCTGATATTGTTACTTTTCATGTGCGCCGTGTCCGATGGCGTTATGTTATAAGCGACAAGCACCGAATCAGGGGGGATGTCTCCCCAGAGGACCTTGTCGTCCATATCCATAAGGTGGGACATGACCCTTCTCCCCAGCTCTGAAACATCGCGCGCGCGTTCCTTTAAATAATCGTTTTTTATTTTTTTAAATTCCATGATTATTTTGTTGAGCTGCATTGAGAACGCGAACTCCGCGTTCACTCTCTGGTCTTTTATAAGCGTTTCTGTTTCATTTATCAGCATTTTGTCCTCAAGGAATAGACGATAGCCCTCGAATATGCTGCTTTTCTTGCTGCTGAGCGCTTTTTTGACTTTGTCCTCGACCGAGATCATCTCTTTGCGGGTATCATCCACCGCCTTTCTGAAACGCGAAATCTCGCGCTTCACTTCATTCGGCAGGACGCTCCTGCGATGCACCTTGTGGGCCGCTCTCTTGAGCGGATATACCCTGCCTATCGCTATCCCCGGTGAAAGAGCCATACCTTTATAAACCATATTTTTTACTCCCCAAAATGCCGCCTCAAGATTAATCCTTCTGTCCGGCGGATTTTGCCGGTCCCGTCATTCCCCAAAATTCTGCCACAAATCAATCCCTTGGTTCGGCAGATTTTGATGAACATTGTCATTCCCCAAAATTCTGCCACAAATCAATCCCTTGGTTCGGCAGATTTTGATGAACATTGTCATTCCCCAAAATTCTCCTCCACTAATTTATCAAATGCGCGCGCAAGTTCCAAGGAATCGACCCCCTGTATCCGCACAGAGATCTCGTCACCCTTGCTGATGCCGAGAGTGAGGAGCCCCAGAGGCGAATCAAAAGAGATCTCCTCGCCGTCCTTGCCTATGAACAGTTTGCTCTCAAATTTTTCAGACAACTTTGATATTGTGAGCGCCGTCCTCACATGCACCCCCGCATCCAGCAGGATGACATATTTTCTAGTAACAGAATCTTGCAAATATCCCCCCCGCGATAATAACGGCGTAAAAAAGAACGGTCGCGGGCACCTTTTTTATGAAAAGCGCCACTATGATGAAAACCACCGGATACGCTGTTTTCAGCATAACGGACGGCCCCGCGCCCAGGAAACCCCGCACCAGAAGGAACACGGCCATGACAATAGCCGTTATCCTCATATACACAAAACTTTTCTGCAGCTTTCCGGTGAAGAGGCCCTCAAAAACCTGATCCTCAAGTTTATAGCCGTCTTCAAGGCCGCAATATCTCAGATATAAGTGGACAGAGCTGTAAAAAATAAAAGCCGCCGCGGGGCCTATCCACATAAGAGCTATATTTTTTGAAAAAAGGATTATAAAAAACACGCCTATCACGGCGGCAAAGGGACGGAGCGTCCCCCATATTTGCGACTCGCCGAAAGCGGCTATGGGCCCTCCAAGGATCTTTTTAATGCCGACTATGCGGGCAAGATCATCCTCCGAATCCGTAGCGGCATATCTTTCCTCGGCCGCGCAGACAGCGCCTATGATATAGGAGGCGTAATAGGGGTGCGTGTTAAAGAAATCCAGATGTCTGGTATAAGCGTTTTTTCTCTCATTCGGAACAGGATACAGAAAATCCAGGGCGGGCTTTATAGTATAGAGAAAACCCGCGTTCTGCATACCCTTGAAATTCCACAGGGCCTGCAGCAAAAATGACCTGAAAAACACTCTTTTCAGCACACCTTTAGAAATCAATATTTTTTCTACTTCCATTTCAGAAACATCTCAAAAAGCTGCGCGAAACACAAAATATAAATAAACCTCATGACGATTTCACTGCCGCGCGTGATATCCATGACGCGCCAGTATCCTTCCGGCAACGCCGTGACAAGCGCATAAGCGGCAAGAAAAAAAGCGGCGCCTATAAAAAATTTCCGTATCACGGCATAAAATGTTTCTCGGTCGACGGAGGCGAAATCACCCCTGATTATTTTTACCCTGACCGCGTCAACAATGCCCGCATTGGACGCGCGCAATCTGATCTCGGCCATTTTATACAGTATGCCGCAGGGGACGCTCACCGCAAGAGCCGGGATAACGGCTGAAATATTATCAATGCCGAGATTCCGCGCGGCCGTCGCGGCGGCGGCGCTGGCAAGAACAGCCGTCAGCGTGCTGTCCGGCGGCACGGAATCGCCTATGGGAATAACCCTGACCCATATAAGCTCGACACACAAGCCCGCGATAAAACCGACATAAGGGTTACCAAGGCACAAGCCCGCTATCGGCCCGGCGATCAAAGGCCGCGAATACATAAATTGGCCGACGAGAACAGTATCACATGATAAGACACCGAAGATCACGGCCAAACAAAGGATTTCTGTCACAGTGTTTTCACCACAATGTTCCTCTCGGCGCTTTCTCCCGGCCGCAAAAAGATCTCTTCGCGGAATGTGAGAGAGGTTCCCTGATATATTTTTTTCAGTCCGTCTTCAAGCCTGCAGACGGTATAGACAGGAAACATCCACACCCGGGCTGGGGAGGAATAAGAGAATTCCATTGTCACGCCGTATTTATCATCCCTCAGCGACACTTTATCCGAGGGCGTGTCCAGGAAAGCATCGCACTTTTCTTCCTTGCCTGATACGATAAAAATCGCCGTTCTCGGAGAGGACGGCGATAAATTCATCTCCGTGCCCGGATAAAAGTGCAGCGCTCTGTCCGAATTGTTTTTGATCCTATAATTATAGACAATCGTGAAATTTTCCCGCAGTGAGAATTTTTTCTCCACTGACACGAGCGCGAAATAATCCCCGCACCACACATGTCCGGACCTGAGAAAAGCCAGTTCACCCGGGCCCGTTTCGCCCGAGTGCGAAAACACCTGATTAACAAAATCCCCCTGCTCGCCATAAGCGCTTTTAGAAAAAGCAGAAAGCCGCGTGGTGTTCTGGAAAAAATGAGTGATAAAAGAATTTCTGTCATACCAGTCATAAAAAATATCTTTTGTACTGACCCCGTCGGTGCCAGCTGTAGAAGGAACGATCTCGGGCGCTCCGGAGGACGCGGAAAGCCCCGCGGGCTTCAGCTCTTCATGATAGACCTCTCTGCGCCGGCGGATCACAAAACCCATGTTGCGGCAACTCTTGTATTGAGAAAATTCCGACACCGAGGCGCCAAGCTCCGGAAGCACGCGAAGGCAGTATTCGCCGTTGCAGAGCTGTATCTCACGATAGCCCGAATAACCCGCCCCGTCATTGGTGGCAATCGCTCCGCCCGAGAGCCTGATAAGTATTTTCTGGCATTTAAGGAGTTCGTGAAAAATAGCCGCCCGGAGATGCCTCATATAAATGCCGCCGAAAATGCCGTGCCAGTACGCGCAGTTGCACTGAGCGCGAAAAAGGCACTTCTGCATTTCTTCAAACTCCGGAGCATCGCGGTGAAAATCTATTTTTCTGGACAAACACAGCATTTTCTTGTGCATCATATCGCTTTCGGGATATTTCACGAGCATATTCCTGAAAAAACCGCCGCGGATAAACTGCATCCAGTCCTCAGCGCGGTTCGCGGCCTTAACCGCGTCTAAGACGGGGCTGTATTTGAGTCCGGCCTCATAGGGCATGGACCAGCGGCCCATTTCTGAATATGAAGAGCAGGGAAGATATATAAGGCCGTCGGAGGGATAAGAATCCATATAGCGCGAGAACCCTGTCATAGCGAAATCACCGTCGTTCTGGGCCTTCTCAAGGGCCGTAAAGAATTTCCGCAGCCATTTATTAACATACACATGTTCATAGGAACCGTGCCAGACGCCGAATTTCTCAACATCATCCATCATGACCTTCAGGCCGCCGCCGGCCTCTTCTCCCATTTTTTTGATAAGCTTCACCACTTCATCTGGCGGCGCATAGGGCATTCTATAACGCAGGCTCTCAAGGATCGGAAAAACATTGAGCTTAAACCCTTCGTGCTCAGTCGTGTAATAACCATGCAGCTTGTCGTCCATCCATCCGGCGGCGCGAAAATGAGTGTCATCCAGAAGAGTGTACTCCATCCCGGTCATAGCCAGGGGCTTGGCCAGATAAGACTCCCACACTCTTTCGGGCAGCCACATACCTCTGGGCGAGGTGCCGAAAAGTTTCTTCAGATAGAGTGAAAACAGCATTATCTGCTCCCTGATATCGCTTTCCGTTATAAGAGGCAGTATGGCCTCGTAAAAAGGCCCGCCCAGCAATTCCACCTGGCCCGTTTTTATCATGCCGGACAGCAATTCTATGAATTCCGGATGATTTTCGCTGATCCACTCAAGAAGAGAGCCGCTGATGTGCACATTCATTATTATTTTAGGGAACTGCTGAAGCTCCTTAAAAAAGGGCTCGTAGGATTTTTTGTAGCAATCCTCCATGACGCTATGGTGATTCCCCACCGGCTGATGACAGTGCACACCGAAGGCAAACAGAGAATTATTCATCGGTGTTCCCGGGCGCTTTCACATTGCCGCCTTCCAACAGCGCCGCTATGGAAATTTTTTCATTGGAAGGCAGTGCCTGAGCGTATATCTCCACATCGCTTTCAATCAAAACCTTGATCTGTTCTCTTTCACGCTCATCCAGATAAACCGCCTTAGTCAGCAGCGTTTTTGAGTCCATAAAATTTATAAGACCCAGATTCACCGGGGGCAGCGGAGGCAACGGCGGCCGTGAGCCGAGAAGACATCCGTAGAAACGGCTGAGCATATCCACTGACTGCAAAAGAATAAAAAATCTCTTGGAAGACGCGCTTATCTCCGTCCAGCGCGCGGCAGCCTCTGTAATGGACAAAACCTCCAGATCGATCTCTGGCGGCAGCGCGAATCTCAGTATTTTCTTTTCAAAAGGGCTTTCTCGTATAAAATCATCTATGATCAGCACCTCGTCAGCCATTATGAATTTCAGCCAGCCCTCCACTATCTGGCCGTGGATGAGCCTTGAATCAATCCTCAGCGACTTGATCAATTCCCCGCCTTGCGTTCATTGCGGGCAGAAGTGGAAACTTCCGAGAACTTCGCGCAGACATTTTCTATGGAATCCCTGGCCGCCTTAATAACATCGGCGCATAATACATCCGGCGGCATTTTTTCTTTTTTGATCATGATCTCTATCAGCATCGGAAGGTTCACGCCGGATATTATCCACACGTTGTTTTCCGCGATAAAATGACAGGCGCAGTTGCAGGGCGAGCCGCCGAGAAAATCCGTGAGGATGAAAACATTGTCTCCCTTGTGCCTGTTCAGAATTTTGCCTAAGCCCACCACAAGTTCGCCCGTAGATTGCTGGCGCTTAAAATCCAGGGCATACATGCCCTCCACGGGTCCCAGCAAATCCTCGGCGCTTTTTAAAAAATACGAGGCCATGTCACCGTGCGCGGCTATAATCACTCTCACCATATACGCTGCCCCGTGTCGCGGTGAAAAATTTTGACTTCATATTTTCCATCAAGCTTTTTTTTCAGATCCCCTGCGAAAACAACCGACCTGTGCCGGCCGCCCGTACAACCCGTCCCTATCGTCAGGAAAGCTTTTCCCGTTTTCTTATACGCTGGAATTATGAGTTTCAAAAAACGCGCCGCGGAATTAAGCGATTGGCTGTACAGCGGATCTTTCCTGACGAATGACGCCACCCGGGCGGAACGCCCCGTCAGGGAACGCAAGCGCGGGTCATAATTGGGATTGGGCAGATACCGCAGGTCATAAATCATATCCGCTTCGGGCGGCAGTCCATATTTGTAACCGAAACTCATCAATATAAGGGTAAAAGCCCCGGCCGAAAAACCGAGTTTGCCTTTAATCGCGTTTTTGAGCTGCCATGGATTCAGATCCGAGGTATCAATAATGAGATCCGCCTCCGCGCGAAGCGGTGCAAGGCATTTCAGCTCATCTTCAAGCGCGGATAATATGCTCTGTCCGGCGCTGGCAAACGGCGGCTTGCGCCGGTTTTCCATGAATCTTCTGACAAGCACGTCCATTCTGCTTTCAAGGAATATCACTTTAAGTGACTTGTTTTTTTCAAGCAGTTTGATAAACAGATCAAAATGCTCTTTCTCTCTTATATCCACACCCACTGCAATGCGCTTTGACGCAAGAGCCTGATCGCTGAAACATTGATCCATCATCCCGACAGGCAGATTGTCTATGCAGAAATAACCCGCGTCCTGCAGGAATTTAAGCGCCAGCGTCTTGCCGGCTCCGGAAACGCCAGTGATGATCACTGTGTTTTCACGGACACTCGGGAAACGGGCTGCGCGCCTTTTTTTCATTGTTCTGTTTTTTTAAGAATACACATAACCTCTTTTCCGTTTTTAGCCGCCGCGAGGGCCCTGCGGAAATAAGGATCGTTCAGATTCCGGGCGAGTAAGGAAAGGGCCTTTATGTATTCCTCCCCGGCTTTTTCCGGGCCTATCAAAAGGAATATTATGTTGACCGGCCCGCCGTCAAGAGAATTAAATTCGACCCCTGTCTCGGAATTGGTGAAAACGAAGCTTATGTTTTTGACGCCCTTGATTTTAACATGCGGCAGGGCAACGCCCTGGCCTATGCCCGTGGAACCGAGCGCTTCCCTTTTAAGCACGGCTTTACAAACCGGAGAGACGGATTTTTTCGGGATAATCTTATTTTCAGCGAGGATCTGAACGAGCTCCTCTATCACTTTTTTCTTGGAAACAGCACCCGTGCGGGGTTTTAGAAGAGAAACTTTTGTATAATCGCTGAATTTCATGTTTTACTCTTCAAAAACGGGGTGCGCCACGCACATATCCCCGTCATCCTTACGGTAAAGGGCAGTAAAAACACCTGTTTCCCTGTCGACAAAAAGCCAGAAATTATAATTACGGCTGGTCATTTTATCGGTGGCTTCCTGACGGGACATGGGGGATATCCTGACTTTCCTTATTCTTTCTGCAGGCGCTGGCGCTGCGGGCTCGGCGATGCGACGCTGGCCTGATTTCTTTTCTTTCAGGCGGGCGAGCTTTTCCTTGCACACATCTCTCATCTTATCAACCGCCGCATAGGCGTCGAGGGCGGAGCATTTGATTTTCACCGTCGCGCCATGGACATCCCTGCCGAGGAACTGGACGGAGGATGAAGTTTTCTCCTGTGACACCGTGATTGTCACATCGTCCAGAGAAAATTTCTTTTCAATGCCGTCCATTTTTGAATGGACATGTTTTTCGAACGCCGATGTCAGTTTAAAATTTTTCACAACTACTTTCACATTGCCCTCCTGTGCGTATTCTTAACAATTTCCTGCCATTTTTTCAATTGCCTACAAAAAAAGGGACGGTCATTCCTCAAAATTTCTCCCTAAATATATTTCTTTCGCTTTTTCCGAGTTTATGAGTTCACGGCTTGTACCATGCATCAGGATATTGCCTTCGAAAATTATATATGCGCGGTCTATAATCTTCAGGGTATCCCTGACATTGTGATCAGTTATCAGTATCCCTATGTTTTTTTCTTTCAGTTTTATCACAAGTTTTTTAAGGTCGTCCACAGCGATAGGATCTATGCCCACAAAAGGCTCATCCAGCAAAAGAAAAGAAGGATTTGTAAGAAGCACCCTCGCTATCTCTACCCTTCTTTTTTCACCGCCGGAAAGGCTCGCGGCGAGCGTGCCCGCGCAGGAAACAATGCCCATCTCTTCCATAATGGCGTCTATCTTTTCTTCCCGAAGCCGGCGGTCACGGTAAATAAACTCCGCCACCGCACGCAGATTCTCCCGGGCGCTGAGACCCCTGAATATGGACGGCTCCTGAGCGAGATAACCCAGGCCTAACCTCGCTCTCTTAAAGAGAGGGAGCGCGGAGACATCTTCGCCGGATAAGATGATCTGACCGGATGTGGGGCTTATAATACCGGTGACGGAATAAAATATCGTCGTCTTGCCGGCGCCGTTAGGGCCGAGGAGACCGACAACTTCTCCGCGCTTCACGGAGATATCAACACCGCGAACAGCCTTTTTCTTACCGTAATTTTTTACAAGATTAAGGGTTTTCAGCATTTTTAGGATAAAAGACGCCGGTCACATCTCCTTTAAATTCGTATTCATCACTTTCAAAACTCATTTTAATATAATTCGCGTCAGCTTTCCATGGGGACTGTCCGGATGCGTGGGCATTTTGAGCGTCACCCGCCGGGGGCTCAAAATAATCAATGTGCGCGTTTCCCTCCATTTCCGTAAAAGCGGGGGAACAATCGAGCGTATCCGAAAAACCCGAAAGCCTTTCGCCCTTTATTGTAACAGGTTTCCCTGTTAAATGAAACTGCTTATCCGGAATATTACCGCTGAAAGAAGAACAATTTATCGTGTAAATGTCCCTTGTCGCGGTTGTTGATACATTCACCACGAATTCGGATTTATCCGGCGAAAAAACCGCGCCCGAAGCTTCCTCGTAAAAAAGTTTTTCCGTGGCAAAACTCATATCGCCTCTACCGGAATTGAATATGTCTCCGGACACGGCACCGGAAGCGAAAATCTTGTTTTTTTTCTTATCCAGTTTCAGATAACGAGACCGTCCCTTAAAATCGTCTCTTTCAAAAACTACATTTTTTCTGAATTCCGCCACCTCGCCTCTCTCCAGATAAACCAGTTTATCCGCGCGTATATGGAGTTCGCCCAAAGGGGCAGCCGCGCGAGACAGGGCGCTCAAGGACAACACGGAGACGCTTAAAACCAGAAGAGCCCGGCGCTTCATTCAGCACGCGCGGAAGAAACAACTTCCGGATTCAGTATCTCCACTCTGTTCAGGTCCTTATCCGCACGCAGGCCTGTGCCCAGTATAACGGCATCTTCCGAAACCTGACGCACCTTATTATCCGTTACATACAGCTGCCGCTTCTCATCCCATTTAAGGTCATCCATATAAAGTTCTGTTTTGCCGACGCTGTCCTTAAAACAGACATTTCCCTCAAGCTCCAGAGCGGAGCCGTCTTCGCCGAAGGAAGCCCTGTCTGATCTCAGGAACATTTTACCATCGTCGCCGTAAAAAAATCCTGACGCCCCCGTGACGCTTATTTTGTCTTCTCTGACCAGTTTACTGCCTGTTATTTCCCACACCGGCTGCCCCCCTCGGGTCCTGCGGGCCGTGAAGCCTTCCATGCTTTCGGATGACGAGAAAAGGCTCTCCCTCTTTCCGCAGGCGAAAAGAAAAGCGCAGGCCGCTATAAGTCGTAATGCTCTAATGCTTCCCGCCATCTGCCCTGCGCTTTCAATATCATCTCCGCCGCTTCTCTCAAAACACCATCACCGCCGTCAAAAGAAGACACCGCGCCGCACAACTTTTTTACTTCCGCGGCGCCATCCCTCGGGCAAACGGCAAAGCCCGCTCTTTTAAGAAGAGAGATATCAACGAGATCGTCTCCTATATAGAGTATTTCATCATCCGTGACGCCGAACTGTTTTTTGACTTTTTCCCAGACCGCCAGCTTATCTTTGATCCCCAGATAGATACCCTCTATCCCCATATCCTCGGCCAGCCGCTCGACAGTCGGAGATTTCCTGCCGGATATCCAGCAAATGGGGTAACCGAGCCTTCTGAGAATATAAAAAGCTATCCTGTCTTTCACATTCCAGGATTTCAGTTCTTCCCCCGACTCAAGAAAAACAAGGCGCCCGTCGGTGAGAACGCCGTCAACATCCATGGCGAAAACTTTTATCTTTTTCGCTTTAGCGGCCGCGTCACTTTTCAGTTCCGTCATATTCATTGAAACTATTTTACATGATTACTTTTTCTTTCACTTTCTGCATTGTTCATGGCATCTAATATATGCCGTGCTTTTCTATAATATATACGTTCTTCCATTTTATCCGAAGGTTCATGCCCGAGTAAAACTTTGGCGCAATTTCTTGCTTCTTCATATCTCCCCTGCTTGTAAAGTAATTCTAAAAGCTCGCTATACGCCTGAATTGAATCAGGTTTTACTGAAATTTCTTTTTTAAACATTTTTTCAGCTTGCTGGAATTTATTAAGTTTTTTATAACATATTCCCATTTCATAATATACGGGATAATGTACAGAAAAATTTGAGTCTATTTTAATTATTTGTTCAAGACTTTTCAATGCTTTCTTATAATCACCTGTTTCTTTATATTTTCGCGCATCTGCGCAGTAATCCAATATTTGAATTTGCGAATTCTCATTATTCATATTTCTAAGGTAACCTCGTTGGTCTTCCACCTCCTTGCGTAGTTCAGTTTTCTTCTCTCTGAAAGCAACCATTGCTTTTTCTATAGTATCAGTATTATTATATGATTTTCTTTTTGCTTCTCTCTCAAAAAATTTATAACCTTCATCGCACATTTGCCCGGCTTTTTCATATTCTTGAAACATTTGCTTAATATTATTTCTCTCATAATAGCCTATTGCCCGGCCGACATACAAGCTTATTATCTGCATATATGCTTTCCGTTTCATATCAAGAGGAGAATCTGATATTATTACCCTATTTAACATTTCCATAGCTTTTTTATATTCCCGCTTATATTCATATGCCTCTGCAAGATTACAATATACAGGCCAAAACTTCGGCTTTTCGTTTAAAATTTTTTTATATTCCACAATTGCGGCGTTTATTTCTCCTTGGGAATTTTCTATCCCTTTTTCCATTACACTCAACGTAAGTTCTGCCGAGAGCATCGTTATTTTCTGCTCGGTAGCGGGGTCAATCTCCGCAATTAAATTGCTCGCGCTGTATTTTGCTGTCAGAAAGATAACAACCACTAAAAATTTCAATCTTTGGCTAAAACATTTTTTCATAATTACTCCAAACAACCTTTTTCTTTCAACATTGCTTCTATAATATCCAACTCATCTTCTAATTTATCAAGCTTATTATCTATCCTTGAGCCTGCATTTTCCTTTTCAACAAACCGGTGTAATACTACTCTACTTTTTGCCTTAAGAACTTTCCATTGCTCTTTTATACCCTCTAGTTGATCATTTATCGTTCCATCTTTAATTGCCCCCATTATTTTTTCTCTAAGCTCGTTTATCTCAGCGGATATGCTTTCAAGTTGTACTAGAAGCTCGAAAGCCTCTTCTTCAATTTTTTTCTTTAACTCTTCGTATATCCTCATTTCTTTAGTAAGCTTATTGGAAGTTTCTATAAGCCCCTGATTTTCAGCATTTAATTTCGCTAATTCTCCTTCAAGTTCCGTTTTCTTTGCGAATAAATCCGCGCAGTTTGGTTTCTTGACAATCACCGTAACTGAGTCCTGCCCTGTCGCACCTTCATACTCTGCTTTGGCTGTGAAAGAATGAATCCCTATTTTTTCTATAGTTTGATCCTCAGGCTGTTCTGTAATATTCGCGGCAACAGTTTTATAAAGAGGTTCTAATCTTTCACTTGACCCCTGCGGTGGCAGTGCCCACCGTTCATTGGCATAGTGAATTTCAGCGGTAGCGGTGCAATCAAAAACTACTGGAAGAGGGGTGAACCCTGTTGTCGGAGAAACAGTAAGCTTGACATCAACCCCAACGACTTCTTCCGGAACTACGGGCTCGATAGCTATCAGTTCGGGCGCAGAAAGGTATTCGGCAAAGCCGCTTTCTATAAATAAACAAATAAATATGCTCGCTACAGTTACCGCGCCAATTAAGAATTTTCGCCTACAACTGCGCATATTGGGCTTCATTGATATTTTCCCTTTTTCATCTTTCGAATCCTATCACAATCACATAATCCCGTCAACGTGCTTTTTCTGTTCACCTGATGCTTCTGAAATATTTTAAAAACTCCGCCGCGACTCCTGGACTTTCAATGACCACCGACGCTTCATTGTTCAGCGCGAATGCCGTATATGTCCAATTATGCGAGCCGATGAAGCGCCTCTATAGAAAGGGGATTACTGATCATCCTTATCAAGCACACCACTAAAAAAAATCAGCGCGTCTCTTCGCCTTTGGAATTTTTAGATGTATATTTTCTCCTAGTTGAGTTGATTTTGAGTTGAGTTGATTTTGACTGTTGTTTTTTTAGGTAACTTTATATTGAAACTTTCATCATTTATTTCAATATTCAATTGAATGCTTTTAAATTCTCTTGTCTTTTTTATTATATTTTTACCAAAATCAAGATTTTTAACATGAAACTCCGTCCTTTCTTCTACTTGAGATGGGAAATATATCTTATCATTGTAAAATATCAATTTTTTGACTTCATAAATTTGAATACATCGTCCTTCTTTTTCTGCCAACTCCGCTTTAAGAATTATCCACTTGACTGAATCAACCCAGACTTTTATTCTATGCTTTCCAGAATGGTAGTACTTATTTTCAGGTTGAATATCTCCTTCAAGAATATAAGCGTTGGTATTAAAATAATTTTCCGTCCCTACTAATCGCAAATTACTCCCTAAGAGAATGCTAACTACGTCTTCAAAAAGGAAATCAACACTCGCACTCCAATCCGAAATACTAAGAATTTTAAAAGACGGGCTAAACGTATATCTAATATCTCCTGTTTTAATATCTATAAGTCCATCTGAATAATCAGTTCGGAGCATATGGGGGGCTTTATATGTTACAGCTTTCCATTCGGAAACTCCAACTTTTTCGTCAAATTTCGCACTTTTAATCAAGCCACTAGTAACTGTTAGGTTTCTGATAATTTCTTCAACACTAATTTTCGCATAGCAAAAATTAGAAAATAATATTAAAGAACTGACCGTTACAAGTTTAAATATACTCTTCCTTTTAGCTAAGTACATACATTCTCCTATTCCCTATTTTCCGGATGACATTGTAAACATGGACATTTTGTCATGTCTTTTGTTTCTAAAGCTTGTCCTTCATCATAACTATGTCCAACTAATTCACCAAGGAAAGTAGCATTAACTTCTGTTGCTTGACACCGTTCATAACAATATGACACATCATAACTGCAAACCAGTAAAAAAATCTTCTATTTTCCATAGCCAAGACTCCACGGTCACACTGTTATAATATTTACTATCCATTTCCGAGTAATAGTTATCCTCGTTGCTAATATTATGAAAAATGGTTGTGTAAACTCTACGATTAGAAAAAGCTGGACAAGTACACTGATAATTATTTACCACAACCTTAGTGGTATCCTGACCTTTTAAACCTTGGTATTCGGCCTCGGCTTTAAAAGTATAAGTCTTAACTTTCTTTAAAGTTTGGTCGGCAGGTTGAGATGTAATATTAGCAGGGACTTTTTTATACAGGGGTATTACTTGTTCAACTGACCCTTGCGGTGGCAGTGCCCACCGTTCATCGGCATAATGAATTTCAGCGGTTGCCGTACAGGTAAAAGTAACCGGGAGAGGCGCTGGGCCGTTGTCGGGCGAAGCGGTAAGTTCAACATCAACAGCAACCGGTTCAGGAGGATCTACAGGCTCTGTAGCTACAAGTTTAGGTTCTGGAATATAATCCGCTGTAAAACTATCTCTAGCGCTAAAGAAAAATATGACAAAAATAATTACTGCAATGAATCCGCATTTCCGTTTCATTTATAGTCTTCTCTCTTCATCGTTTTTGATTGTACCACAATCAAAAAACCACTGCAAGTTTTCACCTGATGCCTTTATAGTATTTGAAAAATTCAGCAGCAAGCTCAGTGTCTTCTATTACAACCGAAGCTTCATTGTTCAGCGCAAATGCCGTATATGTCCAATTATGCGAGCCGACAAGAGTAATATAACCGTCAATTATTATAAGTTTCACATGCGTAACCGTGCCGCCCGAATCAAAACGAACTTTTATTCCCGCAGCCTCAAGTGTTTCTTTGGCTTTCACATTTTGCTCGTTTAGATAACCTCCCTTATCATCTATCTCAAGAATAACCTCTATTTCAACGCCTCGCCGGTGAGCTTCAATAAGCTCCTACAACATTTTATGGACCGGATGATATTTATTTTCACCCGGTTGGATGCAATACATTACAATGAAAATGGATTCTTTCGCTTCCTGAATAAGCGAAGCGATCTCAATCTCGTATTCCTGATTAAACAGCGGCCTCACCGAATCTGCTGAATACGAGAATATTCCTGTATTCAAAAAAATAAGCGCCGCTAAAGCTAAAAATATTTTACCAGCTGTTTTCATAAAAATACCTCAAAAACTTTCTCGCGACATTTTTTGATTTAATTAAGACGGTAACTTCGTTCTGCGTGCCGTCCAGCGCGGTATCCGACCAATTATGACTTCCAACAACGGTAATGTTCTGGTCAACCACAAAAAACTTGTTATGCGTTTTTAACTGAGGGCTGCTTAATCTAATATCAACTCCCGCATTGGCGAGCCATCTGTACACCTTTTCGTTATTCCACATTATAAAATCATTTTCGTCTCTCGGCATTTCAAGAATAATTTTGACTCTCACTCCCCTTTGCCTTGCTTCAATCAGTTTACGCACCAGAATATTGACCGGATTTTGATCAGAATCGCCCATATTCACAAAAAACATAACCATATAAATCGAATCAACGGCATGATCTATGGCATCGCCCGCGGCGGAAAAATATTTTTCATTACACAGCGGTTCCACCTCGGGTTTATCTTCTTTGATTTCTTTTGTTAATTCGTTTGCTTTTATCTCCGGAAAGTTATATTCCGGAGGAGGGGGATTTATGCTTTTTATTTGTTTTTGTATTTCATCAAGATGTTTTTCAGATTCCACTTTATAGTGAATTCCGTCCGTAATAACTAAAATTGTTCCGTTGTGAGTTGTTCGGATTTTACCCTTAACCATTTTTAAAGTGTTATAATCATCGTTTCGAAACACATAACAGCCCTTATCCTCATATCTTTTTATTATTTCTTTTGAAATCTGCTTTTCTATTCCGCATTTTTCATTAAAGGCAACAGCGAATTCCGGCCGGACATAATCAATAAATTCCTCTGAATTACTTTCCACCAACCCATAATTCGGAATTTTGATTATTGCGCTTTTGAGCTTATCCTTATATAACTCAGCCAGTTTAATTTCAGTTGATTCTTTAATGTTCCCCGGAAATAAAAAACTCACTTTGTTGTAGGTTATCTTGAGCGCTATTTCATTGTTATTAAGGTCACCGGAATCTTTTTCGCAAGCCTGGCGCGGCGGGTTTAAAACTTCAACTTCCAATAATGGATCCCAGCTGAAAACTTTGCCGCGTTTGGCGATGTCATAAAGAATAAATTTTTTATCAAGTTCTTCCAGCAGCTCTTTATAGCCGAGCAAATCATATTGTCCGTGCGAATCTACAAGTTCGCCGACTTCAAAGTTTTCAAAAACCTGTTTTAAATCTCTTGCCTGTTCGGAATGCGTCAGAACCACAATATCAATTTTCCTTATTGTTCTTCCGAATATGCCGAGAAATTTCTTTTCAGGTTTAATGTTTTTATTAAGAAAGGAAACAAGATAAGACGGTTTAGTACAATATGCCCCGTTGATTAAAATCTTCTTTCCTGAAGGTGTTTGTATGAAAACACAATTGCCGCGACCGGCGTCAATAAATGTGACTTTCAGATGCGGGGCATTAGGATTGAGAGACGAACCTAAGACATCATAACGGGCAAATAAATGAGGAAGAAAGGAAACGAAACAGAGAACGGAAACTGTTAAAATTATAATGCTTCGACAACATCCCGCCCAATTATATCTCAGTTTGCCGATTTTCAGGTGCCCTCTGTCCAGGAAGAAAGATATTTCTTCTGCCGGGGAGTGAGTGTGTCTATCTTTATGCCCATGGATTTGAGCTTGAGTGTCGCCACATTGTTCTCTATCTCTTCCGGAACATCGTAAACCCGCGGCGATAATCTGCCTCTGTTTTTTATGCAGAATTCCGTCGCTAAAGCCTGGGTAGCGAAACTCATATCCATCACGCTGGCGGGATGACCTTCGGCGGCGGCGAGATTGATAAGCCTGCCCTCGGCTAGGACATAAACCGATTTGCCGGAAGAAAGGACATACTCGTCAACAAAATTCCTGACATTCTTTTTTATTTTCTTTGCTTTTTTAGCCAGGCCCTTCAAGTCCAGCTCAACATTAAAATGGCCCGAATTGCACACGATAGCGCCGTTTTTCATTTTAACGAAATGTTCCGGGCGTATGACGTCTATGTCTCCGGTGAGGGTGCAAAAAATATCGCCGACAATCGCAGCCTCGGCCATTGTCATAACCCTCATCCCGTCCATCGCCGCTTCAATGGATTTTACGGGATCCACTTCCGTGACTATCACATTGGCTCCCATGCCTTTGGAGCGCATGGCGAAACCTTTGCCGCACCAGCCGTAGCCGGCGACAACGACATTTTTTCCGGCGAAGAGAGCGTCTGTCGCGCGTATTATGCCGTCTATCGTTGACTGGCCCGTGCCGTAGCGGTTGTCAAAAAGATTTTTGGTGGCGGCATCGTTCACGGCCACGATAGGGAATTTCAAAACATTGTCTTTTTCCATCGCCCTGAGACGTATAACACCGGTTGTCGTTTCTTCCATTGAACCGAAGATCCTGTTGTGCAGTTCGGGGTGTTTGGAAATAATCAGAGACACCAGGTCGGCTCCGTCATCCATCGTCACATTGGGTTTGTGCGCTATGGCCGAACGCAGATGAGAATAATAACGCTTGTTATCTTCTCCCTTCACGGCAAAAACAGGTATCCCGTAATCCGCGACGAGCGACGCCGCCACATCATCCTGGGTTGAAAGAGGATTTGAAGCGCACATAACGATATCGGCTCCGCCTTCTTTCAGTGCCCTGGCAAGATTCGCCGTTTCCGCGGTCACATGCAGGCACGCCGACATCTTAACGCCTTTGAGGGTTTTATTTTTCCTGAATTTCTCCCGCACCTGCGCCAGGACCGGCATGTCTCCGTCGGCCCACTCTATCCTCTTTTTTCCGGCTTTCGCCAGTTTTAAATCCTTGACATCACAATTTTTCAATTTTGCCTCCATGTTTCCATGGGGACAGTCCGCCATCTACGACTCACCACGGCGAGCTTAAAGCACGCCACGGCGCACTTGCAGCTTCGTCCGTAATGGGGACAGTCCCCTTATACCCCAGCTTTCTTTTTAAGAAGCGCCACTTTATCCATTTTCTCCCACGGGAATGTTTTCCCTTCGCTCTTTCTGCCGAAATGGCCGTATGCTGAGGTGACGCTGTAAATCGGGTGCCACAAATCGAGCATCCCGACTATTCCCGACGGGGTCAACTGAAAGATTTCCTCGTCCCTGACGAGTTTGATGATCTCTTCCTCGGGTATGACAGATGTGCCCTTGGTATCTATCCACACCGACATGGGCTCGGCCACTCCTATGGCATATGAGAATTCTATAATGCATTTTTTCGCGAGGCCCGCGGCCACTATATTCTTGGCCACATACCTTGCGGCATAAGAAGCCGAGCGGTCAACCTTTGACGGGTCCTTGCCCGAAAAAGCTCCGCCGCCATGAGGTATCATGCCGCCGTAGGTATCCACAATGATCTTCCGGCCCGTCACGCCCGTATCCGACTGAGGCCCGCCGACGAGGAAAATACCCGTGGGATTGACAAAACAGTCCTTCTTAAAATCCAGGCCTTTCAGCAGATCCGCAGGCAACGCGGCCTTGACCACTTTTTCTATTATCTCATCCCTCGCTGACTGCTTCATCACGCGGCAGTCGCCTTTCTGCTCCACAACCTCGCTTGTGTGCTGGGACGAAACCACGACCTTGGTTATCTTCACCGGCTTGTCGTCAACATACTTGACCGTCACCTGGCTCTTGCAGTCGGGGCCCAGATAGGGTATCTCTCTGCTGGCGCGCACTTCCTTGAATTTTCTGACAAGCGCGTGGGAAAACTCGAGCGGAGCCGGCATCAGATTATCCGTTTCATCGCAGGCGTAACCGAACATTATTCCCTGATCCCCGGCACCGCCGCAGTCAACGCCCTGGGCAATGTCCGGCGACTGCGCGCCTATCGCGTTGAGAATGGAACAGGTCTTATAATCAAAGCCGTATTCGGCGCCGGTGTATCCTATTTCTATGAGCGCCTGTTTAACGATCTCTCTCACATCCACCCAGGCATCCGTCGTGATCTCTCCGCCGACAATAACAAGCCCCAGCGAAATAAAGGTTTCGCAGGCGCAGCGTGACCCGCGCACATCACCCGCTTTCATCTTATAGGGCTTCAGGCCTTTTTTCTCGTCGTGTTTCAGAATAGCGTCCAGAACGCCGTCGGATATCCGGTCACACACCTTATCGGGATGGCCGTCGCCGACACTCTCAGAAGTAAACTCAAAATCTTTCATTTTCTGTCCTCCGTGTTTATCACCGTGCCCTCGTATAAAGTCAGGTTCTCCCTTATCGCGGCACCGCTGTCTATAATGCAATTCTTGATTTTCACGCCCCCCTCAATCCGCGCATTATCCCAAATTATGGAATTTTTAACAACCGCTGACGGGCCTATTGTCGACCTGCGCCCTATCGTGACAAAAGGGCCTATTTTAGCGCCGTCGCATATTTTGGAATTCTCCCCGATAAGACAGGGACGGTAAAATTTAACATTTTTTCCAAGACTGACATTCTTCTCGCACCAGACAGATTTGTACCTCTCCCTGCCCGGGATCTTTATATTCACCTTGCCGTCTAAGACATCCGCCACTGTCCTGCGGTAATCAGGGAGATTTCCCACATCGCACCAATAGGCGTCTGTGACATAACCGTAGATGGGCAGTTTGTTTTTCAAAAGCAGCGGCCAGAGGTCTCTGCCGAAATCAAAAAATTTATTTTTCGGTATGAACTTAAAGACATCCTGCTCAAAAATATATATCCCCGTGTTGACAGTGGCGTCAACAAAATCAGTAATACCGGGCTTTTCCATAAACTTTTTTATTTTCCCCGCAGGGTTTGTCAGCGTTATACCGAAAGGAAAAGTGCTCTCAACCTTTTTGAGCACCATTGTGGCCGCGGATCTTTTCCTCCGGTGAAAAGCGACGGCCTTCCGTATGTCTATATCCGTGAAACCGTCTCCGGATATAACCAGCAATGTGCCGGAGCCCTTAAAAAAACCCTCCACTTTTTTCAGCCCACCCGCATTACCGAGCAGTGTTTTCTCTAAAGAATATTCCATTGACACGCCCAGTTTTTTACCGGTGCCGAAATGTTTCCTGATCTTCCCCGCGTGAGTGTGCAAATTGCATATAAATTTCCTGAAACCCTGTTTTTGAAGATTACTGATGGAATGCTCCATCACAGGCCTGTTGACTATGGGTATGAGCGGTTTCGGTATTCTGTAGGTTAAAGGCCTTAAACGCGTACCAACGCCGGCGGCGAGCACCATCACCCTGATATCTGAATCTGTATTTTGTTTCAATTCATTCTCCTAAACCGGCCCG
>PHAM01000088.1 GCA_002841685.1 Elusimicrobia bacterium HGW-Elusimicrobia-2 | reverse complement strand
AAATAATTTTTGGGCATTGTAAAATTTGAAAAAAATGTTAAATTATAGTTGGAAGCGGTTGGGGGCTGAAAAAAAATGTTTGTGCAACATGCTCAATAGAATTAAATATGATTAAAAATTCTAAGAGTACAGAAAATACCGCTGATGAAATTAGTAATTTAATCGAGAAGCTAAAAAAAAGCGAGCATTTTTTAGATAAAGGTAAACAAAAAAATAAAGCGAAAGACATAAATTTAATTAAAGATTTGTGTGATGTTATATATAAAAATTCAAGTAAACCTGAAAATGCAAAAAAGATAATAATTGCAATTTCAAAAAGAGTATTAAATGGATAGTATTATTGGAAGTGTTATATCAAAGAATTCATTTACATCTGTCTAAAAAATTTATTTTTAAACGGGCAAAGATAACACAGCGACAGGCTGGGCGGGGGCAGCCTGTCGCGGAAGAAGAGGAAACGGGAAAAGAGGAAATTTTCAGAAAGGGCTGAGAGGGCGGAGAGCGAAAGGCGGAGTCCGTCCGAAGGCGGACGGAGGCGGTTGAGCGAATCCCGTCGAAACGGGACAGGCATCGGGCAACAGAGGGGTTATTGCAGAAGCCGCAGTCCCGCGGAAAGCGGGACAGCCGACGACGGATATTTTTGCTTACGGATTTTGCAGAAGTTGTCGGCGAGCGGAGGCAATTTTATTGCCGACGCGGGCGGCTGGCGAGAGGGAGCGGGGGCGAAGGCGATGTAATTGCCGTAGCCGCGCGACCGATTTTGAGCGAGTCGCCGGAGAATCCGTCCGCTTTGCGGACGGATAGTCGGAGGCGGCGAGCGATGAAAGTGATATGAATAATATTGAGTCAAAAAGAAAAATTGGATTTTATATCCGTGTTTCTACTGAACGGCAGGCAAAAGTTGTGGAAGGTTCTCTTAAAAATCAAAAGCAAATGCTCCTTGCCGAAGTAAATAAAAGAAATTTGCTGAATAAAAGCTGGGGTGAATTGATTGAAGTTTATGTTGATGAGGGAATTTCCGGGAAAGATATAAATAGGCCTGCTTTTCAAAAAATGCTCAAAGATATTGAAATCGAAAAGATAGATACAATAATGTTTACCGAATTAAGTCGGCTTTCGCGGTCGCTGAAAGATTTTTTGAACATTTTTGAATTTACGCAAAAATACAATTGCGATTTAATCTGTTTGAAAACTGATATTGATACAACATCACCGTATAAAAATTTAATCACGAAAATACTGATGGTCTTCGGTGAATTTGAACGGGAGATGACTTCACAGAGGACAAGCATAAATGCTTATGAGAGGAGCAAAAGGGGTCTGGCAAACGGCGGAGCCGCGCCGTTGGGATATTATCGGGACAAAAAGAAAAAAGGATATTTGCTTATTGATAAAAAAGAATCCGGCATTGTCCTGGAAATATTCAAAACTTACATAAAGGAAAAATCAATACAACGGACGACGGAAGCGATAAAATCAAAATATGCGGATTCAAATTCGGGATTGAAGAAAATCAACAAAAGCAGAATATATTCCATTCTAACGAATAAATCATATATCGGGGTCAGAGAAATTTACAAAAAGGATAAAAGCAAATACGAAGAAGTAAAAGCGGTATGGAACGGAATAATTGATGAGAAATTATTCCGGCGGGCTGAAAATTTATTGAAAGCAAATAAAGAGCGATTGCATTGGCGAAATTCCGGAAGATTTAATTATCTGCTTTCGGGATTGATGATGTGCGGTAAATGCGGGGAAAAATTACAGGGAAAATGCGCTTATTCCAGAATAAACAAAAAGCATTATTACTATTCTCATAAAAATACCTGCAAAGATAGCGGGATAAGCGGCATTGATGCGGAAGTAACGCATAAACTGGTCTTTGACTGGTTAGATGAAATCTCAAATAACGGCGATAGGTTTAATCAGTTGAAAACAGAAGGGAAAATCAGGATAAGGAAAAAAATTGATTTTCTGAATACGGCGATTGAAAAATTGAAAGCAGAAAAGAAAGCTCTTGTGAAAGAGATTGAAGCAAGGCTCAATGAATTAACAAATACCAAATCCGAAATTGTGAAAAATACCATTGAGGAAAGCATAATAAAATTGAACCAGTCAAAAAAAGATATTGAAGATAAAAATATTTATATCCGGCATGAAATTGACCGGTTAGAAAAATTGATTCAGGGCGATAATAATTTATTCGGGGAATATAGCGACAGGATAAAAAGCATTTTCCGACCACCTAACAATGGAACAAAAGACAAGTTGAGAGAGGTCATATCTTACATAAAGCTCGACGACAAGAACGTCAATATTGCCCTCTCTGCTGTTAATCTGAAAGAGCCTGTTAGCGAACTGTTTGTCTCAACTCCGCGGGCAGGGCTCGAACCTGCGACCCGCTGATTAACAGTCAGCTGCTCTACCAGCTGAGCTACCGCGGAATGTAAAAACTTGGTTTCGACTATGCTCACCAGTCCGGATATTATACCAAAATAAAATTAATTTTCAAATTGAGGGCGCTCGTGCCGTCCTCCGGCGATGCGGCGGGGCGGCCAGTAGGTGAAAAGGGCTTTCCCCCGTATATATCTTCTCTCGAGACAGCCCCAGAACCTTGAGTCCATGCTCCTGTCCCTGTTATCGCCCATTGCAAAGAAACAGTTGGCTGGTATCTTCACGGGTCCGTAGTTGTCGCGGACGCTGCGCGAGGCCGGAAGGAACTGGTCCCCGTCGGCGAACTGCGTGTAATCCTCTATCAGCTTTTTGCCGTTTATGTAAACCTGTTTGTTTCTGATCTCTATCGTGTCGCCGGGGAGGCCTATGCATCTTTTGATGAAATCTTTTTTGGGGTCGAGGGGGTATTTGAAGATTATCACATCCCCGCGGACGGGTGAGGCGAACTTTAAATATTTATGTGTTAAGGGGATGTGCCAGCCGTAGCGGAATTTACAGGCGAAAAGATGGTCGCCTATGAGGTAGGTGTTCATCATTGACCCGGAGGGTATTTTAAAGGCCTGTATTATGAAATACATCAGGACGGAAACGGTGAGGAGG
The DNA here is from genome assembly GCA_002841685.1 of Elusimicrobia bacterium HGW-Elusimicrobia-2. Classification (GTDB taxonomy): domain Bacteria; phylum CG03; class CG03; order CG03; family CG03; genus CG03. The sequence continues at coordinate 2,489 of PHAM01000088.1, read as the reverse complement.
GTCTGAAAGAAAGAGTTCAGCTCCCGCCTGACAGCGTCGGCGTATTTTCCGGGATAGACCTCAAAGAGAAAGGGCAGGCAGGCGAGCGTTGTCAGCGCAACGACTTTTGGCCATTCCGCACCGTTGAATTTCCAGAAGGCGATCGCCCATCCGCCCCAGACTATCACGCCCGTGACTATCTTCTGCCACTTTTCGCGGAGGATGCTTACCAGGTAAACAGCGCCTATGCCGAGAGATATAAAAAATACGAGTTGTTCCATAAGCTATTTCCTGAGTATTTCAAAAAAAACTTCCTGAGGCAAGTCCACGGAGCCTATTCTTTTCATCCGTTTCTTCCCTTCCTTCTGTTTTTCCAGCAGTTTTCTTTTTCTCGTGATGTCGCCGCCGTAACATTTGGCTATGACATCTTTTCTCAGTGCGGAGACGGTTTCGCGGGCTATGATCTTTCCTCCCAGTTTCGCCTGGAGCGCCACCTCGAACATCTGTTTGTCTATGTATTTTTTCATCCTCAGCAGAATATCGCGGGAGAAGAAGGCGGCTCTCTCGCGGGGCTGTATGCTGCAGAGGGCTTCCACGGGGACGCCGTTGACGAGGATCTCCACCTTTTCAAGGTTCGCTTCCCTGAAACCCGTGTGTTTGTAGTCAAATGACGCGTAGCCCTTGCTGACGGACTTGAGGTCCGAATAAAAGTCGGCTATCATCTCGGCCAGCGGCAGTTTGTATTTGAGTATGACCTTCTGCGGGTTGATGTAGGTGAGGCTGATGTATTGCGAGCGGCGGGATTCAAGGAGTTTCATGCACTGCCCGAGCCACGCGTCGGGCGTTATGACGGTCGCCGTTATCTCGGGTTCGTAGACTTTCGCGACGGCTTTTTTTTCGGGCCATTCGTCGGGGCGGGATATGTTTATCATCTCGCCGTCGTGGGTTTTGACGCGGTAGACCACCTGGGGGGCGGTGGCGAGTATCTCTATGTCCGATTCCCTTTCCAGCCGCTCCTGTATTATTTCCATGTGGAGAGAGCCCATGAAGCCCAGGCGGAAACCCAGTCCCAGCGTCTGAGACTGTTCGGGTTCCCATGTGAAGGAGGCGTCGTTGAGGTTGAGTTTCATTATGGCCTCGCGCAGCCTTTTTTCCGTCGTGTCGCCTATGGGATAGAACGAAGAGAAGACAAAGGGTTGTATCTCTTTGAATCCGGGAACGGGAGCCGTGGTGTTCTTCGCGCCCGTGAGGGTGTCTCCTATCTTTATCTCGTCAAGGCTTTTTATGCCGGCTATGAAATACCCCACCTCCCCGGCGGTGAGGCTCTTTTTTTTCTCGGGCTTCATCCTGAAGATGCCGGTTTCCTGCACCTCGTATTCCTTGCCGGTGGCGATGGATTTTATTTTCATGCCCGCGCGTATCTCGCCGTCGTAAACGCGGATGTATATGATCACTCCCCTGAAGGCGTCGAAGGTGGAGTCAAATATCAGCGCCTTGAGATTTCCGGCGGGCTCGCCTTCGGGCGCCGGCACGAGCTCTATGATCTTGTCCAGAAGCGTGGTGATGCCCTCGCCGGTTTTCGCCGACACCCTGATGACATCCTCTTTTTCGCATCCCAGAAGCCCCGCTATGTCGGTTGTGACGGTGTCTATGCGGGCGCTGAGAAGGTCTATCTTGTTGATGACGGGTATTATGGTGAGGTTGTTGTCTCTGGCCATGTTGAGGTTGGCTATTGTCTGCGCCTCAATGCCGCCGGAGGCGTCAACGATGAGGACGGTGCCTTCGCAGGCGGTCAGCGACCGGGACACCTCGTAGGAGAAATCAACATGGCCGGGCGTGTCTATGAGGTTGAAGTTGTATCCCTTGTAGGGGATACTGACGGCTTTCGCCTTTATGGTGATACCGCGCTCTTTTTCCAGATCCATGTTGTCCATCTGCGGGGTTTTACCTTTGTATTTTTTTATTACGCCAGTTATCTCCAGCACCCTGTCGGCGAGCGTTGACTTGCCGTGGTCTATGTGGGCGATAAAGGAAAAATTCCGTATATTTTTTATTTTCATAATTATTTGGCGAAGTATACAAAAAAATCTATAATTAAAAAATGGACAAAAAGCTGATAAGGGTGACGGGCTTCGTGCAGGGCGTGGGTTTCCGCTGGTTTGCGAGCAGAACGGCCAGAAGCATGGGGCTGCGCGGATGGGTGCGGAATCTTCACGGCGGCGGAGTGGAGATTTTCGCATCGGGCGAGGCCTCAAAGCTGGGCGAATTCATACGCTCGCTTTACGGCGGGCCCGGCGAGGTCGCTGACATAAAAATTTCAGACTCGGAGGAAGATGTTCCTTCCGGTTTTGATATCAGATTCTGACCACGGATACCGCTGGCGCGACCGAAAAATGGGGATATCCTGTTTTTCAGGGAACGGCAAATACATCGTAACCCCTTTTATTTGAAAAAGCAATTTTTTTCTTAAGCAAAGAACAAAGATCAACAGGCGGGATCATAGCAATGTT
>PHAM01000008.1:39300-39888 GCA_002841685.1 Elusimicrobia bacterium HGW-Elusimicrobia-2 | reverse complement strand
GGCCCCCCCCCCCCCCCCCGAGCCGCGATTGCGTTAAAAAATAAATCTGACGCGGACGGCGGGAAAAGAAATTTTCTCGCCGGAACCGAAAACGATGGTTTTGCGGATAATCCGCGAAAATAAGCCCAGGAACTTTTGCTTTTTCTCATAGATGGCGGCTTTGGGCTGAGGAGCTTTTCCCCGTATGATATCTGTTTTTATGATTTCCAGCCCCGGAGGAAAATTATCGGAGAAGCGTCTGAATATTATATCCCCCGGATAAACATCTATGATTTTGACGTCTATGTATTCACAGAGGGATTCCAGGCCGAGAGAAAGAGCGGGAGAAGACGAGAATTTTATCTTTCGTTTGTAGCCCTGCCCCGTGACGAAATCAAGACCCGTCCGGCGCAGCGCCATGTCTATGTGCATCATCGTGTCCAGATGGCCCATCAGCACAAAGCGGCCGCGCTTGGAATATGTGACCCTGACTTTTATCATCTTCTTTCTATAAGTTCCTTCACCTGATTATAATCTTCCTCAAGCTCTGCCCTGGGCGCTATATCAATCTTCTCCCACGGGAGCTTTCCCGTTGAAAAATCCCTTCCT
>PHAM01000008.1:0-39228 GCA_002841685.1 Elusimicrobia bacterium HGW-Elusimicrobia-2 | reverse complement strand
GACGGAATCCAGCCCCGCCTCATCCAGTATTCTTATTTTGTCCGCAGAGCTGTCGGTGAAAACAGCCGGCAGATCCAGAAGGATTGCCCCAAGACGCGCGTCGCCACGGGCGAGAGCGCTCTCGAGCAGAGCGTCTTCCAGCGAGGGATGACGCAGGTCAACGCCCCTCAGTTCCATTTTGAATCTTTTCAGTTTCTCCTCCATTTCGCCTCTATCCCAGAGAGTCACCCTCTCAAAGGGCGTGTGGGCGGCGGGAACAAAGGGGGAGAGCGTGAGCGTCACTTTCAATCCGGTTTTTCTTATCCTTTTCACGGCCTTTATGTTTTCATCCATGTCCGCGTCACTTTCTCCGGGGAGGCCCAGCATCAGATATATCTTCACATCCCTGAAACCCGCGGATTTGATCTCCGCCATCATTTTTTCAAATTCATCGAGCGGCGTTGTTTTCCCTATTATCTCCTGCATACGGGGAGAAAATGTCTCAGGCGCGAAAGTCAGGTTCACCTGATTGAGAGGGAGTATTTTCATAACACATTCAAGGGATTTCCTCTCCGGCCTCAGCGACGGGATTTGAAGGGATATTCCCTTCTTTCTCAACAGCGGGATGACGCTGTCAACAACTTCTCCTATGCGCGGGTGCTGAGGTGTGCTCAGAGAACTCAGAGACAAACCCTTCCAGCCGGTGTTCTCAAGGGATGAGATGATTATTTTTTCAAGATCCTCCGCCGGCCTCACGCGCAGAGGCGAATAAAACCTTTTCGCCTCGCAAAAACGGCAGTTGTTGGGACAGCCCCTCATCACCTCTATGTCCAGCCTGTCCTGCAAAGTCCTGATATTCGGGATAACCGGCTTGAGCGGATAATAATCGTTTTTTAGCTGGCAGAAAACTTTTTTTACACTCCCGCTTATACCGCCCACATAGACGCCCTCAATATCCGCGAGCGCTCTTTTAAGGGAGCCCCGTCCGGAACTTGACAGCGCCTCATCCAGCATTTTTCCGATGACCTCTTCTCCGTCACCGACGATAAAAGCGTCAAAGAAACCCTCCACAGGCACAAAATTAGAAACGCCGGGGCCGCCGGCCGTTATAACGGGATACGATTCGTCACGGCCCGAAACGGGAATGCCCATCAGGGCAAAAAGCCCCGGGATATCAAAAAAACATCCTTTCGCGGGAAGGGTTATGCCTATGAGATCAAAATCCCGGGGTGAGCGGCCGGACTCAAGAGACAGGAATTTTTCTTTCCCGGAAAGTATCGCCTCTCTCATATCCGGCTCCGGCATAAAAGCGCGCTCGCAGAGACTGTCCGGGCGGGAATTTATGATATGGTATAGAATACCGAGGCCGAGGGATGATGCCCCCATCTGATAAACAGCCGGGCTGACAAGGAGAACCTTAATGCGCGTTTCCTTCCATGGTTTTTTCACGGAAAACATCTCGCCGCCCGCGTACTGCGCCGGCCGTTCATAGGCGAGAAGATTTTTAATTTCCATTAAGAAGATACCTTGATTTTTCAGTAACCTTTGGCCGTGGCGTAAACATTCATGACCACGCCCAGCATCATTAGATAAACCACTGTAGCGGTGCCGCCGTAGGAGAGAAAAGGCAGAGGAAGTCCCGTGATGGGAAGCATCCCCAGCGTCATCCCTATATTGAGGAATGTCTGGAAAAACAGCACCCCTACTATGGAAAACGCCAGAAATGTCCCCTGCTGGTCAAGCGCCATAACGGCTATTTTGATCATCCGCGAAAAGAGAATAAAATAAGAGAACAGTATCAGAAAAGAACCGATGAAACCGAATTCCTCCGCGATCGACGCAAACATAAAATCGGTGTATTTCCCGGGGAGAAAGCCAAGGCGCGCCTGTGTGCCCCGGCGGTAGCCCTTGCCTTTGACCTTCCCCGAACCTATCGCTATCAAACTCTGCGAAAGATGATAGCCGGAATTAAGAGCGTCCCTGTTCGGGCTGATGAAATTGAGTATCCTGTCTTTCTGATAACTCTTAAAACCCGTCGCCACTTTATGGGAAAACAAACAGCTCGTAAAAAAAAGGCCGAACAAAACAAGAACGGCTATGTGAGATTTTTTAATATGCATAAGAAAACGCACGGTGATATAGAGTGCCGCGAAGGCAGCCGCGGCCCATCGCGCGAGCCACATCAGCGCGTTCGGCCTCATACAGAAAAAAACAATTTCCCCCAGCAGAAGCGCTCCGAGAACAGAGACAAATACAAGCAGGCGTATGTTCTGGCTGAAATAAAGGAACATAAATCCTATAAAAACGAACACAAGTCCTGTGCCGAAATCCGGCTGTTTCAGCACCAGAAACAAGGGCAGCGCCGAAAAAAATATTAAAAAGAATATGGTCCTGAAACTGTTTCGCGAAGTGTAATGCTTGCTGAGGTAGTATGTGAGGAAGATGACCGTCGTGAATTTCGCGATCTCCGAGGGCTGAAAAACAATAAATCCGGCGCCAAGCCATGAACAGGAGCCGTGCACGGAATAGCCCGCCGCAAGCGTCAGGATAAGAAGGGCTATCCCAAAAACATAAAAAATTATCGCCCTGAACCTCAAAAAAGATTTATATTTCGTGAATGTGAATATAAACATACCGGCGAAGCCCAGCGCTATAGCGAATAAATGCCTGTACAGCATATCGCCCGACACATAAGAAATATTCTGCAGGCTTCCCATTGCCAGGAGAAACAGCGCGGGAAAAAGGATGAAGGGGTCAAATCTTTTCATTTTTGATTTTTATATACTCCGCCCATATAGCCCGCGACACGGGCCCCGCGACCGAGGCGCCCTTTCCTCCGTGCTCGAGCACAACAGTGAGCGCGAAATCTTCCAGATCACCGCCGCCAAATGAGACGAACCAGGCGTGATCATCTCCTGAAGGATTTTGCGCTGTGCCGGTTTTACCGTAAATTTCACAACCTTCTATATTCAGTACCCGTCCGGTGCCGTCCGTGACGACTTTGCGCAGCGCTTCCCTCAGGAGCTTAAAAGTGTCTTCGCGGAGGCTGTACCGCTTCATCTGTTCCGGGCGGGCCTCATATTCAGTCTTTCCCCCGGCCGTTACAATTTTCGACACAAGATAGGGCCTGTAAATAACACCGCCGTTGGACACACCGCCCACGGCCAGCGCTACTTGAAGCGGCGTTACCCATAAAAAGCCCTGGCCTATGCCCATATTAACCGTATCGCCGGGCAGCCAGCTTTGCTTATATCTTTTTTTCTTCCAGGAAGGCTCCGGTATGGTCGCGGGAAGTTCTCCGGAAATATCCTTGAGCGCGTTGAGATCAAGCCCCATCATATGAGCGTATTTTGATAAATCTTTTGCACCGACCTCAAGCGCGGTGTTGTAGAAATACACATTGCAGGATTGTGAAAAACCGTCCAGAAAATTCATCTCTCCATGCCCTTCTTCTTTCCAGCACTTAAACTCGCGATTCCCGTATTTAAAAACGCCGGAGCAATCTATTTTCTTTTCAGTGTCTATCCGGGCCTCGTTTAAGGCCGCCGCCGCGGTGAAGATTTTGAAAACGGAGCCCGGAGGATATTTCATCTGTATGACCCTGTTCACAAGGGGTATCTCGGGGGAAATCATCATGCGGGAGACCTCATCCATGTCATCCCCGAACGCGCCGGGATCAAATCCCGGAGAACTGACAAACAGGAGCACAGCTCCTGTTTTAGGGTTCAGCGCCACAGCCGCCCCGGGGCGTCCCTGAAAGGCCTCATAAGCTGTTTTCTGCAAACGCGAATCAACAGTGAGTATTATTTCATCGCCCGTCGACGGGAGAACTCTTCCCTTCACCTCTATCACATCTCCGCCGGCGCCCACCTCGACGATTTCTCCGCCCGGCGAACCGAACAAATAACTGTCAAAGTTTTTTTCAAGCCCCGATTTACCGTGAAGAGAGCCGGGATAGGAATAGCCCATCTCCCGCGAGCGGCTCCGGAGCGGCGCGCCGAGATAACCTGTCACATGGCTGAAAGTCTGTTTGTGGGGATAAAACCTTTTGGGCGATTTGATGATCCTCAGGTTGGGGTATTCATTTATCACCGAGGCCATCGCGATCAGCGAACGCCCCTTAAGATCATGGATCAGCGTTTTGAGGATCTCTCCTTTTTTAAGCGACTTCGCCAGAGAGCTTTCCAGGATTTTACGGGGAACCCCGGTAACGGCGCACACATCATTTTTCAGTTTCTCCGGCGGGGTTATCTGGGAAACGAGATCATATGAAATATAAGTCGTGGCTATGACCTGCCCATCGGCGGAAATAATACGCCCGCGGTTCGGCGGCACAATAAATCTTTTAAGATAATTTTCCCGGGATTTTTCCGAGAATTTGAAACCTTTTAATATCTGTACCTGAAAAACTCTGAAAAAAATCAGAAAAAACGCGGCAATAAAAACTATTTTTATGAATCTGATATATTTGACAAAATAATCCCATCCCCTGTCCTTATACCACATCTTAGCGCATCTGTTTTCGGTTTTTCAAAACGGTATTGAACAGCACTGCGAGCAATATACCCGTGGTCAGCGCGCCCGGAAGAACTCCGGCAAAAGGCGGGTGGTTCACCGTAATAAAATGATGTGATATATACAGGAAAACAAAATGGAAGATTGCCGACGCGAAACCCAAAACAAATTGCCCCCCGAAACCGGTCATATCAAAATTCTCGGAGAATTTTTTAACCCCAAAAACAATGGCCAGAAAACTCATTGAATCAAAAGCCAGCGGATGGCCGCAAAGAATTGAAGAAACGCACCCGAGGAGAAAAGCGTAAATATAGCTGTGCGCGGCGGGTATCTTTGACGAGAGAAGAACGAGGCTCGCAAGAAAAAGAGACGGGCTCACATCCGGAAAACTCCGCGGAGAGAGAGGATTCAATAGGAAGATCTGTATATATGGAACACAAAGCAGAAAAAGAACAGTGATTAATGTATTCATTGTGTCAGCACAAAAAGAGTTTCCGGCACATTCGCGTTATAAGCGGTTTGAACCGAGATCTCATATTCTCCGGCGCCGCCTTTAAGCGCTTTTGTAACCGTTCCGCAGTGAAGCCCCGGAGGAAATTTCCCGTCCCAGCCGGATGTCAGCAGATCAATCCCCTTCTCGACAATAATGTCTCTTGACGGCCAGACAAAATCCAGAGAGCCGCGTCCCTGGGAATAACCTATCAGCACCCCCCAGAAAGAAGCGTTTTCCCCCGTGACAGAAACACGGAATGATTTATTTGAGATCAGCACGCATTCCGACACGGAACCCGAAACCTTCTTCCCCACAACGCCCGCAAGCGCCCATCCGGAATTCCTGTAACAAATCACAGGGTCGCCTTCCCTGTAGTCACCGTCCTCATTTCTGAGAAGTAAAATGTCCGCGTTTTTACCTATACTGCCGTAAGGAAAAACCGGCAGTATTTTTGATCTCTTTGAAAATTGATTTTTAAAAGCGTCTTCCAGGCTTTTGTATTTATCCAATTCCTGTTTGAGCTGGGCGATAGTATAGTCCTTTTCAAATAATTCCTGTTGAGAGGCGCGGAACCTTCTGTCCATATCGGCCAGATCAAAAAATTTACCGGGAAAAGAAGAAAGGTTTAAAAGCGCCTCGCGGCTCTTTGCGTAAGGGGTGTAATATATGTACTTCGTTAAAAGCCGCAACTGCTGCGTATATCTGGCCGGAACGATGAAACACAGCACGGCTGAAAGCAGGAGAAAGACAATGAAAAAAAGCTTTCCCTGCCGGCCGTCATGCATATTCCTTCTGGGCTCTTTTTATTTCCTCAAGAGTTTCAAGGTATTTGCCGGCGCCCAGAGCCACGCACACCAGAGGATCCGGCGCTCGCCGCACGGGAAGATATGTTTCCTGCTGTATAAGATTCTCAAAGCCTTTAAGCAGTGATCCGCCGCCGGCGAGAACAATACCGTTTTCCACAAGGTCGGACGATAGTTCGGCGGGCGTCTCTTCGAGCGTGGCTTTTATGGCGTCCACTATGCGTTTCACGGGAACAGACAGCGCCTGCCTTATATTCTGCGAACTCACCTCTATGGTTTTGGGAAGGCCCGAAACCTGATCGCGGCCTTTCACGTTCATTTTCAATTCATCCTCAAGGGGAAAAGCCGATCCCACATTTATTTTTGTCTGTTCGGCCGTGCCCTCGCCTATGAGAAGGTTGTGCTTTTTTTTGAAAAAATCTTCTATGGCCTCGTCCATCGCGTCGCCGCCGACCCTGATCGAACGCGATATCACCATCTCTCCTAAAGATATCACCGCCATTTCCGTGGTACCGCCGCCAATATCAACTATCATTCTGCCGGACGGCTCGGCGATTGGCATATCGCTGCCTATGGCCGCTGCCTTCGGCTCCTCTATCAGATGCACCTCTCTGGCGCCGGCGCCCTCGGCCGCTTCCTTGACGGCTCTTCTCTCAACCTGCGTTATGCCTGAAGGCACGCCTATAACAACACGCGGCCTGAGAAAGCTGAAATTTGTCTGGGCCTTCTTGATAAATCTGGCTATCATGCGCTCTGTGGCGTCGAAATCGGCTATCACGCCGTTTTTCAGAGGCCTCAAAGCTATAATGCTGGCCGGGGTGCGGCCGAGCATACGCTTGGCCTCGACGCCCACGGCTATCACCCTGTCATGAGCGGTGTCTATCGCCACAACGGAAGGCTCCTGAAGAACAATGCCGCGGCCCTTCACATAAACCAGAGTGTTGGAAGTTCCCAGATCCATGCCTATGTCATTATTAAAAAGACCGCTTAAAAATTCTGTCACTTTACTCATTAGGACTCACTCCTTCTCAAACTTTATTTAACAAATTCTATTCTGCAGATTTCAGCGGCGTCGCCCTGTCGATTGCCCAGACGGATTATCCTCGTGTAACCGCCGGGCCTGTCCTTATACCTGACGCCCAGCTCTTTAAAGAGCTTATCCATCGCCTCGCGCGATTTTATGTGCCGCGCGGCCTGACGCCTCGGATGTATGCCGGATCCCTTCGCGGTCGTTATGAGTTTCTCCACGAAACCCCTGAGAAACTTGGCCCTTGAGACAGTCGTTTCTATCTGCTCGTTCATTATCATGGCTTCCGCCATACCTCTCATCATACTAAGCCCGTGAGCGGCGTTCACTTTTAAATTTTTCATTTTAAAGAAACCTCTATTCCTTCTTTCTTTGCGAACTCTTTAAGCGCTTTTTTTAATTCCGACAGGGACTTCGGCCCGAAATTCGGAAAAGTGCCGAATTCTTTCTCGCTGTACTGCAGGAGCTCCTTCACAACAGATATTTTTTTCGTACGCAGGCTGTTCAGTATCCTTGTGGAAACCCCCAGCACCTCTATAGACTGGTCAAGGGCGTCAGTGTTTTTTGCGGTTGAAGCGTCGCCGGACTCTTCCTCAGCTTCGACGGGCTTAACAAAAACTTCAGCGCATTTTCTCAGGATGCCCGCACTTTTTTTCAGCGCGTCTTCGGGAGAAACGGTGCCGTCCGTTTTGATCTCAAGTATCAGCTTGTCAAAATTCGTCACTCTCTTGACCCTCGTGTTCTCAACCGTGTAGGACACCTTTTTCACCGGAGAATAATCCGCGTCCATCGGTACAAAACCCATATCAACGCTCTCTGAGCGGGCTTCAACAGGCACGAATCCTATCCCTTTTGTGACCTCTATATCAACAGTCATTTTCTTCGGTTTATCCTGGGTGAAAAGATAAGCATCCGGATTGGCTAGCTCAACGCCGGAAACCAGTTCTATGTCCTTGCCTGTCACCGGACCTTTTGACGAAGTTTTAAGCGACAAAATAACTTTTTCATCATTGGCCATTGAAAACCTCAATTTTTTAAAGTTGAGTACGATCTCCGCCACATCCTCGTTCACGCCGAAAACAGAGGAAAATTCGTGCTGGACCCCCGATATTTTTATACCGCTGACCGCGGCTCCCGCCACGGAAGAAAGCAATATCCGCCTGAGCGAATTTCCCAGCGTGTAGCCGAACCCCCTCTCAAAAGGCGCTATGGTGAAACTTCCGTAACTTTCCGTCGCAGTCGCCTCGTCCATGACATATCCTTCGGGTATTATAAATTCTTTCATTTTTCCTCCCTTACCTTGAATAGAATTCTACTATAAGACGCTGGTCTATTCCTGCCTGAATCAAATCTTCAGAAGTAATATCTCTGTCAATTGTGCCCGTCATCGTATCTTTTTCCAGCTTCAGCCAATCCGGGATATTTTTGGACCCGCTGTGTTCCAGCGATTTTTTAACAGAATCTATTTTTTTGCCTTTTTCGGTAAAACTGATCTTATCACCGGTCTTCAGTTCCCTCGAGGGAAAATTACAAACTCTTCCGTTAACCTTAACAAACCTGTGACCCACGATCTGCCTGGCCTGAGGAAGGCTGGATGTCATTGTCAGTCTGTAAATCACATTATCCAGACGGCGGCTGAGGGCACTGAGAAGATTTTCTCCTTTAATGCCTTTTTTGCGGGACACATCGTTGAACACTTTTCTCAACTGTTTTTCCCCCAACCCGAACAGTATTCTGGATTTCTGTTTTTCCTGAAGATGTATGGCGTATTCGGATTTCTGTTTCCGAAAAGTTTTCGTTCCGCTGCCTCCGCCGCTGGGAGTTTCTTTCGCCGCAGGACACTTATCCGACCAGCAGCGGTCTCCCTTTAAATAAAGTTTCTCTCCGTATTTTTTACAGAGTTTGCATTTAGGACCCGTATATTTTGACATTCTCTATTCCCCCTTACACTCTTCTCTTTTTTTTCGGCCTGCATCCGTTATGCGGGATGGGCGTGATATCTCTCACGGAAGAAACCCTTATGCCGGCGCCCTGAACGGATCTGAGCGCCGATTCCCTGCCGGAACCGGGGCCGTTTACATAAACGTCCACTCTTTCCATACCCATTTCTCTGGCTTTCTGCGAGGCGGTTGCGGCCACAACCCCGGAAGCGTAAGTCGTGCCTTTCCTTGCACCCTTAAAACCATTAGCTCCGGCGGATGATGACGCGATAACATTCCCTTTCATATCCGTCACCGTCACTATCGTGTTGTTGTAGCTGGTCAGAACATAAATCTTGCCTTCCTTCACATGAATTTTTCTTTTCTTTGTCGCTGTTGTAGCCATTTATATTACCCCTTCTTCGGCGCTTCTTTTTTTGACGCCATCACGGTTTTCTTTTTGCCCTTTCTCGTGCGCGCGTTGGTCTTTGTGCGCTGGCCGCGCACGGGCAGGCCCTTTCTGTGCCTGAGGCCGCGGTAACATCCTATCTCCATGAGCTGTTTGATGTTGCCCTGCACCTCCCGGCGCAAATCACCTTCAACCTTATAATTTTCGTTTATTATTTTCTGGATCTTCGCCACTTCCGCATCTGACAAATCTTTTATTCTTTTGGAAGCGTCAATGCCGGACGCTTCAATTATAGCCAGTGCCGTGGTGTTGCCGACGCCGTAAACATAACTTAAACCCACCGCGAGTTTTTTATTCAGCGGTAATTCAATTCCTGAAATCCTTGCCATACAATATCCCCCTGTCACCGCCCCAGCGGTATTTCTTTCAGCCCTGCCTCTGCTTGTGCTTGGGGTTCTCGCATATAACCCTCACGACGCCTTTTCTTTTGACGACCTTGCACTTATTACAGATAGGTTTCACCGATGCTTTAACTTTCATTGATCCTCTCCCTGATTGCGGTTCGCGTTCTCCCTGAAAACTATTCTTCCCTTGGTGAGATCATAAGGCGAAAGCTCCACCTTCACCCTGTCTCCCGGGAGAATTTTTATATAATGCCTTCTTATTTTTCCGGATATATGCGCCAGCACCTCGTGGGCTTCGTCAAGCTGCACCTTAAAAACAGCGTTGCCCAGGGCCTTAACGACCATTCCGTTCATTTCTATCTTTTCTTCTTTTGTCATGATGTCAAAACCTCAGGTTCTCCGTCAAAGAGCGCGACCGTGTGCTCAAAATGGGCGGAAAGGCTTCCGTCGGAAGTGCGCGCGGTCCAGCCGTTATCATCTATTTTCACTTCCCAGTTGCCGGCGTTTATCATGGGCTCAATAGCGAACACCATGCCGTTTTTGAGCTCAGGCCCTGTGCCGGGGCGGCCGTAGTTCAGGATTTGCGGCTCCTCGTGAAGCTCCCGCCCTATGCCGTGGCCTGTAAACTGCCTTACAACAGAGAAACCGTTTTTTTCCGCAAACGACGCTATGGCGTGCGATATATCGCCGAGACGATTTCCCTCTTTAAACTGCTCTATCCCCTTTCGAAGAGACTGCTCCGTGACATCCATCAGGTTTTGCGCCTCGGACGAGGCATTGCCCGCGACAGCGCTCACGGCCATATCCGAATAATAACCGCTGAGGATAAGGCCCATGTCAACGCTGACAAGATCACCGTGCTGGATCACATAATCCCCCGGAATGCCGTGGACAACCTCGTCATTGACGGAAACGCATATGCATGAGGGAAAACCCTCGGGCGTAAACGCCGGCTTTGCCTGATTGGAATATATGAATTCCTCCGCCAGGGCCGCCAGATCCGATGTTTTCCGGCCCTCTGTTATGTGTTTTCTTATCATATCGCTCATTTTTTTCAATAGTTTACAGCTTTTTCTTATCCCGTCGATCTCGGAAGCTGTTTTAATTTTTATTATCTAATGCCTCCGTTATCCGTTCAAATATCTCGGAAGGGCTTCCCGTGCCGCGGACATTTATGAGACTCCTCCGATTCTCGTAAAATTCTTTAAGAGGAGCGGTTTTGCGCGAGTACTCTTCTATTCTCTCTCTCACCGTTTCTTCCGTGTCGTCACTCCGCTGGATGAGCTGGGCTCCGTCCGAGGGGCAGAGCCTGTCTTTTATATCATCTGTGTACACATTGTAGTCTTTCCCGCATGAAGGACAGGAAAATCTTCCGAGGATCCTTTTTGTCACTTCCCTGGCGTCAACATCCAGAAAGATCACGGTGTTTACTTTCTTTCCGTATTTTTCAAAAAGCCCGTCCAGCGCTTCCGCCTGAGGCACCGTCCGCGGGAATCCGTCCATAAGGAAAGAATCCTCTTTTTTTATTTTTTCCTCTATAATCTGTATCATCGTTTTATCATCGACGAGATGCCCCGCAACCAGTGTGACCTTCACTCTTTTTCCAAGCTCTGTGCCGGACGCGACATTATCGCGCAGGATTTCTCCGGTGCCTATATATTTCATCCCGAACGCCGCACACACCTTCTTGGCCTGCGTGCCCTTACCGGATCCGGGAGCTCCCAAAAAAATACAAATCATTTTATGTTGAAATATCTCCCTTTGAGACGGCTCTTTTTGAGCAGTCCGTCGTAATGCCTCATGATCAGCTGGGACTCGACCTGGCCCATTGTGTCCAGCGCCACACCCACAATAATGAGAAGCGCCGTGCCGCCGAAATAAAAAGGCATATTGAAATTCCTGAGTATCATCGGCACAATGGCTATGAAAACACAAAAAAGCGCGCCTATCAATATTATCCTGTACATCACCGTCTTTATCTTTTCCGCGGTCTGCTCTCCCGGCCTGACGCCGGGTATAAAACCGCCTGATTTTTTCAGATTGTCGGCTATGTTTTTCGGATCAAAGGTAAGAAGAGTATAAAAATAACAGAACGCCACGATCAGCACCGCGTAAACGATGATATAAACGATGTTGCCCGGAGAAAAGAATATCTGCAGCTTTTCAAAAAGCGCGGAACCGGGAAAAAACTGGCCTATCATCAGGGGAAAACTCATAAAAGCCATAGCGAATATCACTGCTATAACTCCCGAAGATTCCACTTTCAGAGGCAGATAAGTGCTCTGGCCGCCGTACACCTTGCGCCCGACGACACGCTGCGCGTACTGTATCGGGATGCGGCGCTGGGCCTCTTCTATAAAAACGGTGAGAGCCAGTATCGCGAGCATAAAAGCCCCGATGAGAGCGAGCGCGAACAACGATATCTCATCCGTGCTGAGAAGTGAATAAGTGTTTTTAAGTCCAGACGGAAAACCCGCGACAATCCCAGTGAATATTATCAGCGATATGCCGTTTCCTATACCGGATTCCGTTATCTGTTCCCCGAGCCACATGACAAGCATTGTGCCGGTGAGCATTGTCACAACCAGGAGCAGCCTGAACCCGAAACCCGTGAACATCAAAACGGCTTCTCCGCCGGGGGCTTTCATGCTCTGTATCCAGTATGTCAAACCGAAGGCCTGCACGGAACCGATGAGAAGAGTGGCATAGCGGGTCACCCTCGTTATCTTCTCTCTGCCGGGAGCGCCCTCTTTGGAAAGTTTCTCAAGATAGGGTATCGCCGTCTGCAGCAGCGACATGATGATAGAGGCATTGATGTAGGGCATTATGCCCAAAGCGAAAATTGAAAGCCGTGCCATGGCGCCGCCTGAAAACATATTTAAAAAGCCCATAACACCTTCCTGCTTGGCGAAAAAGGCCTGCAAAGCCGCGGCGTTAACTCCGGGAAGAGGCACTGTTGTTCCCACTCTGTAAACAGCGAGAATAAGAAAAGTAAAACCTATTTTCCTTTTAAGGTCCTGAACTTTAAAAATGTCGCCGAAAGAATTGATCATTTAGGCACGGAAGCTAAGGAACTCGCGTTGACGGGGGGCGCCTTTTCACTTTTTTTTTGAGCTGCTTTTTTCTGATTCGCGACGCTTCCGCCGGCTTCGGTTATTTTTTTCGCGGCGCCCTCGGATATATTTTCCAGCAGCACCTTGAAATTTTTTGTTAGTTTTCCGTTACCGAGCAATTTCACTTTGTTTTTGCCTTTGACAATGCCTTTTTTCACAAGAGCCTCAACGCTGATTTCGGCACCGGCATCAAATTTAGAGTCAAGAACGGAAAGATTCAAAATATCACATTTTTCGGCAAAACGCCTGTTTGTAAAACCTCGCTTGGGAAGGCGCCTCACAAGAGGCATCTGGCCGCCTTCAAGAAGAGGCAGGTGAGTCCGGCCGCCGCGTGATTTTTCGCCCTTAAGGCCGCGGCCGTTATATCTGCCGTGGACATGGCCCCTTCGTCTCTTTTTTACTTTGGTGGCGCCGCTGTATGCAGGCAAACTGACAAATGCCATTATTTCTCCTTCTTCACGCTTCGACGGGATTTACGCTCAGGAACGCTCGATAGCGCGGGGGCGGCAGGTGTTTCAGATTCTTTGATCGAAGCAAACTCATCCATCCCCGGTATTTCTTTTTTGGAAACCTTCAGATTGACAAGACCGTCAAGCGCCGCGTATGTAACATTCATTATATTTTTGCTGCCGAGGCTTTTTGTCAGGATATCGCTTATACCGCTCGCTTCCACCAGCGCGCGAACAGGGGCGCTGGCGATGATGCCTGTCCCCGGGCGGGCGGGTTTCAGCAGCACTTTGCTGCGGCAGTGCACGCCCGTTATGGTGTGCGGAATTGTGGAGCCCTCTTTATTTATCCTGACCATTTTCTCCTGCGCTTTTTTACTGGCCTTATCAACCGCTATGCGCACATCGGCGCCTTTGCGTTTTGCCACACCGACTTTTCCCGCGCCGTCACCGACGACACAGAGCGCCGTGAAAGACATCCTTTTACCGCCTTTCACGACCTTTGACACTCTGGATATATCCACGGTTTTCCGTATCAGATCATCTTCTTTTTTGCGAACAAAATTCATTTTGCCTTCCTAAAACTTCAGGCCGCCTTTTCTGGCGCCCTCCGCTACCTCTTTGATCACGCCATGATATTTGTATCCGGCCCTGTCAAACACTATCTTCTCCACTCCCAGTTTCCTGGCTTTCTCAGCTATTTCCATTCCGGCGGATCCGGCTTCTTTTTTACTTTTGACACAGCCGGTGATAACTTTTAACTTCATATCATCCACGAGGCTGACGAACACATTCCTGTTGCTTTTGGTCACGACAATGCGGAGGGTGTCTATAATGCCCTTTTTCAACTTCTTCACCACATGCGCGTGACGGCGTTCTCTTTTTATTTTTTTAATATTCTTTGTCATTTCGCATCCCCTGCCCCGGCCGCGGACTTCCCTGCTTTCTTCCTGACGATCTCGCCGTCATAACGTATCCCTTTGCCTTTGTAGGGCTCAGGCGGCCGAAGAGCGCGGATTTCCGCGGCTGTTTTGCCGAGTATCTCTTTATCAAAGGAGGTCAATGTCAAAGCCGTCTTCACGGCCACGGCTTTCACTTCTTTGGGCAGCTGAAAGATCACATCGCTGGAATAACCGCAGGCCACCGTAAGCTCCTGGCCTTTTACAGTAAAACCGTAACCCACACCCAATATATTCAGTTTTTTTTCAAAACCTTCATGGACGCCCTTTACCATACTGCGCACTATGGACGAGATGGTACCGAGCATCATCTTCCCGAAATTACTGTTTTCCGTTTTTTCAAAAGTGAGTTTGCCGTCGGCAGAGACAACCTTCACCACGGATGCGAATTTTTTGGTCATCTCACCCTTCGGGCCCTTGACTTTTATACAGGTGCCGCCGTCGGTCAGCTGCACTTCCACGCCATTGGGTATCACAACCGGTACTTTTGCTATTCTGCTCATATCACCAGAGGTAACAAATAACCTCACCTCCGCAATTCGCTTTTTGGGCAGCCTCTCCGTCCATAACCCCGCGCGATGTAGACATAATACATATGCCGTACCCTTCAAAAACAACAGGGATATCTTTAACCGCGGCATATTTTCTGCCGCTGAGCTTTGATATCCTCTCGGCGCCCCGCAAGACAGATTTTTTGCCTTCATATTTCGGGAATATTCTGAAGAACCCCTGCTTGCTGTCAGTGATTTTCTTAAAATTATCAACAAACCCCTTGTTTTCCATGATCTTGAGAATATCTCCCAGTATCTTGGACGCGGGGAAATCTATATATGTCTTATTTCTCAGCAAGCCATTTTTGAAAGCCGCCAAAAAATCAGCGATAGGATCCTGACTCATTCTAACACTCCCTTTAATTTTCTCATTTTCGGTTCGACTTCGCTCACCATTTTACCAGCTGGCTTTCTTTATGCCCGGGATCTCGCCGCGGTGGGCAAGCTCTCTGAAACAAAGCCGGCACAAACCGAAATCACGGTAATAACTTCTCGGGCGGCCGCATCTGAGGCACCTGTTCTTTTCCCTGACACGGAACTTCTGCACTCTTTTGGATTTTTCAATTTTGCATGTTTTAGCCATTATTTTTTAAACGGTACCCCCAACATACCAAGATACGTTACGGCCTCATCCACACTCGAGGCTTTTATACAAAAAGTTATTCCCACGCCCACGGTTTTCGTGACCTTTCTGATCTGCATTTCAGGAAAAATAGCGATGTCTTTCAAGCCTATGCTGTAATTCCCTGCCTTATCAAAAGATTTTTTACTCAAGCCTCGGAAGTCCCTCATCCTCGGCACAGCTATGTTGATGAACCTGTCCATAAATTCCCACATACGGTAACGGCGCAGCGTCACCGCGCATCCTATGGGCTGGCCCTCTTTGGTTTTGAAATTTGATATGGCCTTTCTGGTCCTGGTACGCTTGGCTTTCTGACCGGTTATCCGCTCTATCTGCGCGACGGCTTCATCCAGATATTTGGCATCTTCTTTCGCGGCGTTATGAGAACAGCTTATAACGATTTTCTCAAGGCGCGGGGCCTGCATATCGTTAGCATATTTATATTTCTTCACCATTTCCTTGACAACTTCTTTTTTTATCCCTATAAAACGGGGAGTGTATTCGGCGCTCATATTATTTCTCCGCATTTCTTACAAAATCGCGCCTTGCCGTCTTTAAGATTTTTAAACCCCACTCTTGAAGGTTCATTACAGTGGGGACAAATAAGCTTAAGAGCCGAACAGCTGACAGGCCTTTCCTTCTCCTGGATTCCGCCCGGCGCGTTCTGAGTCGGCTTGGTGTGCCTCTTGACCATGGCCACTTTGGCCACAAGCGCCTTGTCGGTTGAAGGGAAAACCTTGATCACTTCGCTTATCTTACCTTTATATTTTCCCTTCATCATCATGACCTTGTCTTTATTTTTAAGTTTTTTCATTATACCACTTCCGGGGCCATAGATATGATCTTCATAAACCCCTTTTCCCTCAGTTCCCTGGCCACGGGTCCGAAAATACGGGTTGACCGGGGCTCCATCTTGTCATCTAAAAGCACGCAGGCGTTATCCGAAAATCTCACCCTGATACCGTTATCGCGCCTTATGGGGAAAGCTGTCCTGACAACAACAGCGCGGACGACTTCACCCTTTTTAACCGCAGCGTTGGGCGCGGCTTTTTTGACTGAAGCTTTTATAAGGTCTCCCACATGAGCGTATCTTCTTTTTGAACCTCCGAAACAGTGAATGCACATAACAATCTTGGCTCCTGAATTGTCACACACAGTCAGCCGGGTCATCAACTGTATCATTCTTTTTCTCCGGCAGATTTATTGGACTCATCGCCCTTGACCACTTCCACGACAGACCATTTTTTCATTTTACTCATGGGCCGTGTCTCTGATATCACAACCGTATCGCCGGCGGCGGAAATATTTTTCTCGTCATGGCAATGCAGTTTTTTTAACTTGTTGAGAACTTTATCATACTTGGGATGGTTATAAACCTTCTTAATCTCCACCACTCTGGTTTTATTATTTTTATCTCCTATAACAACCCCTTTTAATTTCTTACGCATTTTGCCCCCCGCTGCGGCTCGCCGCCGTTTTTTGAGCGGTCAGATAAGTCGATACCCTGGCTATATTCTTTTTTACCTTGTCTATCTGTGAAATATCCTTAAGCGCCCGCTGCTTCTTCTTCATTCTCAGAAGAACGATCTCTTTTCCGTAATCTCTGAGCTTGTCTTCGAGCTCGGAGACCGATAATTCCGCAAACTTTATTTTCTTCGCCATCAGTGCCTCTCCACGATCCTCGTTTTAAGTCCCAGTTTATGAGTCACCAACTTAAAAACTTTTTTAACTTCTTCCTCGGGGATGCCCTCTATCTCAAACATCACCTGACCCGGTTTGATAATTGCCACCCAGCCCTCAACGGCGCCCTTCCCTTTTCCCATGCGCGTTTCAGCCGGCTTTTTCGTGATAGGTTTATCCGGGAAAAGCCTTATCCATATTTTTCCTGATTTCCTTACGCTCCTGACCAGGCCGATCCTGCATGCCTCTATTTGCCTGGCCGATATTTGTTTAGCCCCAAGGGATTTGAGTCCCCATTCCCCGAAAGACACCGCGACAGCGCGCGTGGCCACGCCCCGGATACGCCCTTTCTGCACCTTTCTGTGTTTAACTTTTTTCGGAGCCAGCATTATTCGCTATCCTTCATACCAACAGCCGGAATAGTAGCGGATTCATCCGCTACAGCCACCACTTCTCCGGTTTTGAGCGCCGGCCGGACTTGAGCGTCTTTTATATGCACCCAGGTCTTGACTCCTATAACGCCGTATTTGGTATAAGCCTTGGAAAAACCATAACTGATATTTTTCGCGAGCGACTGAAGAGGGACGCTGCCGTCTTTAAACCATTCTTTTCTGGCGATTTCATTTCCGCCGAGACGACCGGATACCATCACCTTGGCTCCCTTCGCGCCCTCGCTCATTACATTTTTGATCATCCGTTTGCACACGCCGCGGAACGGCATCTTCTTCTCCAGCTGCACCGCCACCATTTCGGCGATTATCGGCCCGTCAAGGAAAGGCTGCTTGATCTCAGCGACATTTATCTTCACTTCTTTGCCTATCGCCGCGCCTATGTCCTCGCGAAGCGCGTCAATGGTCACGCCTTTCTGGCCGATGACAAGGCCCGGTCGGGCCGTGCAAATAGTTATAACGATCTGATTTGATGCTTTTTCAATCTCCACTTTTGAGATCTGCGAACGGCCGAGTTTTTTTTCAATAACCCGCCTTATCTTCACATCTTCCATAATAAAGTCCGCGGCGCTGCCTTTAACAAACCATCTGCTGATCCAATTTTTGTTAATGCCTATTCTGACACCGTAAGGGTGTATCTTCTGGCCCATATCAGTTCCCCGCTCCCGTTAAAAAATTCATCATTTCTTGCTCTCCATTGCTGACAAAGCCACCGTTATGTGACTTGACCTTCTTTTATACAGGCATGCGCGGCCGAAAGGCCCCGGCCTCATCCTCTTAAGGGCCGGTGCGGGCGTGGCAAATATGGTTTTCACAAATAATTTTCCCGAGCCCTGCGCCGCGGCTGAATTTATCAGCTTCTTCACAGCCACGGCCGCGGGAGTTTTCTTCACCTCAAGCTTGGCGACGGCGGTTTCAACATCGGCCCCTCTGACCATATTGAGATAGCGCTGTATCTTTTTGGGCGACAATCTCACATATTTTGCGGTTGCTTTACATTCCATAATTTTTATTTTTTGAGGCCCACAGCATCCCTTTTACCCTGGCCGTGGCCTTTGAAAAACCTCGTGGGTGAAAATTCTCCGAGCCGGTAGCCGACCATGGCCTCTGTCACATACACCGGTATAAATTTTTTTCCGTTGTGCACAAGAAAAGTCAACCCCACCCATTCGGGGATGATGACTGAAGACCTCGCCCATGTCTTTATGGGCTGTTTCTTGTCCGCTTTTTTGTGCTTAGCTATTTTATCAAGCAAACGCTCGTCGACATACGGGCCTTTTTTAGTTGATCTGCTCATTTATTTCCTCTTTTTCCTTCTGGCTATTATCAGAGACCCTGAAGCCTTCTTGGGATTCCTCGTCTTAAACCCCTTCGCCGGAATGCCCTGCGGAGACCTCGGCACATTTCCGCCGTGACTCCTGCCGCGGCCGCCGCCGTGCGGATGATCAACAGCGTTCATCGCCGTACCGCGCACATGAGGCCTGCGGCCCGTGTGGCGCTTTGCCCCCGCGCATCCGAATTTTCTGCTCCCGTGCTCAATATTATCGAGCCGGCCTATCGTGGCCTGCGAGGCCGCAAAAACCTTTCTTGTTTCTCCTGACGGCATTTTTAAAACAGCGTAAGTGTCATCCTTACTCATTATAACCGCGAAACCGGCCGCCGAACGGGCTATCTTCCCGCCTTTGCCCGGAATTATCTCTATGTTATGGACAAAAGTGCCTCCGGGAATACAATTCAAAGGCATGGAATTCCCGGGATGAAGAGGAGCCTGTGATTTTGACGAGATAACCGTCTTGCCCGTCTTCAGGCCTTCCGGATGAAGTATATATCTTTTCTCGCCGTCACTGTATTCTATGAGAGATATGCGGCAGCTCCTTCCGGGATCGTATTCAACACTCTGAACTATTCCGGGCATATCCCATTTATCTCTTCTAAAGTCGATCAGCCTGATCCTTCTTTTCTGTCCGCCGCCGCGGAATCTGACTGTCACGCGGCCGGTGTTATTTCTGCCGGCGCTGGATTTCGCGGGAATCGTCAGGGGCAGATGGGGTTTGACCCTTATTCTGTCAGTCGGCTCGGTCCGGCCGCGCCTGGATGACGTTGTCGGTTTATAATACTTCATGCCGCTTCAAACCCCTGTATGGTTTCGCCTTTAACAACTTTAACATAAGCCTTTTTATAGCGCGACCTGAAACCGGCGTGGGCGCCTCTTCTTTTCAGCTTCGGCTTGGTGTTGACCGTTTTCACGCTCTCAACTTTCACGCCAAAAAGCTCGGTGACTGATTGTTCGATCTGGCTTTTCGTGGCCTTAGGATTCACAAAGAATACATAAATATTTGCTTCCGCGCGCAAACGCTCGGATTTTTCCGTAAAAGCCGGCCAGAGTATCACCGCAGAATTGGCGAGCTTCATGCCTTCACCCCGTCAAGAGCCCCGTCCACAAATATCACGGCATCGCAGTATATGATTTTCCTCATATTAAGATCTAATACACATTCGAGCGAAACATTTTCTATATTTCTAAAAGGCAGAGCAAATTCCCTGTCCAGTTTTTCTGTCACGATGAGTATTTTGCTATCCTTTTTAAAACTTTTAGACAGGAATTTGGCGGCTTCCCCTGTTTTCTTGAAACCGGCTGATGCCATAAAATAAATCTTCCCCTCGGCGGCGAGCCTGGAAAGCACCTGTCTGAGAGCCGCGCTTTTCTTTTTTTTGCTGAGCTTGTTGGTTTTGACTCTCGGCCGGGGGCCGAAAATGATACCGCCGCCGGGTTTCAGAGGAGTTCTTATGCTTCCCTGCCTGGCGTTGCCGGTTCCTTTCTGGCGGTAGGGTTTTTTGCCGCCGCCGCGCACTTCCCCTTTGGTCTTCGTGCTGCCTGTAAAATTTTTGCGCAGATACTCCTTGAGAGCCTCATTGATAAAGCGGTCATCATAGGAAACGCCGAAAATGTCGGCGCTCAGAATTTTCTCGCCTGCCAATTCCCCTGATTCTTCTATCACTTTCGCTTTATTCATTTTAGTTTCTTTATCACCAGAAGGCCGCCGCGGCTTCCCGGAGCCGCTCCGGTAAGATACAGCTTGTTGTTCGCAGAATCAACCGACGCCACTTTCATATTCTTAACCGTCACTTTGTCACTGCCCATGCGGCCCGCCATTTTCAGCCCGGGCAAAACCCGCGACGGATATGACGACGAACCTATGGAACCGGGAGACCTGTACTTATCCTTCTGGCCGTGACTTTTCTGGCCGCCCTTGAAATTCCAGCGTTTACGGGTGCTGGCAAAACCTTTCCCTTTGGAAATACCGGTGACACTGACGAGAGATCCTTTTTCAAAGACATCCGCTATCTGTATTTTGTCGCCGGTCGCGCAGGAGAATTCTCCGCGTATTTCACGCGAAGCTTTTATGCTTTTCATACCGGCCTTCGCGGCGATCCCGCCGATGGCTTTATTGGATTTCCCGCCCTCACAGGCTATTTTGACAGCCCGATAACCGTCTTTCTTAACCGTCTTGACATCCACAACACTGTTGAGCGGCACATCCACCGCCGTACAGGCGAGTTCCGAGGTATCGGTGAAAAGACGGCACATGGCGCCCTTCATTCCAAGCACGGCGTTCGGCAGTTTCGGGGTCTTTGCTTCCGTCATTGACTCAGGTCCTTCACCGTGATATCGATGCCCGCCGGAAGAGAGATATCGCGGAGGATATTCATCACTTCCTTTGTTGGATTCTTGATCTCTATCATCCTCTTGTGGATTTTGGTCTCAAACTGTTCCCGCGATTTTTTATCCGCATGGGGACTTCTCAAAACAGTGTAAAGTTTTCTCTTTGTCGGAAGAATGATCGGACCCGTTATAATGATGCCCTTGTGAGAGAGCTGCGCCATTATGGTCTTCACCGATTCTTCAAGAAGCCTGTAATCGTAAGAGAAAACCTTTACCCTGATTTTTTCCATCTATTATTCCTTTATTCTATTATCTTCGAGATCACGCCGGAAGCGACGGTGTGGCCGCCTTCCCTGATGGCGAACCTGAGGCCCTCTTCCATGGCTATCGGATATATGAGCTCAGCAGTCACCTCGACGTTGTCTCCAGGCATCACAAGATCCCGGCCCGAAGGAAGATGAACCGTTCCCGTGACATCCGTGGTCCTTATGTAGAACTGGGGCCTGTAGCCGGTCACAAAGGGAGTGTGCCTTCCGCCCTCTTCTTTCTTGAGGACATAAACCTGCGCGACAAATTTCTTGTGCGGGGTTATGCTGCCGGGTTTTGCCAGCACCATCCCTCTCTCTATCTTTTCCTTATCAACACCCCTTAAAAGGATTCCGACGTTATCTCCCGCCTGGGTTGAATCAAGAATTTTTCTGAACATTTCAAGGGATGTGGCAACGGTCTTTATGACTTCCCCGAAACCCACCACTTCTATTTCCTCTCCCATCTTAAGCTGGCCTCTCTCCACGCGTCCGGTGGCAACAGTGCCGCGGCCGGTGATGGAGAATATGTCTTCCACCGCCATGAGGAAAGGTTTGTCCAGATCTCTTTTGGGCTCCGGTATGGCCTCATCACAGTTCTTAACGAGCTCCAATATCGGCCCGCAGTTAGGACAATCCGGCTTACCGCAGGCGCATTCCAGGCATTTCATCGCCGAGCCCTTGGCTATTCTGACATTGTCGCCGTCATATTCCTGTTTTGAAAGGAGCTCCCTGATTTCCAGCTCCACAAGATCCAGCAATTCCGGATCGTCGACCTGGTCTGTTTTATTGATGAACACCACCATGCTGGGTACGCCGACCTGGCGGGCGAGCAGTATGTGCTCTCTCGTCTGGGGCATAGGGCCGTCGGCGGCGCTGACAACAAGTATCGCTCCGTCCATCTGAGCGGCGCCGGTGATCATGTTTTTTATATAATCGGCGTGACCGGGACAGTCTATGTGAGCATAGTGCCTGGTGTCCGTTTCATATTCCGAATGATGTATCGCAATTGTAATCCCTCTTTCTTTTTCCTCGGGAGCGTTATCAATATCCTCATATTTCTCAAAAGCGGCTTTGCCTAATTTCGACTGCAGTAGTGTAATAGCTGATGTTAAAGTTGTCTTGCCGTGATCCACATGTCCGATGGTGCCGATGTTAACATGCGGCTTACCCCTCTCAAATTTCGCCTTAGCCATTAATTCCTCCTTGACCGCCGAAGCGGTCATATCGGCAAACCTCTGCCGACTGCTATCCTTTCCCTATTACAGCCTCCGCCACCTGCACCGGGACCCGCTCATAACCTTTCGGCGTCATAACGTAACCCGCTCTTCCCTGTGTCAGAGACCTTATCACCGTGGCGTATCCGAACATCTCCGCCAGCGGCACAAATGCCCTTATGATAGTCAAATTGCCTTCTGTTGTCAACCCCCCTGTATTGCCCCGACGGGAAGACAGGTCTCCGAGCACATCTCCGAGATACTGGGTGGGTGTTCTTACCTCAATATCCATAACGGGTTCCAGCAGGATGGGCGCGGCTTTTTTCAGCGCCTTTTTCATCGTTTCAAAGGAACCTATCCTGAAAGCCAGTTCCGAAGAATCCACCTCGTGAAAACTGCCGTCCAAAAGTTCCACCGTTAAATTCCTGACAGGATAACCGGCCAGAGGCCCTGACTCGATGCCCATTTTCACGCCGGCTTCAATGGCGGGAATGAACTGTGAGGGAATATTCCCCCCTTTGATGGAATTCTTGAACTCAAATTTTTCTTCGCTGTTGGGCGAGATTTTCAGTACAACGTGCGCGTACTGGCCGTGGCCGCCGGTCTGCTTGACATATTTACCGTTTTCTATCACTTCCGAGGTGATACCTTCTTTATAATTGACTTTCGGCGTCGACACCCTTAGGGGCACGCCGAACTCTCTCCTGATCCTCTCTATGTTCACTTCCAGGTGGAGCTCTCCCATCCCGGAAACTATCGTTTCGCTGGATGTTTCGTCTTTCCTGACAAGGAAAGTGGGATCTTCATCAACGAGTTTTGAAAGAGCCATTGACAGCGCGTCAAGCTGGCCTGGTTTGGCGGGCTCAATGGCCTGGGATATGACCGGATCCGGAAAAACGGGCGGCTCAAAAACCAGATTCGTATTTTTTGATGAGAGAGTCTGGCCGGTCTTCGTGTTTTTCAAACCGGCTACCGCGACAATATCTCCGGCGGTGATGTTTTTTACTATTTCCTTCTTATCGGCATGCATGGAAAATATCCTGTCTATTTTTTCAACCCTGTCCTTGCTGGTGTTATACAGCCTCTTCCCCGAATCAAAAGAACCGGTATAAACCCGCAGAAAAGCGAGTTTACCCAGAAACTGATCCGTCACTATCTTGAAGACGAGGGCCATGAAATCCCCCTGAGCGGAATTTTTTATTATGCTGTATTCTTTTGTTTCCAGGTTGTAAACTTTCGTGTCCGGCACATCCAGTGGCGAGGGCAGATATGCGCAAACGGAATCAAGCAGAAACTGAACGCCCTTGTTCTTGAACGCCGAGCCGCACACCACCGGGACAAAGCGCTTGTTTATGACAGCGTCCCTCAGCGCGTCTTTTATGAGTTTCACCGGAACGGGCTTGTTTTCAACGAGAAGCTCCAGTATCTCATCGTTAACTTCACTCAAACTTTCCAGCAGCTCCCCGCGGGTCTTTTCGCATATATCTTTAAGGTCATCCGGCACGTCGGATTCCGTCCACTTGCTGCCGTCTGCCTCACTTCCGTAAACCCTCATCTTTTCTTCTATGACATCAACCGTGCCCATGAAATCCTTTTCGGCACCGGCGGGAATGGCGATCGGCAATATTTTCTGAGAGAAAGTCTTTCTCATCTGTTTCACAACTTTCCAGTAATCCGCCCCCGCCCTGTCGAGCTTGTTGATGAAAGCCACTATCGGCACCCTGTGCCGGGTGGCCTGGTACCAGACCGCTTCGGACTGGGGCTCAACGCCGCCCACGGCGCAGAAAACAACCACGCATCCGTCAAGAACACGCAGCGACCTCTCCACCTCGGCGGTAAAATCCACATGGCCGGGCGTATCTATGATATTTATCTGATGCTTCACGCCTTTGGGATAATCCCAGGAACACACCGTAACGGCGGACTGTATGGTAATGCCTCGTTTCCTTTCCTCCTCAAGGCAATCCATGATCGTGGTGCCGTCATGCACCTCGCCCATCCTCCAGATACGCCCCGTGTAGAAGAGCACC
Source organism: Elusimicrobia bacterium HGW-Elusimicrobia-2 (assembly GCA_002841685.1). Classification (GTDB taxonomy): domain Bacteria; phylum CG03; class CG03; order CG03; family CG03; genus CG03. Next base: position 14,643 of record PHAM01000008.1, on the reverse strand, counting down.
CTCTCGGTTGTGGTTGTCTTACCCGCGTCAATGTGCGCTATAATGCCTATGTTTCTTAATTTTGAAATATCAACTTCCATAAATTTATTTCTGAACTATAACCTGAAAATCCCGAAAAAAAGGGATCAAAGTTTTCTTATAATCAGCGCATCCTCCGCAAGAAAGTCAATATCTGTAATGAGCGAAAGCCTTGTTGGCCTCCGCCATTTTATGAACGTTTTCTCTTTTTTTCATGACGGAGCCCTCACCCTTATAAGCGTCTATGAGTTCCATCGCCAGTTTCTTATGCATCGGGGCGCCCTTCCTCTTTCTGGCCGCCTCGAGTATCCAGCGCATCGCCAGATCCTGCCCCCTCTCATCGGTCACGGGCTGCGGAATCTGATATGTCGCGCCGCCAACGCGCCGCGATTTGACCTCGACCTGCGGGCGGAGATTGGTCACCGCTTTGTCAAGAAGATCTTTCTGCGGCACCTTGAGCTGTTTGGACGCCTCATCCAGGGCGTCATACATTATCCTCATGGCCGCGTTTTTCTTGCCTTCTTTCATTATGTTGTTTATGAACAGCGTTATCATGAGGCTGCCGTATTTGATGTCCGGAAGCCGCCTTCTGGATGTGTGGATTTTTATTTTTTTCCTGCTCATTCTTTCTTACCTCTTTTCGTGCCGTATTTGGATCTGGACTTCTTTCTGCCGTCGGTTCCCGCCGAATCGAGCACTCCCCTGACAAGATGATATCTCACGCCCGGAAGATCTTTCACCCTGCCGCCCCTTATCATGACTATGGAATGTTCCTGAAGATTATGCCCTATGCCCGGAATATACGCTGTTACTTCCATACCGTTTGTGAGCTTCACCCTGGCCACTTTTCTGAGAGCCGAATTCGGCTTCTTGGGTGTGGTTGTATAGACTTTAACGCACACGCCCCTTCTCTGCGGACATCTTTGAAGAGCCCTGTTTTTCTTGGCCTTTTTAAAGCTCTCTCTTCCGCTCTTTATCAGCTGATTAGTCGTCGGCATTTAATTCAATCTCCTTAAAAAAAAATTTCAAAACGTTCCTATAATAAACATTTGTCCGGAAAAAAGTCAATAACTAAATATTGCCCTGTCCATAATCCCCGCGCTCATTCATTTGCGGGAGGGAGCATTTTTTTAAAGGCCTCGGCGAACTCGTCAAATTTAAACGGTTTCACCAGAAACACGGCCGGGCCGGGGGGCGCCATCGTCTCAAAAACAGCCCTGTCGCTCATAAGGGCCGATTCGAATATGACGGGAATGTCTTTAAACTCAGGGTCTTTTTTCAGTTCCGCCAGCGCGTGATACGCGTCCTCGTCCGGCATTATCACATCCGTTATTATAAGGTCCGGCCGGACTTTGCGCGCAAGATCCGCGAGTTCCCCCGCGTTGGCGGCCTCAAGGATATTAAAATCCCCCAGCTCGTTGACCATGGCCTTGAGCACTTCCCTGATATAAGGCTCATCTTCAGCGATCAGGATGACTCTTTTTGACATTATTTAGCGTCTTTTTTACGCTCGCTTTTTTTCTTATAAAGCCTCTTGTCCGCGGCATTGAGCAGTTCTTTCAGAGAAGCGCCGTCATCCGGATAAACGGCCGCGCCGAAAGATATGCCTATTGAGCTTTCCGCTTTTTCAAGAGCCTGGGTGGAAGCGCGTATCTTTTTTGTGATTTTCGCCGCCAGTTCCCTCGCGTTGGCAAGGCCCATCTGAACCATGATCACAAACTCGTCGCCGCCGAACCTGAATACCTTTTCCGAAAATTTTCGCATGACCCTGGCGATCTCATAGAGCGCCGCGTCGCCGGCAAGATGGCCCAGCCTGTCATTGTATTTCTTGAATCCGTCCACATCAAAAAAAATGACCGCAAGTTTTTTCGCGGCCGCTTCTTCCTTCATACGGCTAAACCAGTAGTCCATCACATTTTTTCTGAAAACCCGCGTCAGCGAATCATACGAGGCCTCAAACCAGATCTTTTTCATTTTGTTGATCTCGACAAAATTGACTCTTTTCAGCCGCCTGTCTATATTAAGGAAATAATCCAGCGCGGCTACGCGAAATCCCACATTCCTGGCGAGTTTTTCGCTCATCAGGTATTTGTGATCCAGTATGGCGCTCCAGAGCGCCCTGGCCTCTTCCTCTTCCGTGCGCAGGCCAGTGAGATAATGTATTATGTGGGAAAAGAATTTCTCTTCCCTCGCTATGGCGTCCAGCTCCGGACCCAGAAGCTTTTTCTCGGGCGAATCGTCATCCGAAAGGATCTCCAGCGCCTCTTCCTCAAAACCCTCTATATTTTCTTTTTTATCCATTTTAAAATTTCCTTCCGCCGCAGGCGGACTTTCAGCGGACTTTCAGCTTCTTGATTTTTCGAGCTAATGTTACTACAATTTTTCAAATGTATCAATATAAAAAAATCTTCGGCGCTGTTTTTGCCGCTATAGCGCTCTCGGCAAGTGTTTTCGCGAAAGAGCCGCCTCTGAAAAAAAATGTTCTTTCCGTCACTTATATAGATGTCGGTCAGGGAGACAGCATCCTCATTGAGACGCCGGAGGGGAAAAACATCCTCATTGACGCGGGAAACGGCCCCACGGAATGGAGCAGTTTTGACGCCGGAGCAGGCATTATCGTGCCCTTCCTGAAGAAACGCGGGATCAAAAAATTGGACTATATGATCATGTCTCACCCCCATAACGATCACATAGGCGGACTCCCGTCAGTACTGAAAGTTATACCGGTGGACACTTTTGTGGATCCCGGTTTTCAGTACGGTTCCTATGTTTATGAAAATCTGCTTGAACTCGTGGAAGAAAAAGGCTGCGAATATGTGGAGGCGCGCGCGGGTGACAAGATCGTGCTCGACAAATACTGCTATTTCAAAGTGTTCAATCCTCCCCGCGACAGATATTTCAGGGGCGGCTCCGAACCCAACGAGAATTCGCTGGAGTTGAAACTCATATACAAGGATGTCTCGTTTTTTTTCACCGGAGACGGGGAAAAACAATCCGAAAGATTCATGATGCAGAATTTCAAAAAAGAGCTGGTATGCACGGTTCTGAAAGTGGCACATCACGGCTCCACGTCTTCAACAACGCAGGAATTCATGGACTGGGCTCAGCCGCTTTACGCGGTCATATGCGTGGGGGCCAAAAACCGCTTCGGCCATCCGAAAAAAGCGACGTTGAAAAGGCTGCAGGATTACGGCTGTAAAATATTCAGGACAGACCGTGACGGGAGCATACGCATTACCACTGACGGAAAAAGATACAGCGCCGAGCTCCTGAAAGAAAGCAAAAAAAGCGGTGAGAAGAGCAATGAATAAAATACTTATAAAGAACATTTTCCTGTGCGCCTGTATGGATGATGGATCCCGGGAAATTAAAGACTGCGATATACTGATAGAAGGCAACAGAATAAAGAGCATCGGGAAAAATATACAGGAGCCGGCAGACACAATCATCGACGGCAGATATAAAATAGCCCTTCCGGGATTTGTGAACACGCATCACCATTTCTACCAGACCTTGACCAGGGTGCTGCCGCAGGTTGCGGACGCCAAACTCTTTGACTGGCTGATATATCTTTACCGTATATGGGAACACCTCAGCCCCGAATGGGTGAAGGTATCAACAAAACTCGCCGTCGGGGAACTTTTCCTTTCGGGCTGTACCACTTCCCTGGATCATTATTATGTCTTCCCGCAAAGAAGCGAAAATCTGATAGATATTGAGATCGACACCGCGCGGGAACTCGGAGTGAGATTCCACCCGACAAGAGGCTCCATGTCGCTTTCGGTCAAAGACGGGGGCCTGCCGCCGGATTCCGTCGTGCAGAAAGACGAAGAAATACTCAAAGACACCGAGCGGCTGATAAAAAAATATCACGATTATAAGGACTTCGCTATGACGAGGATAGTGAACGCCCCCTGCTCGCCCTTTTCGGTTTCAACCGGCATTATGAAGGAAAGTATCAAATTCGCCCGTAAGCATAGGATACTCTCCCACACTCATCTGGCCGAGACTGTTGATGAAGAAAATTTCTGTAAGGAAAAATTCGGTGACACCCCTGTCAAATATATGGAACGGGTCGGCTGGCTGGGCGAGGATGTCCTTTTTGCCCACTGTGTTCATTTAAGTAATGACGATATGAAACTTCTGGGCGGCACGAAATCCTGCGTGGCGCACTGCCCGACTTCAAACCTGCGTCTCGGAAGCGGCATAGCGCCGATAAGAACGCTGATGGAAAACGGCGCCACCGTATCCATAGGCGTTGACGGTTCCGCGTCCAATGATTCCTCCAATATGCTGCTGGAGATCAGGAACGCCATGATGGTTGCCAGGGTCCGGACCGGCGTGGAATCAATGCCGGCGAGGGACGCTTTTTATATGGCCACCAGAGGCGGAGCCAAAGCCCTCGGGCGAAGCGATATAGGCGAACTCGCTCCGGGTAAGGCCGCCGACATAGCCCTGTTCAACTGCCGTGATATTTCTTTCGGAGGGACAGGCGATGCGCTCGCGGCGCTTCTTTTCTGCGGCAGGGATTTCACCGCAAGCGACGTTATCTGCGACGGAAAGATTGTTGTGAAAAATAAACAATTACAGGTTTTTGACGAAAAGGAGATATGGGATGAAGCTGGAAGAATTTTTAGAAGAGATATCGCCCCTAATCTCTGATAAGGACACCCTCGCCGTCAACGCCAGTCCCCGCGAGGCGGGCAGCTGCAGAAAAATGGCCGCTCTGATAAATAAAGACATCCCCGGAAGTTCCGCCGTGAACCTCAAGGATTTTGACATAAAGCCTTGCACGGGTTGCCTCAAATGCGCGGCGGGGGACTGTGTTCAGAGCGATGATTTCGGTAAATTCATCAACCTGATCAGCAACAGACAAGTATTGATAATCATAAGTCCCGTGTTCTTCACCGCCGTACCCGCACAGCTCAAGGCTCTTATAGACCGCTGTCAGGCTTACTGGTCAAACAATATAAAGCCCGTTAAAAACTGCGACGGCTATTTCGTCCTCATCGGCGAACAGTCAAAAGATTATCTTGACTGCGCCTCAAGGCCGGTGAGAGCTTGTTTTAATACGCTCGGGGTCACTCACAGGGGCAGCTATTACATCCTCAACAATGAGATCTCCTGAAAACAAATCTTACAAAGACTGCTCTAAAAGCGGCATAGACGCTAAACTGCCCTCTGTTGATGTGTGGCGGAACACTTATAAAAAATACGAGATCGTCATAGAATATCCCGAGTTCAACACGATATGCCCTCTGGCGGGCCTGCCCGATCTTGGAACCCTTGTCATACGCTATGTGCCGGACAAATACTGTATTGAGATGAAATCTCTGAAACTCTATCTCATCGCCTACCGGAACCTGGGGATTTTCCAGGAAAACGCCGTCAACAAAGTGCTGGAAGATATTGTCAAATATGTAAAACCAAAAACCGCGACGGTTGAAGCCGTGTTCAACGCCCGCGGCGGCATGTCCTCAAAAATCACGGCGAAATACCCCCGCTGAGGAAGTGGCGCCGGACTTTCAGTTATTCAGTTTGCCCGCTTTTCTTAACGATCCTTCCCCTCTATCGTTTTTCTCCGCTTCTGCCTGTGATAGGCGACCGCAAAGCGGTGCGCCTCGTCCCTCACATACATGAGTAAACGCAAAGCAGGGGAATCTTTCGCCAGCTTCAGCGTCTTGCCGTTTTTTCTGTATATGATTTCCGCGCGCTTGGCGAGGCTTATCAGTTCAATATTTTTGTTTATTTTTTTCATGCTCTCAACGGCGGCATTTAACTGACCTTCACCACCATCTATGAGCACAAGATCCGCGCTCTCTTTGCGGAAGCGCCTCGCGACGGCCTCTCTTATCATCGCGCAATCGTCTATCCCCTTCGTGCGCATGGCATATTTTCTGTAGGATGATTTATCCGGCAGGCCGTTTACGAAACGCACGGCGGAGGCCACCGTGCTTGAACCCTGTATGTGCGATATGTCCATCCCGTCTATCATTTCCGGAATACATCGCAGACCCAGCAAGCCCTTGATCTGACGCAGCGCCTGCTCCGGACGGAACAAATACTTTTCGGCGTCGGCGGCGGTGATATCGACCCTCTCCTGCACTTCCCTGAAGGCGTCAATGGTTTTGCGGATACGCAGAGCCTCTTCATAATCTGTTTCACCGGAGGCCTTGGTCATCTTTCCCCGCAGTTCGTTTATCAGGATCTTCTTTTCTCCTTTCAGAAAACTTATTACCCCTTTCACTCTGCGCATATAATCCTTAACATGTATTTTACCGCAGCAGGGCGCGGGACATTTCTCAATGTGAAAATATATACAGCTTTCCGCCCGGCCGACGCGGGATATCCTCTCGTACTGCTGGCTTGTGCACACGGGCAGGCCGAATATTCCAAGCAGCCGGCGCATTGACAATTTCAAAGATGACGCGTCGGGATAAGGCCCGAAGCAATTGGCTGTTTTTCTCCCGCGGCTGTATAAAAACCTCGGATATCTTTCATCGGTCACGCAAACATAAGGATAATTTTTATCGTCGGCCAGAACAACATTGTACTTCGGCCTTAAAAGTTTTATGAGTTTCTCTTCCAGGATAAGCGCTTCTTTGGCGCTTGAGACAGTTATGAATTCAACTCGGCGGGCGGCGGCCATGAGGTGGAATGTCTTATTTGTTATCCCGCTCTTGAAATAAGACGATACCCTCTTTTTAAGATCAGCGGCCTTCCCAACATAAAGGATTTTATCTTTTGCGCCCTTGAAAATATACACCCCCGGCAAAGAGGGTATGTTTTTTATTTTCGCTTCGCGGACTGCTGATTTGGATGTTTTGATTTGATTACTGCACTCCGGCTATATCAACAAGCTCAGGCGCTATTTCCTCAACAAGTTCTTTGGAAGTCTTGGACCTGGCTCTCTCAAAATTTATCTGTACGCCTGTTTTAGATTTTTCAAACGCCGCCAGAAGTTTCCGGGTTTTTAATTCCACGACCTTCATGTCCGCCTGGGACGTCACACTTTTAAGATTGTAAACATCACCGTTATCAATAACATTGACGCGCCCGACAATCAAATTGTCCATGCCCTGGGCAGTGAGAAAACCGTAAAATTCCTCGTTCTCAAAATTGTCAAAGCTCACGCCCACAGCGATATCTGAAAAAGCCCGCACGCTTATTCCCGCGGAGGTGAGCTGTTTGGAAAGCGCCGTTTCAAAAGAAGTCTCTCTTTTTCCCTTGTCGTCCCAAACGACCAGCGCGAATCTGCTTCCGCCGAAATCCGCCGCTTTAATGGTCAATGAAATCTCAAGGCCGTTCAATATCCCTTCTATAAACTGAAAATCCGAGTCGTCCATATAGGCGTTTTTGAGCGGCACCGTGAACTGCTCGGCCATGGGCATGATTTTAAGCCTGGCTATACCCCCGGCGAATTTTATCTTTGCTATCGGGAAAACGGCTATCCCATCCTCGGCCGTGCTTTTGGGCGAATAGACTTCGCCCTCACCCGTGTCAAAAGAAGCAAGCAACCTCACCCCGGAGACGGCTTCCCTTTTCCCGTCCATTTTCGCGATAAGCCGGACAGAGGGTTTTTTCCCCTGGGCGCTGACAGCTTCCGCCTCAAGGGAATTGAGCAGTTTCTTCATCCTGTTTAGAAGGAGGGAGTATTGCGAAATGCCGGGCTGGTCGGCGAGCATTGTAAACATTCTCGCGTCTTCCTCAAACGACGCCAATATCTTACCCTCTTTCAGCAAAGTATCGGACTCTCTCATTTTCCTGTCGGCCTCGATGCGGTTTTGCGCCTGCTGATCCTGAATGCGCTGCCTTTCTTTTTTTATCTCGCTCTCCGAATATCTCAACAGCAGATAGAAGTCACAAAAGCGCCGGCCGCCGTCGAGGTATTCTTCCGTAAAACTATCATCTATCTTATGCCCCTGCACCTTGGCCTGTCCGGACTCCCTGTATTTGTCCAGCATCTTCGTGATCGCCTCATTTCCGCTTATTTCCTTATCCAGGCGCATCTGCGTACCCACGGTGATCCCGATTGTGGTCAGCACCTGTTTCATAGCCTCTTCCAGAGCTTTTTGCAGGGCCACTCCCCTATCCTCCTGATGCTGTGAAATGCCGACGTAATAATAATAACCGGGCTTTTCCGGGGGTTTTGATACCCACGCGGGTTTTTTCCGGCCGGCCTTCCATGCCTGATCCGATCTGACACACCCCGATCCGTTTAATATACAAATGACCGCCAAAGTCAAAACCGCAACACGCCTGTTTATCATAAATAGCCCCCTCACTGCTTAAACTTTCCTAAACTCTTTTTATATTCTATTAAATATTTTTCGCTGATGGAAAGCCCCCATTCGTCCTTGATTACGTCATCGGTGAGAGGGAAAAATTTGTTTTCATAAACAGCGCTCCCTCCGGAAAGACGCATTGTCAGCTCCCCCACATAGCGGGCGGCGGCGCCCGCCTGCACGATGAGCGGCTTGCCTTTCTTACAGGTCAGCGTCTGGGTGTGCCCGGAAAAAATAATATCTATCCCCTTAACCGCGCCGGCTATCTCCTCCACCTCTTTTTCTCCGGCGTGCACCAGCACGAAAACATAATCGCATTTTTTCCGCATTACCGGGACGATTTCGGCGAGCGCTTCCCTCGGCGGAATTGTGATCTTCAGGCGCTCTTTTATTTTTTGCGGATAAAACAGAAAGCAGGATTCCGAAGTAACGCCCGTTATCCCTATTTTCACGCCATTCACTTCTTTTATTATGTAGTGTTTGCCGAATACCGAGCAGCTTTTTTCATCGCAGAGCTGCATATTGGCATTAACAATGGGCAGTTCATATTCTGACAAAATACTTTGAAAAGCATCTGCCCCCGCACGGAACTCCTGATCGCCCACGCACACGGCGTCATAATCCAGCTTGGCCATTATCCCGGCCACATAGCTGTTTTTTACCTGTTCGTCATTGGGAGAAAAAAAGTCCCCCGCCGAAATCTTAATATCGGAAGCGGCTATCTTTTGAAAAAAAGTCAGCCTCCGCACCAGCCCCCCATAGGGATTGGTCGGGCAGTCACAGGCTTCTATAATGCCGTTGGCGCTGTTCGTGTAAAGTATCCTTATCGTTTTCACCGTGCCGGTTGACGCCGAAGATGCTTTATCTATTTCCGTTGACATCGCTTTCACCAGGCCTTCCTGATAACCCTTGAATATTTTTGTCACCCTGCCGTTTCTATCCGCGACAAATGTGCGGGGGATGTTCTTAAAAGAGCCTGCCACGACACCGCACTGTTTCGCCAGATCCGCCGATTCATCATAGAGCACAGGCTGGGTGATCCCCCATTCCTTTATACATTTTTTGACCGTCTCCCTGTCTTCCCCGACAGAAACCATAAAAAATCTCACGCCTTTATCAGCGGCATACTTTTTCTCCGTCGCCAGGAGCGACGGCAGTTCTCTCCGGCAGGGGGCGCAGTTGGAATCAAAGAAAGAAAATACAAGCGCGGAAGCATTCTCCAGAAGACCTGACAGCATGTAAAAATTTCCGTCCGAGGCGGGCAGACCGAAATCAGGCATGTTCTCACCTTCCTGAAAAGCGGAAAGGAAATTGCTCAGCAGCAGCAACGCGCAGACCGCAAGTATTTTTTTCACGCCCCAAGCGCCGGCCGGCCGGCAAGGCCGGGATTTCACCAAAGTCAACATAATACCCCCTTTATTATCCGCCCATCGCGAAAAAGAAAAGATAGGCCGCGAAAGACCCGAAAAGAAAAGCGTTCAAAAGCTTCGCCGCGACAACATGCTTCTTGAGAAAAGTTATCATACCGACGGACGACATCCCTGCGAAAACAAAAACAAAAACAGCCAGCAGCGGCAGCGTAAAAAGAACCGAGTAAAGAAAAAGCGCGAACACCGCCTGAGCGCGATAGGCTGTGGCTGACACCACATAGGCTATTGTCGGCAGATATATCTGCCCCGTGCAGACAAACTCAAAAGATGAAACAATGCCCCCTATCAAAAAAGCATAGAGAAAAGTCGTCCCCCTGCCGAGCATCTTCGAACTGACCCTGCGCATCCGGTCCCTGACGGCATCCGGCACCTTAAGAGCCGCTTCGCCGCCCTGGCGAAAAACAACGGCATCCCGGACGCTCAAAACCGCCAGGACAAAGGTCAGCGCGCCCATTAAAAAATAAAACACCCTTCCGGCCGCTTTCATAAGCGCCAGCTCTCTGGCTATCTCAAGCAGACCCAGGCCGAAGAGAAAATACAGTACTCCGACACCAAAGCAGTATCCGGCGCCGAAAACAACAATTTCCCTTTTCGGCTTTTTCATCACAAAGCTCATATAAGAGATCAGAAAAATTATTCCCGCGAAAGCGCAGGGGTTCACCCCGTCGATAAGAGCCGCCGCAGCCACCGGAAGAAACTTCAATTTGCCGTATTTGTCCAGGATTGCCGCCCGGCCGGCATTCGTGTCAAACACAAGCGTATCAGGCGGATAACTGCTGAATTGAACAAGAGCCGCTTCGGCTCCGGAAATTATTTCATCCGAGCCGGCAAGAAGAACGCCGCCGACAGCGAGTACGGGAAATCTGTCTTTTTTGACATCCGAGCTTTTTTCAAGCTGGGCCATAAATTCGAAGTTCCGCCGTTCCGATATAAGCAGTTTTCTGAGACGGAAAGAATATTCGCCTTTGAGCTTCTCAAGTTCCCTGATGATCCGGCCGCATTTGGCGCAATTCTCGTCATAAAAAAAATAGATATCAAAAACCGGCTCCACATCTACGCTGATAAAGTAATTGATGAAATCCCCGGCGCTCGTCTCAAAATACACGCTGTGGCGGACCGCCCCTTCTTCGCCGTCGGGATTGAATATTATCCGAAGCGTCGCCGACTCGCCGGGAAGGAAAGAAAATGTCTTCGGATAAACACCAACGCACTCGCAGGAAACCCGGGTCAGCAGCTCAACGTTTTCCCGCGCGTCATTTATCACCGTCACTTTTTTTTCAATTTGACGGGTGAGATCTATTTTTCCGGCTTTCCACGATATGCTGTCAAATTTTATAGCCCGAGCGGGGGATAAGAACAGCAGAAAAAGCGCTATTGGAAAAAGTATCCGCCGGGTCAATTTATTCGCGGGGGGATTTGTGAATATCCTTTTCAGTCTTTTGATATGCACCTGTAGCAGAAGCGCGCGTAAGGAATCAGTTTGAGTCTTTTGAGCGATATTGCCATACCGCACGTTTCACAAATGCCGAAGTTTTTAAGCTGCGCTTTTTTCAGAGCGTTATCAATTTCGTCCAGCCGCTGGATGAGCCTGTCCACCCTTTCAAAAAGTATGTCCCTTTCGGTGGAGGCCACAGCATTGTCTATCTCATCATTGACCGAGCCTATCCACTCGTCCCGCTTGGCTTTCTCGACACGCTCCTGCACGAACAGTTTTTCCTCTTTCAGCTGCGACACTATTACGGCAAGATGCTTGTGCCTCAGCGCCTTTTCTTTGGCGGACGGCTGTTTGATCCCGCCACGGCGGACTTTCAGCTTTTTAACAGTCTCCTTTTTTACAACCGCTGATTTCTTTTTTCCGCCAGAGGCGGATCCGCCACGGCAGACGGAGCGCTTCGCAGGGGCCTGCTCTTTCCCGCCACGGCGGACTTTCAGCTTTTTGATTTTTTTCATTATGTTCTCCTAATCTCTCACACTTCTATAACTGAAATCAATTCTAACTTATTTTTGGTCTTTTTTCCAGACCTGAAAACCGACCATTTGAAGCGGTCTATCATTTCAAGGTATTCTATGACTTCCGCGGTGATCCTTTCTCCCGGCAGAAGCACCGGTATGCCGGGGGGATAGGGGGCGATGGTCTCGGCGCATATCTGGCCTTCCGACTCGTCAAGGTGTATCTTTTTTTTCTGGTAACGCGTATACACCTCGCGCGGAGTCAAAACAATTTCGGCGGGCGTTTCGGGGAAACGGAAACCCGTGAACTTGATCGGCCTTTTCTGAGGCAGGTTTTTGAGAGCCGCCGTCAGCGCTGATATATCTCCTCTTGTATTGCCCAAACCCAGTGTCGCTATCACATTGAGGGGATTCGCGCAATCTATTCCTATTCCCGCTTTCATAAGATGTTTCTGAATAAAAAAACCCGTCAGTCCCCGATCCCTAAAATCAACCGTCACCTTGCTCGTGTCCATTCTGTATCCTTCCGGCAGATCGGAAGAATCCATGGCGTAACCCAGAGGCATCTTCCTTATGTCCGATATGGCCAGATTGCCCAGCGCGAGCATCTTCTCCACCATTTTCAGGCCTTTGCGCTTCAGCATCAGCGAACAGTAATCCAGAGTCATGAGCATGGGATAGAAAGGCGAGGTCGTGGTTAGAAGCGAAACAGCTTTTTCAACGTTTTCCACATTGATATTATCCGAACAGATATGCATGACGGAACCCTGTGAAAAAACAGGCAGTATCTTATGGAAACTGTGTATAACGCAATCGGCGTAATTAACGGCCGAAAGAGTTTTATCCTCACTGAAAAAAAGATGCGGCCCCCATGCCTCATCCACAATAAGGAGTTTTTTATGCTCCCTGCACACCTTCGCTATGTTTTCTATATCCGTGATAATGCCGTGATAAGTCGGGGAGGTGACGAACACGCCTTTTACCTCCGGATATGAATTAAGATATTTTTCCACCTCCTCCGAATTAACCTCGCAGGTGATGCCGTTTTTAAGAATCCTGGGATTCATCCAGACCGGATACACCCCTGAAAGTATGCAGGCGCCTATGACGGATTTATGGCTGTTGCGTGATATGAGCACCGAGTCGCCGTCGCGAAAAAGGGATATGAACGCGGCGAGATTCCCCGTGGTGGAACCGTTGACGAGCAGAAAACTTTTTTTCACCTCATAGAGATCGCTGATCCGGCGCGCGGTTTCAAGCAGCGGGCCCGATGGATTGTGTATTGAATCCACAAAGGGCGTCGCCGTTATATCAAGCGAGAACAGATTGCTCTTCATATAATTCCGGAACTGGCCGTCAAAAGCCCGGCCGGCCTTGTGCCCGGGAGTGTGAAACGAATGTTTCTCAGTCGCGATGTATTTTTTCATCGCGGCTAAAAAAGTGATCTCTCCTGTGGCCATTTATTTAAAAAAATAAACCGGCTTACGCTCTGTAATTATCTTTCCGCTGTTAAGGCCTTTTTTAAAAAACTCGGGGTTCTTTCCCAGGGCATCCAGCAGCTGGGAGTTAAGCGTGTCAAACGGCCCTGACGCTGCGCGGCGGATTTTATCCCACGCTTTTTTCCCCGCTGGAAAGCGGCGGTCCGAGGCCGCGATAAAAGCCCACGGCACATCGAAAGACGGCACAAACATCTGATAGGACATAAGATGTTTAAAAGCCTTCTTTAATGTGGCATATAGCGCGAAATGAAAATCGGAATCCACGGACGAAGCGCCGCCGCCCTGAGTAACAAGAAGGCCGCCCTTCGCAAGGCGCTTTTTTAATATCTTAAAAAATTCAAGCGTATAAAGCTTAAAGGCGGGGCCGCCTTTAAGAGGACAGGGAAGATCCATAATTATGATATCCCATTCATCGGATGAATTCTTTATATAGGAATACGCGTCGGCGTAAACCACTTCGGCGCGCGGATCGCGAAAAGAACCTCTGTGCCAGGGCTCGAGGTATTTTTTGCAAAACTCCACCGTCTCACCGTCGATATCGACCATAACAACTTTACTGACGCTCTTCCACCTCAGCACCTCCCGGAGCGTAGCGCCTTCGCCTCCTCCGAGTATGATGACTTTTTCCGGCTTGACCGCGCAAAAGCCCGCGGCGGGATGGACAAGAAGCTCATGATATATTTTTTCATCCGATAACGCTGATTGTATTTCACCGTCAAGAACAAGGCACCTGCCGAAACTGTAAGTATCCACTATAGCCATATTCTGGAATTTGGTGCGTTTCTTTCTTACCACTTTTTTGAATTTATGAAGGTGTGTTTCGTAAGGACTGAACTTTTCTTTGAGCCACTCAGTCACAGACCTGATCCTTATAATTCTGCTGCAGGTCAAAATCGCTGTCGGCTTCAAAAATACCGCGCTTCAACTCTGTCACGGTGTGTTTTTTCGACTGAAAAGCGTCTTTCAGGTAGTTAAAGGCCTTCCACGGATCGGCTTTATCCCCGCATGTGTATATATCTATGGAGGCCAGCGAGAGTTCGCTCCATGTGTGAATGGCCAGATGCGACTCCGCTATTATCACCGCTCCCGAAACGCCGTGAGGAATAAAAGTGTGAAAAACGGAATTGAGAACCGTGGCGTTCGCCGCGCGGGCGGCGTTATTCATAAACTCCTGCACTATGGAAACGTCATCAAGATATTCGCTGTTGCATCCCCACAACTCGGCAACAATGTGCCGTCCGACATTTTTCTGAGTTTTGCCCATTTCTCACCCCCTTTATTCGCGCGAGTTACATAACGCGTAAAACAGAGTAAAAATAAAAAATAAATGACCATTTTGTCAATGACCTAATTGCGCCGAAACTGGGAATAGGAAGGGACATCGTGACCCCCCTGGGAAGAAATATAGGTTTATCAGGTTGATTTGTTTTGGGGAAGAATATGAAAAGAAGATAAGGATTA
>PHAM01000087.1 GCA_002841685.1 Elusimicrobia bacterium HGW-Elusimicrobia-2 | reverse complement strand
TAATCCTTATCTTCTTTTCATATTCTTCCCCAAAACAAATCAACCTGATAAACCTATATTTCTTCCCAGGGGGGTCACGATGTCCCTTCCTATTCCCACTTTTTTGTCACAAAAAGCTTGACACAAAACCACTCAACTTGTTAAATTACAATCAATGGATAAGCTTACAAGATTCGGCGTTTCGCTTGAAAAAGAACTTCTGTCAAAGTTTGACCTCCACATAAAAAAACAGAATTGTCCGGCCCGCTCAAAAGCGATTGCGGACCTTATAAGGAAAGAGCTTGTCAAAAGCGAATGGGACAAGGGCAAAACGGTCGTGGCCGCGATAACTCTTGTCTATGACCATCACAAAAAAGATCTCATCAGCAAACTTATCGATATACAGCATGACACACACGGGCTCATTATTTCCTCACAGCACATCCACCTGGACCATAATAACTGCTTTGAGATAATAATTGTAAAAGGAGCGCCTCAAAAAATAAAAAGTCTTGCGGATAAACTAAAATCCGTAAAAGGCGTCAAGCACTCCTCCCTGAATGCCGCTACAACCGGCAAAGGAATCTGAATTTTCTTCTTGACAAACTTTTTTAAAGTGTTACTATTATTGAAATCGTAACACTTATAAAGGATGGAAATTATGAAAAAACTGATTTTAAAAACGATGGTTCTATTCTCGGCAACGACAGTGGTATTTATAACCGCCGCGCAGGGCGAAGGCGCGATCAGCGGTTTTGCCGACATTCTTTATCGCGATACGCAGAGCGAAAACAGTTCATTTCAAATGGGAACATTTGAAATTGATTTTGAAACCGAAATCAGTGAGCAGGCCTCATTTGAGGGTGCCGTTGTCGTAGAAGACGGAGAGGCCTCTCTCGGCCAGACACTTGTTGATTTCAGTATTGTAAAAGAAAAACTCGGGATACAGGCAGGACTCATTGATGTACCTTTCGGAATTGACTGTCACACATTTGCGGCCTGCGACAGAAAAATCGTAACTCCTCCCATTACAACCGAACTCATGATGGACGGAGGATGGAGCGATACCGGAATAAATTTCCACGGCAAAACTTCTATGCTGAATTTCAATCTTTTCGCGGTTAACGGCATGGGCGTTGATATAAGCAGCGCTCCCGTTAATCAGACCGCGGACAATAATAATTCGAAAACTTACGGCGGCAGAATAGGCGTCTCTCCGGCAAAACAGCTTGAATTCGGTTTTTCTTTCGCAAGGGGGCCATATTTTGACGACGACAGCGAAAAACTGTGGCAGAGAACAGGAGCGGATGTCAGGTGCGGGAAAAAATCGTTCAACTTAAAAGGAGAATACATTGCAGGTAAAGAAGACCTGTCGGGAACAGGAGAAAACAAACACAGCGGATTTTATATGCAGGCGCTCGCCGGCATTTACAAAAATGTTTATGGGACTGCGCGCTACGGCCAATGGAAACCGGATGGCGGTGATAAAATTAAAAGATCAACACTCGCTATCGGCTGTGATGTCGCGGAAAACATTTCAATACGCGGCGAATACCAGGTAAACAGTGAAACGCCGAGTGTTAACAATAATTCGGTTGCGCTGCAGACTGTAATAAATTTTTAATAAATGAAAGAATTTAGTATGTTGACGTATTGGAAACTCCCCCTCGCCTCAGGATGACGGGGATAGACAGGAGGTAAGAGTATGGCGTGTTTTATTGTACCTATGGCAGAGGCCATCGTAACAAGCGTTGCGCAGAAGGTTGTTAAGAAGAGAGAGGGTAAAAAGACTGAAAATGCCGGATTGAGCTGGAGCCGGAGATTGGGCTGGCTGAACACGATGTTATGGGGCGGGGTTATACTGCTGGCGCTGGAACATATATGGCACGGGGAAGTCACGCCCTGGCCGCCTTTTTTGACAGCGCTGAAAAATCCTTCGGAAGTGGCTCCAATGCTTCACGAGATGGCTACAGTGGGTACAGCTATGTCCGTAACCGTAACAAGCATCTGGGCAATAATGGTTACGGCCGTTGAGCTGGTAAACAGAGCCATTAACGGAGCAAAGATGGCCATTGTCAGGGAGGCTGAATAATGTGGCTGCTTATGACCGCACTGGCGGCGGTGATCACAACTGCGCTATGGTATGTAAACGCCCCCGACGACAAATATAAGCTGGGCACGTTAAGCCTGATATTCTGGGGCGCGGCAATCATGTGGTTCATCGACTCAGTCATGGCATATCTGACAGAGGGGGAAGCGTTTTTTGAAATGACTCCGGATGCCGCATTGCTCGGACTTTCTGTAATCATCCTTGCCCTTGCGGTATGGGGAATCCTGCTGCTGGCGGACAATCCCGGAAAAGTTTTCAAAAGCGCATTGGAAAATTAAACCCCGCCGCCCTGATGAAAAATATCTCCCGTATCGTACCACAGGAGTATTCTCAATATCTCAATAAGAACGGTAACGATTTCATTAATGACACGCATATATGGGAGCTCATTAAAAAAAATAAGTCACCGTCTAAAAAGCGCATAAGGCAGATCATCGCCAAAGCTCTCAAGATAAAAAGACTTGAGCCCGATGAAACAGCGGCTCTTTTAAATGTGACTGACAAAAAACTTCTGCTTGAGATGCAGAAAGCGGCCCTGGCGATAAAGAAAAAAGTCTATGACAACAGGATCGTCACTTTCGCTCCGCTTTACCTGAGCAATCTTTGTGAAAACGACTGTCTATACTGCGCTTTCAGAAAAAGCAATAAATCTGAAAAACGCCGTAAATTATCTCTTAAAGAAACTGAAAATGAGGCAAAAGCCCTTGTCTCTTCAGGGCACAAACGCATAATTGTTGTCTACGGAGAACATCCATCCTCAGGGATAGATTATATGACCGACACTATTAACACCATATACAGCGTAAAAGTCCGCCACGGAGAGATCCGCAGGGTCAATGTAAATGCCGCGCCTATGACGGTAAAAGAGTTAAAACAGCTTAAAAAAACCGGTATCGGAACATATCAGGTTTTTCAGGAAACTTATCATCATGACACTTACTCAAAAATGCATCCGACCGGATCAAAATCTGATTACAGGTGGCGTCTCTATGCCCTTCACAGGGCGCAGAAAGCCGGAATAGACGATGTGGCCATAGGCGCACTTTTCGGATTATATGACTGGCGTTTTGAAGTGATGGGCCTTTTATATCATACTATCGACCTGGAAAAACATTTCGGGATAGGCCCTCACACAATTTCATTTCCCCGGCTTGAACCGGCGTCCGGCACCACTCTATCTAAAAAAAGTACATATAAGGTTTCAGACGAAGATTTTAAAAAACTTATAACCATAATACGCATTTCTGTGCCCTACACGGGAATGATAATAACGGCGAGGGAAAAGGCTAAAATACGCCGTGAAGCGCTAAGCCTGGGAGTAACACAGACCGACGCTTCAACCAAAATAGGAATAGGCGCATACAGCGACCGATACAGCGAACAGGAAGCGGAACGGCAGCAGTTTATGCTCGGCGACACAAGAAGCCTTGATGAAGTCATAGGCGAATTCGCCGACATGGGCTATATAACTTCTTTCTGCACCGCCGGATACCGCTGCGGCAGGACCGGCAAATGTATAATGAACCTCCTGAAAAAAGGCGAGGAAAAATGGTTCTGTAAAATGAACGCCGTTCTTACATTCAGGGAATGGCTGGACGATTACGCTTCTCCTGAAACAAAGAAAAAAGGTGAAAAAATAATAAAAAAAGAAATTGATGAAATAAAAAAGCAAAAACCGAAGATATTTAAAAAATTTATGGACGACTACACAAAAATCAAAAACGGAGAACGCGACATCTACTTTTGAAGAGCGGATATTATGTGCTACGCCATCCCCGGTAAAATAACAGGCTTCCAGGACAAGAAAGTCATAATAGACTACTTCGGCGAGAAACGCTACGCTCACAACGATTTTGTAAAAGTAAAGGCCGGTGACTATATATATGCGCAGGGCGGTTTTGTCATAAATGTCGTTCCCGAAAAAGAAGCCCGGGAAATACTGGAATTCTGGAAAGAAACATTTTTTAAGCTCCGGAAAGTGGACCTTCGCCTTTCAAAACTTGAAGGAAAAGGAGAAGCGTCAAAAAAAACCCGGACGATACTGGATGCGGCGCTGGAAGGAAGAAAAATAAAATTTGAGGAATATCTGCATCTTTTCTCACTGGAAGACGAGGGAGATAAAGAATACTTATACAAGGTGGCGAATTTCATACGCCAGAAATACCACAAAAACGCCTGCTGCGTGCATGGTATCATTGAATTCTCAAACAACTGCGCGAACAACTGCCTGTACTGCGGCATACGAAAAGACAATATCGCACTGCCCCGATATAGAATGACCGAGGAAGAAATCCTTGACACCGTTAAACGCTCTATTGATATTTACGGTTTCAAGGCGCTGGTTCTTCAAAGCGGAGAAGACCCCGAATGGGACGCCGGACGCATTGCAAAACTCATTAAAAAAATACGCGGTGAAAACGCTGTCCTGCTCTTTATAAGCGTCGGGGAAGTTGGCAAAGCCGGATTGAAAAAATTCTATGACGCTGGAGCCCGCGGCGTGCTCATACGCTTTGAAACTTCAAACGAAACTATTTATTCAAAAATCCATCCCGGGGATTCCCTGAGCCGTCGCCTGGAAGAAATTGAAGAGGCAAAAAAGTTAGGTTTTCTGGTCCTGACCGGGGGCCTTGTCGGATTCCCCGGACAGAGTGACGAAGATACAGTGAAGGATATTCTTGAGGCGGTAAAACTCGCTCCTGAAATGTACACCTTCGGGCCTTTTATTCCTCATCCTCAAACGCCTTTTGCGGGAACAAAGCCCCCTTCTCTCGACAAAATATTAAAAACAATCTCTCTGCTGAGAATCGCGGACCCCTTGGGAAAAATCGTTTCAACAACGGCTCTGGAAACTCTGGCCCCTGTGGAAGGGCGAAACAGAGGTTTTATGGCGGGGGCAAATTCCATGATGCTCAACCTCACTCCCGATGAGCACAGAAAGAACTATCAAATATATCCCGAAAGGATACACGAAAACGTATCTGTTGACGTGCAGGTGCGGGAAGCTGTTTCGGATCTCAGGAAACTCGGCAGAGCTCCCACCGACCTTGGCGCGGGCGTTTAACCCCTTTTTTCCGACGACGCCGTTTTAAGGTACCCCCCCCTCTATTTTTTCCTACTTTTCAACTCTTCTTCAATTTCTTCAACCGTAGGCAGTGAAGATTTTAAACTTTGCGGCAATGCGCGAGTTAACTCATATTCGGAAACACCTATCGGTTTACTGAACCCGCGTAGCGCATATTCTGCCACAACCGCATTCTTATCTTGACACAAAATTAACTTGAATTATTCATACTCTCATGTCATTCTGAGGAGCGTTAGCGACGAAGAATCTAAGATTTCTCGTTTCGCTCGAAATGACAGAATGTATGCCGTTCAGTCGGAGTATGATTATATGAAAACCTACCTTCCAAAAAAGTATAATGAGGGAAAGAAGGAAAGAGGAGGTAGGTATGAAAAGAGAAGAAAGAGGACAATG
>PHAM01000086.1 GCA_002841685.1 Elusimicrobia bacterium HGW-Elusimicrobia-2 | reverse complement strand
TCGCCGACGACACCTCCCCCGAGCGCCACGGCAAAGCATTTTCTCGTTATGAGGTTTTTAACGGCCGCGGAATAGAGTTGCGCAAGCGTATTAAGGTTTTTATAGCGCTCTCCGTCGGGGAGAACAACGGCGCGTGGTTCTATCCCTTTTTTTTTCAGGGAATCCGATACGCTCTTCGCGTAGAGTTTCCCCACTTTAGTGTTTGTCACCAGAAGGCATCTTTTCACATGATTTCTCACCAGCGGAAAAACGATCTTCCCTATATCAAGTTTTTCGCCTATTACAGTTTTATGCATGTCGCACCGCCTTTATTTTTTTCGCTATTTCCGCGCATATTTCTTCCTCTTCCCTGCCGGCCGTGTCCACACAGATATCGCAGTCGGCATAAAATTTTTTTCTCTTGCCGTATATCCTTCTCAATTCCGCGAGGGGATCTTTCACATTGAGAAGAGGCCTGTTCTTATCTTTTTGAATCCGTTCAAAAAGGATTTCCGGCTTCGCTTTCAGATAAACTATTTTTCCCTTTTTTCTCAGGTCATTTATGTTCTCACCATTCAGCACTATTCCTCCGCCGGTTGAGATCACAAGGCCGTCCAGAGCAGAGAGGCATTTTACAAGCTCCCTCTCCATTTGGCGGAAGAGCGCTTCCCCGCCATCGGCGAATATGTCTTTTATCTTTTTTTGGGCGGTCTTTTCTATATGAGTATCCATATCAAAAAATCTCATTCTGAGTTTTTCGGCGAGGATTTTTCCGATCGCGGTCTTCCCCGAACCCATCATTCCCGTGAGCGCAATGTTCATTGTGCTATCACAGGTTTTTCTGTGAGGTGGGCCGCCAATATTCCTTTATCCGCTCGCAGTAAGTTTTGAAATTCATGAGCAGGTCTTCCATGCAGTCGCCGCCGAGTTTCTCCATAACGGCGTTTGCCGTCTCCACCGCGATTACCGCCTCGCCTATGACGCCCGCGGCCGGCACGACGCACACATCGCTCCTGACGATCTGAGCGTCCACAATTTTTTTGGTTTTAATGTCAGCGGATTTGAGAGGTTTCATGAGCGACGGTATGGGCTTGATGGCCGCGCGTATAAAAACGGGCATGCCGTTTGAGACGCCCCCTTCCACGCCTCCGGCGTTGTTGCTTTTTCTGTAAAAGGAAAGTTTCTCGTCGTAATAAATGGGGTCATGCACCTTTGAGCCCGGGAGTGTCGCCATGCGGAAGCCCCTGCCTACCTCAACTCCCTTCACCGCCGGCACCGACATGAGGGCTTTGGCGAAACGCCCGTCAAGGCGGTTCTCCCAGACGTCATAACTGCCGAAACCCGGAGGAAGTCCCCAGATGACAACGGTGAAAACGCCCCCCAGAGTGTCGCCTTCCTCCTTCGCCTTGTCAATGGCTTTGATCATTTCTTTTTCCGCGTCTTTGTCCAGGCAACGCACGGCTGAAGAGGCCGTCTTCCGCACGACATCGTCATAATCATATCTGGCGGCTTTGCCGCGGATCCCGCCTATTTCTTTTGTGAAAGAATGTATTCGTATTCCGAGTTCGCTCAAAAGTTTTATGCACACGCTCCCCGCGGCCACGCGCGCGGCAGTCTCTCTGGCCGAGGCCCTTTCTAGAACATCCCGCAGGTCCTCCCTTCCGTATTTTATCAGGCCGGCGAGGTCGGCGTGGCCGGGGCGGGGTTTTGTCAGAACAAATTCTTCCGACCTGTCTTCCGCCTTCTCGGACATTATGCTTCCCCAGTTTTCCCAGTCTTTGTTTTCTATGAAAAAAGATACGGGGGAGCCTATCGTCTCGCCCCACCTCACGCCGGATATTATACGGGCGTGGTCTTTTTCTATGGTCTTCATCCTTTCGCCGCGGCCGTAGCCCGTCTGACGGCGCGCGAGATGAAAATCAATATCCGAGCTTTGTAATTCAAGACCCGCCGGGATGCCGTTTATTATAACGTTGTATCCCTTCCCGTGCGATTCCCCCGCTGTTTTATACTCTATCATCTTTTCCTCCCTGCCATTAAATTAAGGACGTCCTCTTTTCCTTTTCCCTTTCCCGTGTCATAGATCTTTTTTCACCCTGTCTTTCATCAATTCCACAGGCGCCTTCTCACCCGTCCAGAAGGTGAAAGAATCCGCCGCCTGATAAACCAGCATGTTAAGGCCGTCCTGACGGCGTAGGCCCCTCTCCGCGGCCGCTTTGAGGAGCGGCGTCTCCCTGTTGTAGATGCATTCAAAAACATAAAGGCCTTTGTGCAGGATATCGGCGGGAAGAGGGATGCGCTCGTCGGCCATACCCAGAGGCGTGGCGTTGACCAGCACATCGCAGTTCTTCAATTCCGTGAAATCATCGCTTATAAAAACCGCCTGCGCCGGAGCAAACCTGTTCAGGCGCTTTATGAGATCCCGCGCTTTTTCAGCGTCGGGGTCTTTTATGAATATCTTCCGCGTGCCGGACTCCGCCAGAGAGAAAGCCGCGGCTTTCGCCGCGCCGCCGGCGCCGAGGATAAAAATGTTCCTGTCGTGCGGATTGATGTCCTCTTTAAGGGCTTTGAGAAAACCCGAAGAATCCGTGTTGGTCCCTGTCCACCTGCCATTATCATTCTTAGCGCAGTTGACGGCCCCTATGCTGGAAGCGCCGGGAGACACATCATCAAGATAGGCCGAAATTTTTTCTTTATAGGGAAAGGTTATGTTAAAGCCGCGGAGTTCATCCATGAGCTTTTTTATGCCGTTATCAAAATTCCCCGGCTCTACCGGGTAGAGGCCATAGCGCCAGGGGAGAGAAAGTTTTTCAAAGGCGCCGTTGTGGATCGCCGGAGATAGAGAATGCGCCACCGGCCATCCGATGAGTCCCGTTTTCATTGTTTCTTTACTCACTTTCCGTTGTTTACCCCGTATTCTCAATTATTATTCTCCCCGCGCTCCTCGCTGAATGTTTTTTATCTTTCTTTCGGTTCATTTCATCTCTTAGGAAAAGGAAATTTTTCTGTTTGCCTTCCCTTAACAGAGGAAGCGTGGAAACCTGCAAAACCAAATCTTGCGTTTTGTATATTTTCATGTCCGGCATAGTCATTTCTTTTTAAGCAGTTTTTTGTTTTGCGGCTGTTTTAAAAAATTCGTCCGCGTTGAAACTTGACTGCCTGTTCTTCTCTCAATATCTTTTCTGGTAGACCCAGCCACTTCTGCGCCTTCTTTGGCATTTTGTTTAAGCGGAATAAATCCTTTTGAATTTTTGTCTTTAGTTATTTTGGTGGTGGTGGCCTCCCCCAGCATTGTTAAAATCAATTCCAAATCTTCCATATGATCCCGCAAATTTTCCCGCTTTAATCCCTTGAACTTTTTATATTGCGACGGGGTCATTCCAAATGTCGCTTTGGAAATTTCCGCTGTCAAAATTGAATATTCCGTATCTTCTTTTGCTCCCCGTTTTTTCCATTCATTTGTTAAAGTTTCTCTCACTTCTATGCCGCGCATTCGCTTGGCAATCCACAACTTGGAATATCCTTTTGCTTTATAAATCGCATGTGTTCTTTTTGTTGCCAGTTCCGGGTCTTCAATTTCTTTTATCCTCTCATAGCCGACTCTTGCCAGCCATCGTTTAAACGGCTCGGCTTTTGCCGAAGGGATTGATTGAATTATGCGAAAGACCCCTTCCGTATTGGCACAATTCATTCTTTGTTTTCCACCTTCCGTCGGTACTTCAAGGGTATGTACAATTTGTACCCACCCTTTGGCAATCTCCGGATCCCTCTGTTTCATACGCTGGATATACTGCTTTGGATCGCTTGAATCAATAAGCGCCAAAACAACGTCCTCAACCACAAACCACCATTCATTTTTATGAATAGTTTTTCTTACTCTTTTGCCCTTAAAAACTGCTATTTTTGTTGTCATAATTTTATATTAACTTTTTAGCCCGGAAAAATGAATTTCTGCCATTTTACAGCGGCGGTTTTTTTTAAGAGTATCCATTTATTCCCCCGATACCTGAACGCCGCCCACAAGAAGAGATGGGCTGCCTGTTGAGGAATAGAACTTGAGGTCATTCCCCACACCTTTTATGTTCCGCAGAAAATCCAGCAATCCGCCGGATATTGTGATGCCCCTGATATTTTTGACCGGTTTGCCTTTTCTGTATAACCGCCCGCGGGCGCCGAATGAAAAACGTGCCGTTTGGGGATCCACAAGATGGGTGCCTATCACCTCGTCTATCTGCAGGACATCACCCTCACCGATCAGAGATGATATTTCGTCTGCCCCCTTTTCTATAAAAAGATTGAAAAAACCCGGCTGCGGCAGGCTGGAAACTCCCCGCACGGCGCTGCCCGTGGATTTTCTGCCGAGAAGCCCTGCTGTCCGGAAATCCGTAAGAAATTCGCAAAAAACGCCCTTATCTATAATTTTGTGCCTTTTCGCGGCGACACCTTCGCTGTCAAAAGGCATACTGCCGCTTAGGCGCGGTATTGTCCCATCGTCTATAACCGTCAGAAGTTTTGACCCGACAGAAGTTCCTTCTGTCCATGAAGACGGCACCCTTCCCTCGAGGAACTCATCCGCGCAAAACCAGCCTTCTATAATCGAAAGAAATACGCAGGCCGTGTGAGACGGGAGCAAAACTGTCATCGGCGCCGAATCAAGTGAGACTGCTGAGAACTGGCTGACGGCGTCATCCACGGCCTCGTCTATTATCCTCGCCCTGTCTATGTCCTCGCGGAAACAGCCGCTGTTATGACTGGAGCCTATCTGCACCTCGCCGCCGGATTCGGCGACGAGCGCCAGGCCTTCGGAAAAAGCCGTTTTGTGGGCAGTGACGCTTTTCCCCGAAGAATTGGCTATGACGAGTTTTGATGATGATCCTGAAAAAGAAGCGCTGAGGCATTTTGTTATCCTGCCATCGCGTCCGCGGGCTTCTTTTTCCATTGACCTGAGGCTCTCCCATATCAGGCCGCTCTCAAAAGACATGCCTTTGTCATCGCGGATCTCGACCGCCGGCGGACTATCTCCGCCGGAAAGAGCTATCTGCCAGCCCCATGACGCCGCGTCAAACAGCATCCTTTCGCTGTCGGCGGCCATTTTGGAAAGTGCGTTCCTGTCATTTGTCCAGGAAAACCCCATCTTCCCGTTTTTGAGTATTCTTAGCGACGCGGCAAAACCGGAGAGGCTTTCTTTTTCCTCTTCGGGCTCGCCGTTCATCAGGGAATAAGAGCTTCCCTGTTTTTCTACGGTGAAAAGTTCTCTTGATTCAGCCGCCCCCGCAAGGAGCAGCTTTTCCATCTCATCCATGAAGAATCAGAAAAAACAGATATAGCGCGATGAGCAGGCAGATAACACCCACTCTTCTTTTGTAGTGCAGAACATAGGAATCGTTGAAGACGAAGAAGTTGATAAAAGCGTGTATCTTTATCACAAGATCTTCCCTGTACAGATATCCCGCAGCCAGCACAAGAAAAAAAACGGCCAATAGAAAAATTATAAATTCCATGTGTGAATTATATAACAAGCGCGTATTGCTGTCAATTAACAGCGGGGACAGTTTCCCAGGGGACAGTTTCGCTAGGGAACGGCAAATACATCGTAACCCCTTTTATTTGAAAAAGCAATTTTTTTCTTAAGCAAAGAACAAAGATCAACAGGCGGGATCATAGCAATGTTG
>PHAM01000007.1 GCA_002841685.1 Elusimicrobia bacterium HGW-Elusimicrobia-2 | reverse complement strand
CGGCAGACTCGCGTTTGTGTCTTCACTTGTTATCGCCACTAGCGGAGCGCTCGCAGCATTTGTGTTCCACCAGTCATCGCAGGCGTCAACGGTTATAGTGAACTGCGCGCCCGCTGTTCTGTTTGAGGGGCCGCCGCTCTTGCCGGCGACGGTGCCGGGAGTCCTCGTCTGGTTTGGCACAATAATCCTCAATCTTGTCGGCTCATTAGGGTTAATATAAACCGCGGGACTCGTATATGAGCTTAAAACCACCGCAACATCTTTCGCTCCGATTTTCCATGATGTATTAGCCGTTTTCATTATCACACTAAACGTTGTCGTTCCATTCGTCAGGGCTTTGTTATTATCGCTCAAATCAGCATTGCTATCGGTAGATGTTATCTCCACCGTCGGAGAAGTGCCGGTGTTTATGTTCCACCATGAGTCAACAGCCTTAACCGTGACGGTAAATGCGGCCCCCGCCGTCTGATTATCAGGCGTCCAGTCTGATTTTCCTTCGCTTCCGCCGAATGGCTCGGAGCCCGGCGCGGAACCGGGGTCATCCGCTTCGCCCGGCAGAAGAACAAGCAGTTTTACGGGCGTATTGGGATTAACATAAACCCCGGCGGAAACGCCCGTTGCATAAGAGCTTCTTCCGCCGGCATGGTCGACCGCGGTTATTGTCCATGAGCTGTTCGCGGTTTTAAACGTTATCACGAATGTCGTCGCTCCATTCGTAAGATATTTATTGCCGGGATGGGTATCATCTGGATCAGTTGTGGTAATGCCCACAAGAGGATTGTCAAGATTATTTCTGTTCCAGTCATCATCCACAGCATTCACCGTAATCGTGAATACTTCGCCCGCAACCCGATTGGCCGGCGTTCCGGTTTTGCCCGCGACTGTCCCCGGAACGGCGGTTTCGCCGGGAAGCAGAACCTGGAGTTTGACCGCGGGAGACGGAGTAATTTCAAACTGCGGCGTTCTGTAAGTGACATATCCTCCGGCCGATGTAATCACGGTCCATGTGGAGCCGACGGTTTTCGGTACAATATCAAAATTCTTTTCGCCGAAAGTGAGGAACTGCGGATTCACGAGAATACCGGCATTCGGATCCGCTACGGCAAGCGTCACCTCATCCGTTCTCGTATTGAGCAGATTCCAGTGCCTGTCAACAGCTTTCACATTGACCGTAAATGTTGAGCCGGCAAGATGTGAATCAGGAGAATCTTGATAACCGCTATCCGAACCCGGGTCATAAGTCATACCCGGCAGAAGCGTAATCAATCGGTAATCGTTCGTGTCCGCTTTCACTTCATATTGAGAAGAAATATTCTGCGTATAAGAGGCGGCGGTCGCGGTAACAGTGTGAGTGGTATTCGCTATTCTCGGACTAATCCAGAAATCCCGCTGGCCGTTAAGAAGAAACTTGTCACCCTCATCAAAGCCATATCCGTCAGTGGAATTGATAAAAACATCAGGATAATTTCCGCCTCCTCTGCCGTCGCACAGGTTAAAATTATTATCCGTATCATAAATCGTAATAGTAAAAGTGGAGCCGGCGGCATGCCATGAAACGGTTCCCGTTCTTCCGGGATTTTGGCCGGGAGTTCTTGTCTGATTCGGAAGAACCGCAAGCAGGCGTTTATTGTTATAGTTGGGCATCACTGGTACCTCGGCGGTTATCGTCGAGACAAGCGCCCCGGTAACATCCGCCGCTGTTATTGTCCATTTTTTACCCACAAGCGCATCAGCCGTTTTAAATGTCACCGTAAATGTTGACACACCGTTGCTAAGAACTCTGTTGTCGGGGGGCGGCGCGTTGGTATCCTCAAGCGTTATTGAAACTGTCGGAGCTGTTGATGCGTTTGTGTTCCAGTATTCGTCAACCGCCCGGACCGTTATGGTAAATTGAATACCTGCCGTCTGCTGCGCGGGCGCGCCGGATTTTCCGTTTTGCGTTCCGGGGCCGTAGGTTTGCCCCGGCAGAATAGCGGCCAGCTTTACGGGGTTGTCAGGATTGAGATACACCGTTGAAGTTGAAACAGCATTGGAAGAAAAACCGTAGCCCGTATCATATTCACCGGCAAAAACCGTTCTGTAAGCGTTTGCCGTTTTCAGAGTGAGCGTAAAAGTTGTTGTTCCGTTTACAAGCGTATTCGTTGAGGGCACAACGGCATTTGAATCGGACGAACCTATTTGCACGGTTGCCGTCGTCGGAGTTATGTTATAATTACTGTCAACAGACAGCACTGTAAATATAAACTCTCCTCCGGCTGTCTGAACCGTCGGCGGGTCTTCTTTTCCGGGATCTACAGCGGGAGTTTGTGTCTCGCCTGGCAGAAGAACCATAAGATACGCGGGAGAGCCCGGAACGCATTTTATGCCCGCGTGATTATACTGCGCCAGCGCTATGCCGTCTATATCATCAACTGTAAGATACGAGGTGGTGTTAGCTTTCACAAGAGACACATCGAACACAGCCAAGCCGTCACCGGCCAAAGGCGATGACACAGGAACGATGTAATCTCCGGCATAATTGCTTGTAAGCATCGCTTCCGCCACCGCGGATTCCTGTAAGTTCCAGAATTGGTCCACGCCGCGCACCGTCACCGTAAAACTCACGCCCGCCTGCTGCTCATTGACAGAACCCGATTTTCCGCCGTTTGACACATTGCCGTCGTCGGCAGTTTCGCCGGGAGCGAGAGCCTGAAGCTTTATCGCTGTGCCGGGATTAACATAAATCTGCGAAGAAGTGTTATTAGCATAGCCTCCGTCGTTTGAAGTCGTTATTGTCCATGATGAATGAGCTTTTCTGAAATTGAGCATAAATGTCGTGGCGCCCGCGACAAGCTGCTGTGAAGCTATGGCGCCGTCATACGGATCGGTGGTTGTAATTCCCACCGTGGGTTCAACCGTTGTTTTATTAAAGTAAGCGTCGCAAGCAATAACAGTTATGTTGAAAGGAGTCCCTGCCGTCTGATTAATCGGCGCGTCATCTTTACCGTCGGCAGAACCCTCATCAAATGTTTCTCCGGGAGCGATAACAAGAAGCCGGCTCGCCGAGGCGGGATCAACATAAATATTCTGCGTCGTATGAGAAGCAAAATTCTCTCCGGCCGTAGTTGAAACGGTCACCGACCATGAATTGTTAGCCGTTCTTAAAGCATATGTTTGCACCTGTAATCCATTGAAGGCAATTCCCGTCACTTCATTCTTATTCGGGTCAGTCGATGTCAATTTTACATTCGCGACGGAATTTGACTGGTTCCAGTAAGCGTCCACTGTCCTTAATGTCATATTAAAATTAACGCCTGCTGTTCTGGTCGACGGAACACCCGTTCTGCCTTCACTGGATCCGGGATTCCAAATTTCGCCGGGAGCGAGAATCATAAGTTTTTGGACCGCGGCGCCCTGCACATATATATCCGAGGACATATCGGGCAGAATAGATTTGCCGTCCGAAGTTGAAGCGGTTATCTTCCACGGGTCTCTTTCGGCGTCTTTGAGGAGCATCCAGAAAACTGTCGTTCCGTTTACAAGGCCATGAGCGCTCTGTTTTTCAAAATAAGCGCTGTTCACAGCAATGCCTACGATAGGATTGGATGTGGGCTGTATATTCCAGAATTCGTCAACAGCTTTCACCGTTATTATAAACTGGGCTCCCGCCGTCTGCGTGGAAACGGAGCCGGTTTTTCCCGTTGATGAGCCGGGAGAGGACTCCTCACCGGGCAACAGAACCTGCAGATGTTTTACGGAAGCCGGCTTAACGGAAATTTTAGCGGAAGTGTAGGAAGTCCATCCCGCGGCAGTCCCCGTCACCGTCCATGTCGCCTGGACAGTTCCCTGCCATGCCGTTTTATATGTCACATTAAACGGCCCAACGCCTGTAATCATATAAGGCGTGGGGACAGAGCCGTTCGGGTCGTTGCCAGTCACAGCGACGGTAACCGCCGAATCCGTTTTAACATTCCAGTTATCGTCGCAAAGACGCGCCGTCACGGTAAACTGCACTCCGGCCGTCTGCTCCTGCACAGCGCCATCTTTACCCTGCGACGAACCCGGTAGATAATTTTCACCCGGGACAAGCACCTGGAGTTTCTGCCCCGCGCCATACTTAATCGTCAGGGCGGCTTTTGATTCAATAAGCGAACTGTCTAAATTTGTCGCGGTGATTGTCTGCACCTTTGCCTCATACATCTTGAAGATTACCTGTGTCTGGCCGCTTGCGAGAGATTTGCTTGACGTGGGCGTATCATAAATATCCGTCGTTTCAAAACCCGCCCAGACGGTTGTGGAAGTGTTAACGTTCCAGTTGGAATCAGTCGCGTAAACAGTCGCCGTAAATTCAACGCCGGCCGGCTGCGCCGTCGGAGTATTTTCTTTGCCCAATGGAGTGCCGGGCTTAGCCGTCACCCCCGGAAGAATGACCTGGAGGCGTGTAGGCACATCAGCGGCAACCGTAACAGAATTATTATATGGATTGTCTTTGTCAAAATCATTAAAAACCCCGCCGACGGAAAACGCTTCAACATCTCTGCTTCCGGCAGTCAGCATCGTGATTTGCGTCGTTGTAGAACCCGAAACGTATTTATTGCCGGGATTAGTGTCATTCGGGTCAGTTGTTGTAATGTTTATTGTGTTTGTGGCTGTTGTGACATTCCAGTATTCATCACAAATCTTGACGGTCGCATAAAATCCCGCGCCCGCGGTTTGAGGGGATGGCAAATCTATTTTGCCCGAAGTTATGCCGGCAACTGCCGTTTCACCCGGCAGAATGACCTGAATGCGGTCGGCAGCTTTCGGATTTACAACAATGTTCTTATGCTCTCCGAGAATATCCGGCGCTTCGGTATCAGCGACGGATGCCGTATCATAAACAAGAACAAATTTAAGAGTGCCCGCGCCAAGAGATGCCGTCTTAAATCTCACGAGATTATTGAACAGATGATAACCTTCTTCCGCAAGTTTGAATGTATACGTGTCAAAGCCAACCCCATAAGTCTGTATATCGCTTTCCGCCCATTCTGCGGCCGGATGGCCTTTAAGGGCAAGCGTATCTTTTGTGACAAACTTGACAGTTCCTTCATAAGTTAAAGCAATGTTCCCTTCGTTGTCTTTTGCGGTAACCGTTACGTCATAGAATGACCCTGCTGTTGCGGGCGCCGCGCCCACAACATTCACAGCGAATTCAGAAGCTTCTTTTACAACTCTGAAAGTTGAAAGCCCAAAGCTTGTTTCGGGATTAAGCGCTTTGTCCTGCGCCTTTGTCTTTAACTCATAATATTTCCCCGTCACCCATTTTGACGCCGTAAAAGAATATGACCATACGCCCGATTGCGTATCCTGCGTATATTCCGCGGCAAGCCACAAGTCACTTCCACCGTTATCCGTCCATGTGGAACCGTCCCAGTGATAATTCGTCCCGCCAGCAGGATAGTCTTTTATCATCAGAGAAATTTTCACATTATTAACAAGCCCTGGTGAGGTGTCCGAAGCGTTCCCTGAAAGAAGAGAAAGAGTATCCTTCTGCTTCGTGGAACCATCCGCAGGATTTGTAACCGAAGAATTCGGCTCGGCTGTATCATAAACAATTCTCAAACCCGATGTCGGATCCGAAGTGTTCCCTATCTCATCAATCGCGTATGTCTTAAAAAGATATCTCTGTCCGTTCGTCCAGGCAATCGCCGCGTTTGTATAACTCCAGTTGGTGGCGCCCAAAGTAATTCCCGTATCACGCCAAGAAGTCGTGTCCGAAAGGAAACCGGCGCCGTTAAACCATTTCGCCGTGCCTTCTTCAAGAATACTCACATAAACATATTCCACGTCCGAAGTGGCGTCTGTGGCCGTTCCTGTGATCGTTTGTCCGAGAGCGCCGGATTTATAATGCGCGTTATGAACGGGAAACTTCACTCCGGACACCGGAGGCGCCGCGTCAAAAGTAAATGTCTTCGTTGAATAAGTGACCTCAGTATTTTCGGGGTTCGCCGAATCCTTAGCGAATGTTTCAAGACGGTAATTATAGCCAGAAGTCCAAATCGCGTCTGTAATGTTAAGGCCGTCAGCGTCCCATGTAATGCTCATTCCGGACACGAAGTTGGTGTTATGCCAGTTGGCGGAGTTTGTGTCCCATCCCGCAAGATTATAATATTTTGTGGCGGGAGAGGTAATATCGGAAACCCTTATTTTTACAAAAGTGATATCACTTTGCGTATCAACCGCTGTGCCGGCAATTGCCGTACCCGGCAAAGAACTGAGCGTCGCGCCGGCGGCCGGTGTCTGGATAAGAGAATCAGGAGCGTTCATATCAATTGTCGCTCGGTGAAAGTTATCGGCGCCTTCCGTACCGGCGGCTTCGGCATTGACCGGATTCGCCGAATCATAAGCTCTTGACTTGACCAGATAGTCGCAGGATGTGTTAAAATTAACGCTGTCATACCACCAGTAAGTGGCTCCCGACGACAAATTCGCGGGCAGCCAGGTTTCAAAATCACCCCATGCGGCGCCGTCCCAGTAAACATTACCGAGGGTTTTTTTGACCCAAATTTCAACCTGCGACACTCCAAAAGCATCAAAGGCCGTTCCGTCTATTCTCGGAAGCTGGGACAAATTGTCATAATTACTAACATTGTGCACGGGATTGACAATCAATGATTGCGGTTTTGTTTTGTCTGATATAAAATTTTTGGCGTTTGCCGCGTCGGGGCTTCCTTCAGCTTCGGCATTTCCGGTATTATCATACGCTCTCGTCAGGACAGTGTAGGTGTCACCGTCCTTCCAGGCGTTGGTGTCAAGCGTCACCGTCCACGGGGTGCCCGTCGCGGTAAAAGAAGAAATGCCCGCGCCCCACGATAATTTGTCGCTTTGCAGATAATCGGTGCCGTGTTTTATTGCCACCATGGTTCTGGCCACAAGCGTCGGATAACTTCCGGGGTCTGCTGATGTGCCCGTTATTTCATTAAGAGCGTAATATCTGCCGTTATGAACGGGTTTTGTCATTCCCGAGGATGGGGCATCCTGGTCAATCTTAAAAGTTTTTTTATCGTACGGAGCGATTTCAACGTTTCCGAGTTCATCGGTGCCGCGGCATTCAACGCTGTACTGATTGTCTTTCGCCCAATTCCATAACCCTTCATTATAAAACCAGCTTATATTGCCGGGGTCAAACCATGTGTCGGCGGCGGTCCATGAAGAACCGTCAACAGGATTCCAATATTTCGCGTCGGCAATTCTTTTTATTCGGAGCTCAACCAGCGCCACGGAACCCACCGCGTCGGATGCTGTGCCGGTTATCTGACCCGGTGCGTAAAGATTGGCTCCAACAGGCGCTGTTACGGCCGTCTCAGGGCCCGTCGTATCCCACACAAACGTCATTGTCGTAAAATCCGTTTCCCAGTTTGTTGAAAAATCCAGCGACTGGATATTCAGCGTATAGGAAGACCCGCTCACCCAGCTGGGAAGCGAAGTGTAAGTCCATTTCGTGGCGTCAGGCGTAAGCTCCGTCGCAAGAACACGGCTGCTCGCGGCAACAAAAGACGAACCCGCCCATGTGTAGCCGTCTGTATTTCTCTTAATTCTCAAATAGATTTTGTCAATTCCGGCGGTCACGTCGTAGGCGGTGCCGTCAATGCTTGAGAGAACATTTAAATGAACACCGTCGCTCACCGGTTTTGTAATTCTCGATTCAGGCTGCGTCACATCAAAAGTAAATGTATGAGTAGAGCCGAGAACGCCCGTATTGCCTACGCTATCCTTCGCGCGAGGGCGAATTCTATACTGTGTGTCTCCGTTAGCGACCCAGTTACTCTGATTAATTCCCGTGTATTCCCATGCGACAACGCCGACGCCGGGAGATGGAATATCCGCGCCAACCCATTGAATCGTCGTGGTTGCCATCCACAGCCCCGTCCAAAATCTCCCCTGAATAAAATCATGAATATAAATTTCAACCTCTCCTACACCCGCCGTCTCGTCATAAGCTGTCCCCTCTATTTGAGCAAGCTCATTTATAAGAATACCATCGGCGGGAATTGTTACCTGACTTGCCGGGCCGGTCTCGTCATAGGTAAAATTCACCGTAGAATAGGAAATTTCCATGTTGTTCGCGGAATCATAAGACCTCGCGACAAGCTGATAATCGCTGTTGGACGCAAGGGCCGGACGGTTATACGACCAAGTCGGCAGATTTGCTGTGGAAACACTGTTCCAGTATCTGCCACTCACCCAGCCGGAACCCAATTGATAATATTTTGCCGTATTTTTATTCAGCAGCGAAAATTCCGTCTTTGTTACAAAACTTTCGTTATCTACAGCGGTGCCGGCAAAAGAAGAGAAATCAACGGTGTACGTGCCGCCTTCATTAGGCCATGTTATTGCTGTTTGAGCTTCATCAAAGTCAGCCGTAAATTCAATCTCAGGATATGTAATTTGAAAGTTTCCGGCTTCATCCCACGCCGACGACTGAACTTTGTATTGCGTTCCGCTGGTTAAGGAAGTGGCTTTCAAAACGGAATAAGACCAATCTTCCGAAAGTCCGCCCTTCACGCCGTCAACAAGTTTCGTTGCGCGCCAGTTATCCGCCGACGGCGACCACACAGAACCGTCCCAATACTGCGGCGTGCCATACGGATCCTGGGTTATCAGAATTTTAATATAATCAATACCTGTTTTTTCATCCGACGATGTGCCTGAAATCTGCGAAAGCGAATTGATATAAGAATTATCCAAGGGAGATGAAACGCCCGAATTCGGTTTTGTTATATCATAAGTGAAGGAATTCCCCGCGCCGCCGGGAACCGAATCGTTCCCCGCCTCATCCCACACTCTCGTCCTTATAAAATAAAGATGCCCGTCTTTCCATGTGACAGTATTAAAATCAACGGTGTATGACCACGCAGGCGGAGCGGACGCGCCATTCCACACAGCCGTTATTGTCCAGGTGGAACCGTTCCAATAAAGATCAGGGTTGGGAGTGGTGTCGGCAATTTCAACCTGAACGCTCGCGGGAGGCGCGGGCGACGCGTTAGCGTTTCCCGAAATAGAAAGCATTGAATTATATTCACCGCCGTTTACGGGAAGCGTTATAACAGAATTTCCCGCGACATTATCAAATGTAAAAGTTTTAGTCGTGAAAGCTACTTCCGCAATGGACAGATTATCCCAAGCCCTGACATTCAGTTTATACACATGCTCATTTGTCCAAGTCACATTCGTTGAATTGTATGACCATGAAGAAACAAAAAGAGATGTACTATTCCATGTTGAGGTTGACGACCATATGTTATTACCGCTATCCCAGTATTTTTCCGGATTGGCTGTTGTATTGTCATAAATTCGCACCTTCACATTGTTTAATCCCGAATTATAAAGCGAGGAAGGTTCGTCTTTTGCCGTGCCCTTAATCGCTGTCAGCTCTTTTTTGTAAGAATTATCCGGCGGCGTCACAACGCCCGACAGCGGAGCGTCTTTATCTATGAAGAAATTAATAGACGGTAAATTTACTTCCGTGTTTAACGCAAAATCCCTTGATTTAATTTTTGCCTGGTACTGATAACCGCTCACCCAATAAGCGTCCTCTATAGTGGTGAAATCCCACGGAGCAAATCCCGAGGCGTCTACCCAATTTTCATCGGTTGTGTCAAAATGGCTGAAATTTGACCAGTAATGTGTGGTACCGGCTATAAACTTCTTTATCTGAATTTTAACCACACTAACACCCGAAGCGGATGAGCCGGGGCCGGCGTCGTCGGAAGTGCCGGAGACCTCCGTTGTCTGATAAAAATCACCGGGCGAAGGAACTTCTATTTCCGAAGTAGGCGAGCTTCTGTCAATCTTAAAAGTGTTAGAGGACGTAACGACTTCAATATTGCCCGCTTTGTCCGTCACGCGGGAAGCTATTTTATATTGCGCCTCAATCGCAAATTTTTCTGTGTAAGTTGAATGCCACACCGTCCAGGCTGATGTGCTGTAAGCCATATTCCATGATTCGTTCGCGCCCCATCCGGAAGAATCGCTCCACCAGAAATTAGGCCCCGCTTCACGCCATATTCTCACCTCAACCTTATTTATAATGCCCGGCGAATCATCCTGCGCCGTGCCGTCTATAACCGG
Organism: Elusimicrobia bacterium HGW-Elusimicrobia-2; assembly: GCA_002841685.1. GTDB lineage: Bacteria > CG03 > CG03 > CG03 > CG03 > CG03. The sequence goes on along the minus strand of PHAM01000007.1, from coordinate 30,115 downwards.
TTTGCCGGTATAAGCTTCGCCGTCTTCGGGCACGGCAACTCCGGACGCGGGAACGGAAGTGTCAAAAACAAAAGTGCTGGAGGAAACGGGAACTTCGGTATTAGAAGATGGTATCGTCACATTATCTTCCGCATAGGATTGCGCCGTATAAGTTTTACCGTTTTCCCACACGGAAGATGAAACCGCGAAATTCCAGGGAGATGCCGCCGAACCAATATTATTCCATGTCGGAACGCCGCTGGTATTTACAAAAATCGCTCCGTCGTAGTACCACGAGTCGGCAGTTCTTTTTATTGAAACATAAACCGTCTTCACTCCGGAAAGATTATCCAAAGATGTGCCGGAAACCGTGTCAAGATATTTTACATGCTGATTATTCTGCGGCGCGGTGACCGTGGATTCGGGGTCCTGTTCATCAAAGTTAAAAACTGTACCCGCTGAAGGCGTCTCAATATTTCCGGCGGTATCCTGCCCTTTGGATTTTATTCTGTATGTGTGGCCGTTATCCCACATTGTGGAATAAACAACCGTATAATACCATGAACCCGTCCCCGCTGCGGAAAGCCATATGCCGCCGGTCTGAAATGCGTTTCCGTTCCAGTAACCGGTCGAGCCTGCTGTTAAATCATAAACCTGTATTTTCATATTTACCACCGAGGAATTAAACAGCCCGCCACCCGTCGGAAGATCAGACGAAGTACCATTAATCTCAGAAAGTGACGCGACATTGGCGTTCTGCGAGGGCGTGGCTATATGAGATGCCGGCGCATCGGAATCTATATAAAAAGTCGCCGTAGAAAAAATGGTCTCTTCATTAGAAATATTGTCCAGTCCGCGCGGCGTTAAAGTGTATTTATGACCTGTTTCCCAGTTTGTGGGATTAAATGTGAATGACCAGCTTGTTGTGCCGTCCGCGAGACGCCATTGAACCGTCGTGGTTGACCAGCCCGAATCCGTCCAGCAGGCGCCGTCATTCGTATCAAGAAGCTTTATGTCAACTTTACTGAGTCCGGCATTGGTTAAGCCGGCTGTATCCGGCATGTCGGATGATGTACCCGAGAGAGAAGACAGATTTGTATCTTTATAGTAATTGCCGTCAACCGGAATTTTAACTTCTGACGCCGGAGCTGAATTATCGTAATAAAATACGGAAGTGGAATAGTTAACTACCACATTGGCCGCCTTATCGCTGCCGCCGGGAATAAGTTTATATGTGAATCCTGACGTCCATTTATCATCCGTGATTCCGGTGTACTGCCACGCTGGAAGTCCGGGGGTCGTTGTTGAAATAACCAGGGGGCTCTCCCCGACTGCAAAAGAGATACCATTCCACTGTTTTGTTGTGTTCACTTCAAGAATCTTAAGTATCACCGTATTCACGCCGGAAAAATCATCAAATGAAGTGCCGTCAATTGAAGTCACGCTGTTCCTGAACACCCCGTCAGAGGGAGATGTCACATCAATTTCCGGAGCGCTTATATCAATGCTGAACTGCACAAAATGACCAGCTTCAACATTGGGCGCGGGCACCGCGGTGTTATCGGTCGCTTTAATATATGCCTTGTAATAATCGCCGGAATTCCACACCGGCGCCGGATACGACCAGTCGGCGTTAAGCCCGGTTGGGGTGGATGAGGTAACAAGCCAGATGGGATTTTCAGAGGGAGGCCAGCCGCCAGCACCGTTATAATAATAATTCCCTAATGAGAAGTTCCGGATTGCAATCTCAACTTTTTTGATTCCGCTGGCGTCATCCGAAGCTGTACCGTAAAGAGAAGTGAGCACGTTGCCAGAATTGTTGTATGATGACCCGCTGGATGGCTTGATAAAATACGAGTCCGGGGCGACATTATCTATTGTAAATGTCACATTGTTTAAGGGCTCACTTTCAGAGTTTGCGGGCGCCGCTTTATCCGACGATTTAGATTTAATTTTGTACGTGTGGCCGCTGGTCCAGGTAACTGTGGATGTATTATACGACCATTTGCCGGCGGCGAGGGATGCGCCAAACCAGACTTCTGTCGCGCTGTCCCAACCATTACCGTCCCACCAGTCGCCCCCGTCGGGGTCTATCTGTATGGCAAGCTGAACATTTTGAACCCCCGCGGGATAAACGCCCGATAAAGAATCGCTGGCGGTCCCGTAAATGGCGGGAAGATCACTGTAGCCGACGCCGGATGCGGGATATGTCGTAATTGAAACCGGTTTCACATTATCAAATGTGAAAATTATTCCCGATGCCCCCTGAGTCTCCGTGTTTGCCGAATTATCCGTCCGGTCGGTTGCTTTTGAAAACAGTTCAAATCTTTCTCCTGATGTCCACGCGCTCGTTGATGTAGCCCATGAGAAATTTTCAGTCGCTCCGGCAGCGGAAGGAAATGCCCCTGACGCGTCAAGCCAGAATTCCACACCCGGCGCCGTCCATGTGGAGGCATTCCAGTATCTGTCCGTGTGCCAACCGGTTTTCCCTTTCACCGCGACTTTCATAAGGTTATCAACACCTGTTGTGTGGTCATAAACGGTGCCTGAAACAGCCGACAGATTGGATGAGTATAGATTAGCCGTCGGCGCGGATATATGTGAATCAGGCGCGACGTTATCAAATGTAAATGTAAAAGTATCAAAATTCACTTCAATATTCGCCGAGGGTTCCGTCACTTTATCATACGCTCTGGTATTTATCGTGTAAGTTGTGCTTGACGCCCATGAGGTGGCCGAAAGCGACCATGAAGTCGAGCCCGCGGCCACGTTCCATTTTGAGACGCCGCCCCAAGTCGCCGGCGACGTAAGATACTGATTATTGGTCTCATTTTTAATTCTGACTTCAACGAAGTCAACACCGGCGGGGTGAAGGCCGGAAGCTCCGTCGGAGGCCGTCCCTGTTATAGATGAAAGACTGCTGTACGACTCGCCTGGAACGGGCACGCTCACCGTTGAAATTGCGCAGACATTGTCAAATATAAACAGGTTGCCCGGCAAAGGTTGTTCGTAATTGCCCGCGTTATCGGCGGCTTTAGTTTTCACCCTATATTGATGTCCGGAAACCCATGTACCGTCAGCAGTAAGCAGCTCGTCGTAAATCCAGTTCCCCGGGAAACCCGGAGTGTAGTCTGTCACAGCCTTCCAATCTTCAATGCCCCCCCACTGATCGACCGTCCCTCTCCAGCAATTCCCCGTATCCTCATCCTTTATCTGCACCTTCAGCTCCGTCTGATCAACATCGCTGACGCTGGCATCTCCTATGCCGTCCTTATCGTTGGCCTGGCCGCTCAACTGATTGGGTGAAAAAGTCTTATAATATTTAGCTTCGACGGGAATGGACACACTCGTCAGCGGCGAAGATTTGTCAACAATGAATGTTTGTGAGGAAGAAACAGCGGACCAGTTGAGCGCGTTGTCTTTCGCTTTTGCGGCAACTTTGTACTCCACTTCATTACTCCATACACTCACGTTATCATAGCTCCATGAATTTGTGCCCGATGCGGAAATCCAGTATTGCACCCCTCCAGCGCCCCAGCCCGAACCTGTCCAGTAAACACCATCCTGACGGCGGATCCTGAGTTTCACTTCATTGACGATACCGGGGGTGGAGTCGGAGGATGTCCCGTAAATAACGGGGAAATAATTTACATGGTAACTCGGTGTGGTAACGGCAACCTCAGGCAGGCTCGTATCGTAAACAAACGTGTTGGACGAAACGCCCGCGCCGAAAACGCTCTGCTCATTAGTCGCCTTATCCGTCGCGCGGCTCGTGACAAGATATTCAATGCCGTTTGACCAGGTGGCCGTCGGATAATCTATTCCGTAAGTCCACGGGGGATTAGGCCCGGGCGTAACCTCCACATCTATCCATGCCAAGGTTCCGGTAAACTTCTGATCGGAACCCGATAAATACTGTCCGTCGCTGTGCCTCTTAACCTGTATCTCAACTTTATTAACGCCCGCCCCTAAGTCGCTTGATGTCCCCGTAAGCTCCGACGGTAAACCCAACGCATAATATTGATTGTCTTCGGGAACCGTTATTCCGCTCTCCGGTTCTGTCTCGTCATAATAAAAATAAGTGTATTCGGTCGAGCCGTAACGCCAGTTGCCCGCCTTATCCTTCGCCTTTATTCTGATCCTGTACTGATGCGTGTCCGTCCACGCGTGCGTGTCTATAGATACCGCCCAATCCGGCTCATTATTGTTTGTCTCTATCCAGTAAGGCGTGGTTTCCTGCCAGCTCGTCGTCCCGCTGTTCCAGAACGGCTGTGTTGAAAGTGTCATATCCACTAACTCAACCCACACCCTGTCTATTCCCGCTTTCTCCGGAGCAGTATCATCGTCTTTGCTCGTCCCTGTGAGCTGCGCCGGCTTTGACGGAAGATTAGCCCCGTCAGCCGGGAAACTTATAACGCTCGTCGGAGAGCTTCTGTCTATCACAAAACTCATTGTTGAAATCGTCATTTCCTCGTTGGACGTATTGGCGTTATCCCAGCCCTTTGTGTTTACATAATATCTTCTGTTCGTCGTCCAGGCAACCGCGGATGTGTTATATGCCCAGCCGGTATAGGGCGGGGTAACTGTCAGCCAGTTTATCGTCCATGTCGACCACACCGTGCCCGTCCACCATTTATCCGGATCAGCGGTGTCGTCGCGGATCTTCACTCTTACATCGGCCAATCCCGCGTTCTGCAAATCGTCCACGAATGGCAGGTCAGCGCCGGTTCCCGTTATCTGCGCCACGCCCTGATAGGGCAGGCCATTTAGAGGCGCGCTCACTCCCGTGTCAGGCGCGTCACTGTCAAAAACAAACGAGCCCGTAGAAAGCGCGGCTTCAATATTGCCCGCTTTATCCCACGCCTTCGGCGTGATCTCATACTCGTGACCGCTCGTCCAGTCGCTCATGTTATAATCCCAGCTCTCCACCGTCGGCGTCGAGACATCTATGAAAACAGGCGCTCCGGAAACATCCAGCCACGACGCTCCCGTCCAGTATTTGTTCGGCGTCGTGTAATAAACATCCCTGATGTGGACCATAACCTTGCTCATCGTTGAATAATATCCCCCGAAATCGTCCGTCACCGTCCCCGCTATCAGAGCAAGGGAGCTGACAACCGAAGCGGGGGCAGGAGATGTCAGCGTCGAAACAGGCCTGTCATAGTCAATGTAAAAATTAATTCCGTGCACGGTTTCCGTATTGCCGTAGGCGTCATAGGCCTTCACATTCAGGGCGTATTTCTTGCCGGTAATCCAGTTTATTCCCGCATAGCTCCAATCGGCATTAAGACCGGATGGCGTTGACGAAGCGATGAGCCATTCAATTCCCCCGAGCCAGCCTAACCCCTGATGCCAGTATTGACTCTTCGTCAAATCCTGCACCGTCAGCGCAACGCCGGAAACTCCCGCATGATCGTCTTCTGCCGTCCCCGCTGCCGTCAGCGGGCTTTCATTGTGGAATTTATTGCTTATAGGCATAGTTATGTAACTGGCCGGAGCGGCAAAATCAATCTCAAAAGTATTCTCCAAAGTCGGAACTTCAATATTCACGCCCGTTCCCGGCACTTTGTCCGTGCCTCTGCTCTTTACCAGATACGAATGCCCCGATGTAAAGATTGTCGTGGCGAGCGCCACTTCCCAGTTCGGCGCGCTCCAGCTCGTCGTTCCTTTCCACACCGCGGCGTCGCTGCTGAACGAGCTTGTGCTTGTTCCCGTACCATCCCACCACTTCCCGAGCGTGTCATCCTTCAGCGCTATATCCGTCACTTTCATCCCCGCTTCATACTGATAAATACCGCCGGGATCATCCGATGCCGTGCCGCTGATTTTGTTTATGATTGTATATTCGCCCGAATCCGCGGGATACAGGACAACAGTGGCGGGTTTCACATTATCAAAATAAAATGTCGTTTGGCTTTTTAATTCACCATTCTCAATATTTGCGCTGTACTCCGTGTTGTCAACGCCTCTGCTCTTTATCTTGTACTGATGCCCGCTCTTAAACGTCGGTGTCGAAATAGCATAAGTCCACACGGGCGAGCCCGTGTTAAACCATTTCTCGCTCGTCCAAGCGCTCCCGTTATAATATTTCACGGGCGAAGTGGATTCCCATTTCAGCCACAAGTCAACCCTGTTGACGCCTGTCTTTGTGTCGTTTACGCTACCCGAAAACTGCGCGAGATTGTTCCCGTACCACTGCGCCGACGGAACACTGACGGCGCTGGCCGGCGGCACATTGTCAAATGTGAAAACCACCGTCGTTATGTTCGTCTCATAAAGCGCAACATTATCTTTCGCGCGGCTCCTCACCTCATAATCCCTGTCCGAGGTAAGGTTCCCTGTGGATATTCCGTAACTCCAGTTTGCCAGCCCTGACGATGTCACCCAGAACGGGTTTGTCGCCGTCCAGCTCGAACCCGTCCAGCACTCAGAGGTGGATTTGTTTTTCAGCGAGATATTCACAACATTAAGCCCCGCGTTGCCCGCCCTTGGTAAAGCTAAGTTCGGCTCGTCTTTCGCGGTTCCGGCGAGCATCACCTGCCCGCTCGTAAACGAGTAGCTCGTATTATTTACAGGCCCCGTTGATACCGACACCGGCGTGCTCGTGTCATACACAAACTCAAATCCCGCCGACGGCGTTTCCCAGTTATTTGAATTATCTCTCGCTTTCGTTTTTATCCTGAATCTATGCCCCGTTCCCCTGAGCCGCCAATGCGTATCCAGTATATCCGCATATGACCACTCTGTTAGATCCGTCGCAGGCAGCCACGCCGGAGTTGCCGACTGCCACTTCGGCTCAGGACCGTTCCAGTAATATGTTGTGTCCGAGGTTATATCCGTCACCTCAACTCTGACCTCGACAATGCCGCTTCCGAAATCCCCGTCAAAAGCCGTGCCGCCTATGTAACTAAGATATTTATATGCCGCGCTGTACGGCGTCGTTGAAACCGACACCGGTTTAACAGAATCATAAGTAAAACTCCTCGTGGAAAAATTGAGCTCCCAGTTCCCAGCGTCATCCTTCGCGCGGCTGTTGAGATAATATGTTATTTCGTCATACCACACGCTCACCGTCTCCCACCACGCCGTCGCCCCCGACGACAGCGTCGCTGTATTCCAGTACTCAACGCCCGCCTCTCCCCAGCCGGGGCCGAGCTTATTCCAGTACTTACTGCCCTGCGTCCGCAATCTGTAGCTGACTTCCGCAACAACTCCCGGCGACGGGTCAAAACATTTCCCCATCAGTATCGGCGGGCTGTTTGTGTCCCCCGAGGGATTTGTCACAGACGACGTCGGATAACTGATATCATACGTAAACGTGTTGGAATCAACAGTGACGTTGAAGACGCTTTCTTCATTGTTCGCGGCGTCTTTCGATTTCGCAACCACAAGATAGTTCTGGCCGTTATCCCAGCCTTCACCGTAGTTTGGCGGGAGATTTGCCAACAGGATTTCCCAATTCCAGGGGCCTGAACCCGTCAGCGTCGTCGTCGACCAGACAATGCCCTCGGAAGCAAGCCTCCACGAATTATCAGAAATTCTCCAGTGCTTACCCGCGCCAACGCCCGACTTTTTCATCAGCCGCACAAGAACCTCTGTAACGCCGCTCTTGTTGTCCGAAGCCGTTCCGGAAAGCGAAGACGGAGACCCCTCGGGATAATAAGCGCCGTGGACGGGCACGGAAACGAAAGATTCGGGTGAGGTTTCATCAAAAGTGAAATATGTATAATCCGACAGCTTTCCATTACCCGCGAAATCCCATGCTTCGCATTTCATGCTGTATTGATGGCCGTCTATCCAGGCGGCCGTGGATATCGCGGCGTTCCAGCCGGTCACAGGCGCACCCGTCAGGGTCGTCGTGGCCCAGTAGACCGCAACCTGCCAGGAAGACTGCTCCACGTTCCAGAACCTCAGCGCGTCAAGGTCGTAAATGAAAAACTTTACCATTATAATGCCGGATTCAAACACGCCCGTGTCGTCCTTTGCCGTGCCGCTTACTGCCGCGGGCCTTGTTTTCAGGTCACCTGACGGCGCCGACACCGTCACCGCCGTCGGCGATGATTGATCTATATAGAAAGTCCTTGTTGAAATAGAAACCTCAACATTCGGCCCCGGCACATCCGTGTTATCGCGGGCCTTTGTGTTTACAATATATTTGTGATTGCTTATCCAGTCACTGTTATTGAAAGGATAAGACCACGATTCTTTGCCTTCGACCGCCAGCCAGAACTGCCCCGTCAGCGTCCACGACGACCCCGTCCAGTATTTTGAAGCGGTATCGTCTTTAAGCTTTATATAAACTTCCTTTACTCCGGCGGATGAGAGAACAGAACCCTCAAAACTCCCCTGAGGCTGATCCTGCGATGTTCCCGTTAAACTGACAAGGCTTTTGTAATAAATGCCTGCCGCAGGCACGGATACATTAGAGTCCGGAGCGGAATTATCAAAATAAAATACGGATGTGGAAAGCGATATTTCAAGATTATTGGCTTTATCAAGGCCTTTGGGAATAGCGTAATATCTATGGCCCAAAGTCAGATTGGCGGTGCCTATGCTGTTATACTGCCAGGCCGGCGTTGACACAGACACGTCAGCAAGCCATTTTTCGTCACTCGGCCATCCTGTGCCATCCCAGTAATACCATGTCGCGTTATTCGTAAAATCGGCAATTTTGAGATTCACGGTATCAACTCCCGCATTTTGGGAACCTCCGAAATCATCCGTCACGGTTCCTCCCACATATGGAATTGACGCGATAAATGAAAAATTTTCGGGCTCAGTAACTTTTGTATCGGGAGGTTCTTCGTCAACAATAAACTGCAGAGAGTGCGCCGCCTCGACATTGGGCGCGGGATCCGATGTGTTATCCGCCGATTTGGAATAAAGCCTGTATTCATGGCCCGACACCCATGAAGGAGCGGCTTTTTCCCAGTATGTGGCGCCCGATGACAAATTGGCGTCAATCCAGTTTTCCGTCCCCGACCACGAATAATTATCCTGCAGCCATGGCTGGCCGACGCTGTCAAGATCCCGCAGGCCTATTTCAACTTTGTTAACGCCCGAGCCGCCCGTCCAGTCGGTACAGGTGCCGTAAACTTTCGTCAGTTTGTTATCCGTGCCGTTATAGGAACCGCCTGACGCGGGTTTCTGTATATAACTTTCCGGCGATTTGGAATCAATAGAAAAAACATTCTGGTTTCTTCCTGTCTCAAAAACAGACTCCTCGTTTGCGCCGGTCGGAACCTTATCCAATGATTTCACTTTAACTTTATACGCATAGCCTGTAATCCATGCGGCAGTCGGGAAATCAACCGACCAGTCCGGATTTGTATAAGACGCAGCGCTGTGCCACACTTCAGTGTCGCTTGACCATGAACTCGTTGAACTGGTGCCGTCCCAGAATTTCCCCGGAGGCGTGCCGTTAGGGTCTATCTGCAGAGATAACTTAATGCCGGATGCGCCGTTTACGCCGCTTGGATACGAACCCTGATTTATATCGGTCGATGTGCCGGTAAGAGAGGAAAGAGAACCATAGCCGGCGCTGTTAAGCGGCTTTGTTATTCTTGAAACAGGCGGCACATTATCAAAAATAAAACATTTTGTGGATCTTACGGCCTGATAATTCGGATAGTAATTACAGGTATCTTTTGCCCTCGAAATGACCCTGTATCTTTCTCCCGCCAACCATGCGGAAGTGGAAATCGAATATGTCCATGGAGAAACATCTTCCGCGCCGGACTGAATCCAAAGTTCATTTGCCGTATTCACCCATGTGGAACCGTTCCATGCGTAAGAGCTGTCCTCTTTTTTAATCCAGATTTCTGTTTTAGCTACACCCACATCATCGGAAGAAGTGCCTGTAATAGAAATCATACCGTTTCCATACCAGGGAGTTCCCGTAAAAGCGTTATATACGGGTTTTGTTAAAAGCGAATCCGGAGCGGCATTATCTATCCGGAAAATTATCGTTGAATAAAGAACTTCATAATTCGCGGAAGGTTCTGTCACCTTATCGTAAGATTTGGAATTAACCGAATAAGATGAACCCGAAGTTTCCCAGGCGTCCGTTGAAACAGACATCTGCCATGAAACAGAGCCGGAGGCGACATTCCACCATTCCGAACCTATCCAGGATTTAACCGATTCCTTCCAGAAAAGGCCGTCCGCATATTTTCGTATCCTAACCGACGCTCCGCCCACTCCGGAAGGATGAACTCCGGAAGCTCCATCCGACGCGGAGCCGGTGATCAAGTTGAGAGCGTTATAACTTGCCAAATTGACGGGCGCAGTCACGATAGAAGTTGAGACGGTGTTGTCAAAATAAAAAGAAACCGTGTTAGCGGCAATAGGCTGCTCCGCGTTGGTTGCTCTGTCTATGGTTTTAACCGTTACCTCAAATTTGTGGCCGAGCCCGTTCATTGTCCATACACTGTTATCTTCTACTGCGGTATCCGAATATTCCCATGCATACGTCCCATCATTATACTCAGTAGCAGGACGCCATTTCACATCTGTTCCCCAACCGTCATAAGGGCCGCCCCAGTACTTTGTGGTAGCAAGTGTCAGGTCAGCTATTCTCACTTCTATATTATCCTTCGTCCATACGCGTGAAGGGAGAGGCCCTACCGCGGCATCCTGCGCAGTGCCTTCTATTTTGACAAGAGTTTTATAATATTTTGTATCCATGGGAGCGGTAACTCTTGACGTGGGCGAAGAGTAATCGGTAATAAAAGTGTTAGATGATGAGATAGCTGACCAATTACCGGCCTCATCTTTACTCTTTGCCGCTATTTTATAATTACCCCCGTTAGCCCAATTAAAGACCCCCTCTCCCTGCCATGTCCATGACGATTTCCACAATGTGCTTTCCTGCCATGGTGAACCCGACGGATTCGCGGTGTTCCAGAATTCATTGCTCCGCCACGAATCCCCGTCTTCATCCCAATATGGGTTTGACGGATCACTGCGCCAGATTCTCACTTTTACTTCATTTATCTCTCCCGGATCCGTGTCTATTCCTCTTAAAATAAGTATAGGAGACGCATTGAGATAATCGCTGTCCTCAGGATATATTGCTTCTGCTTGAGGAATTGTAGCGTCATATATAAATACACTTGAAGACAGGGAAATTTTAGAATTCCCCGCGTTATCCAGCGCCTCGGACCAGACGGCATATTTCTCACCGTTAGCCCAGGGCCAGGATGAAACCGGAACGGTGTAATCCCATTCATCAGTCGTGGAATTGTAGTTAGCCGTAAGCCACTGCTCGCCAACATTGTCGGGATCTCTCCAAAACGGAGAAAACGCCGGATTATATTGATAGCCGTCGGAATATCTCTGCACTCTGACCTTAACCTGATAAATATCGGTGCCCAGCGACGGCCAGCCGGGATCCGCAGCCGTTCCCGAAAGAACGGACGGGCTTCCGGCGGGATAATAAGCGTCGTCAACCGGCACAGCGACGCCGGATTCAGGGTCGGTTATATCATAAACAAAGGTCTTGTATTCACCGGAATTCTCATAAAGATTGCCGGCGATGTCGTAGGCTTTGCACCAGATCTTATAAGTGTGGCCGTCTGTCCAGGTGCTCGTCGGATAAGGCACAGTGTATGCCCATGTGTCGGATGCGATGGCAAACCAGGTTTCCGAATTCGTCCACTCCGTCGCGTTCCAGTACGTGGCGCTGTATTCAAGGTCCTGAATTTTAAGATACACGAGCGAAATTCCGGAATTTTGCTTCGGCGCAATCGGATTGTCTATTGATGTTCCTTTTACAACAGGCGGAGCAGTATTCAGATTCCCGTCAGGATTTGTGACCGCGCAAGCGGGCAGGTCATTGTCAAAAAGAAACGTGTTAAATGAAATATCAGTCTGTTCGTTCGGAACCTTATCGTAAATTTTCGGAGTCAATTTATATTCCCTGCCGGAGTCCCATGTCCCGCTGAAACTATAAGTCCACGAAGAAACAAAAACATTGGGATAGACCTTGTACCCGGAAGTCACTGTCCATGAGGAACCCGTCCAGTATTCATCGTCGGACCAGAAGCTGCCTTTTAACGCGATAATTTCAAGTTCGAGAGGATAATTAGCCCAGTCGTTTTGAACCGATGACCAGTCGTCCTCGCAATCTCCCCTGATTTTGCTAACCGCTTTTTCTTTCTTTCCGTCGCCGGGATACGTCACTGTTGAAACCGGTGGAACAGTGTCATAAACAACGTCAAAAGAATAAGGCAAACTTTCCACATTTACAGGCGTCGCGTTATCCTGAAAAACTTTTGATATAATTCTGTATTTATTTCCGGATATCCAAGTCGGAAGAGTATAATCCTGAGACCAGCCAACATCCCCCGTCGTGTCAAGCCAGGCGGGCAATGGATCCCATGAGCCGCCGCCAATGTAATAACCGGTCGCGGGCAGCGTGAGGTCAATAATCTGATTCTTCGTTGCCGCTTCGGGGACGCCCGAGACGGCATCGGAGGCCGTGCCGCCTATTGAAGCAATTGAGCCGACATAGGGGTCGGATGGCGAAGGCTGCGTCAGACCTGAATCCGGCTCCGTATTGTCAAAAATAAAATTACTCGTCGGAATCGACGAAGTGGAACCCGCCCCGTCCCATGCCTTGACTTTCAGCTGATATTCGGTCGCGTTATCCCACGCCGGCACACCGGAATATGTCCATGACGAAGACCAGATTGAGACGGAAGCCCACCTTTCGCTTGTAAACCAACCGCCGTTCCAGTAATTTGTCGTCTTTTTATTTTTAATCTGCAGGAAGATTGAAGGAACGGTAAACTCATCGTTCTGCGTTCCTTTTATTGACGAAAGCGCGGAAGGATATAAACCATTTGAGGGCGATGTAATTACAGCCGTGGGCGCGACAACATCATAAGTGAACAAAATTTCCGGCCCCGCCGCCTCGTTATAACTTCCGGCTCCGTCATTTATATCATCAAATGCTTTCGGCTGAATCTTATACTCGTGGCCGTGAATCCAGTTCGGCACATTTGAAAAAGCCCACACCCCCGCCGAGAAAGTTGAGGTGGACCATGTCACCGAAATAACCCATGAGGAATCTGTCACTCTCCAATATCTGTTTTCATTATCAATGTCCTTTAATGTTATTTTTACTTCTCTCACGCCCGCTACGGCATCAGTAGCCGTGCCTTTGATTTCGGAGAGCGCGCGCCTGTAAGCGCCGTCTGATGGAAGCGTCGTCCCCGCCGCGGGATTTTGAATATCCATCGTAAAATTCTTGTTAGTTTCCGCTTTCGAGCCCCAGTCGGGCTCTGTGGTATTCAGCGAAGCGCTGAAACCTTTTGAAGTCGTTTTATATAGCGTATTATTCGCCCAGGCGTTTGTGTCAATAACAAGCGACCATGCGTCGGCGCCGTTGTTGTTTAGCCCCGTTATAACATTCCATTCAAAAGTGCCAGATGATTTCCATAATTTCTCCGACTGGTCCCAGCAGTCGCCATTCGGCTTTTGCAGCCGCACGGAACATTGGCTCGCGTAATTTGACGTGCCCTGAATAGCAATCAGCCCGTTGGCTTCATGGTTATAATAACTCCCTTCAATCGGCTTTGTTATCAGTGTCTCAGGCATATTTCCCTGGAACCAGAAAGCAGCCGAGGAAGCGTTTGCGTTGTATTGAATGTTGCCGGCTTTGTCTTCCGCAATAGCATAGAAAATATATTTTTCATCAACGGAAGCGTTTTTCCATGTGACACTTACCGGCCACTGCCATGAACTAACGCCCGATGTATTATCAAGCCAGTATGGCGCCCCCTGCGTCGTCCAGCCGCCGCCCGTCCACCAGTCACCCGAGATAACATGCTTTACGGCGACATATACTTTCGCCGGCGCGCCCGGAGCTGTATCCGTGGATACGCCCGCGAAATTGGCGGGTAAAGACGCTGTGTTGTAATGCTGCTCAGAGCCCGGAGGCGTCGAGATCGTTGCCGTCGGGAAAGAAACATCAAAGGTGAAAGTCGCGATTGCAAGTTTATAATTTCCGGCCTTATCCCATACGCGCGCTTCCGTCTTATATACGACCCCGTCGCGCCAGGCCGGAAGCGTTGAATATGTCCAAGCTGCTCCGCCGGTCGCGTTAAGCCAGTTTGATGCCGCGGTCCAGGATGAACCCGTCCAGAAATAAGAAGAGTTCGTTGAAATTCTCACATCCACAAAATCAATCCCGCTCCAGTTATCAAAAGAAGTGCCGCCTATTTCAGCAAGCGCATTGTAATGCGCCAGGTGCGTCGGCGTTGAAATCAAAATCAGAGGATTCACGGCATCATAAATAAAAGTTGATTTCCAAACACTCCAGTCTGCCGCTCCATCCTCGTAATTGTTCGCATAATCTCTGGCTTTTGTATAAATGAAGTATTTTTCCTCCCCGGATTTTTTATAGAACTCGGAAACATCCGAAATATAGAACTCAAACGTGGTATCCGTGATGAGGGAGGCCGCAAGCGCCTGCTTAGTCGACCAGTAAGGCGCGTCGCCAAACCAGTATAAATTGTCGGAATCTCTCCTTATGACAACTTGCACATCGAAGACATCGCTTCCAAAATTAGGGTCATCAAAAGTTCCTGTATAAGTGCCGGTTTTCACATTATACGCAATGCCTTTTCCGGGATAGCTGATATCACTAACAGGGTCGGTTATATCATACTTGAATTTTGAATTCTCACTATCCTCCACGCCGACAGTCGGGGCCTGTTTGTTGTTTACCGGCAGAACATTGTCATAAGCCTTGACCCATATTCTGTGATTGGAGCCGTCGCCGCAATTGACGCCCGTGTATGTCCAGGAAGACGCCCACAAATCCGCCTCAACCCAGTATTCGGCCACAGTCTGCCATGTGAGGCCGTTCCAGTAAAGGTTCCCCGCGCCCTTCTTTATCGCAATTTCCACTTTGCTGACATTGGAATAAAGGTCGGATGCGGTGCCGTAAATTGTAAAGGTTGATGTTGAATCATTTATTTTTTCATAAGCTCCTTCCTCCGGATATTGAACATAAGATGACGGCGCGGCATTATCCCATACAAAAGTTTTGCCCGCGCCGGGACTTTGCGGATTGCCCGCCTTATCCGTCATTTTGGATTTCGCCGTATAAGATGTCCCATAATTAAATGTGACGGTTGACGAATTCCACGACCATGACGAGGAACCCGCGCACACTATCCAGAGTTCCGGCGTCGAACTGAAAGTCCACGGGGCGGGGTCAAAATAATTGACGCCGTTAAATAAACTTATCTCCACATAATCAATGCCCTGGACATCCGAGGCTGTACCGGAAATTGACGCCATTGAATTGTAGTTCTGAGGGCTTCCGGAAGGAAGAGTCACAACGGATACTCCCGTCTGCACATCATAAACAATCCTCTTTACAATCGGCGGGTCTTCCATATTGCCCGCTCCATCATAAGACCTTGAATACACAAAATGCTCTGTCTGGTCTTTCCAATCAACCTCCGCCGAATTCCACGACCACGGCTCTTCCTGCGTTCCGTCAAAATTACCATCCTGAGCATCAGCATTAAACCACAACGGCGTAACACCAGCCTTCCATGCGCCGGATGAGACATAATGCTGCCAGTAGTAAGTCGTGCCTGTCACCGTGCCTGTTATAATTTTAATCGCTATTTCTACATTCGTAATGTTGTCATTAGTTGTTCCCGTATTGCCCGGCGGGTCAACCGCCGTGCCCTTTATAAGCGGCTTGCTGTTTACATATTCGCCGGACGGGTCGTAAACAGCGCTTGCCGGTTCGCCTTTGTCATAGTAGAACACAATTGAACCCGTCACCGTCTCAGTAGAACCTAAGTTATCGTGAGATTTAGTCCACAGCTGAAATTTCGCCGCCGAAGAAGCCTCTTTTGTCGGCCAAACGGTGGGCTTTCCGATTGTCCAGTCGGTTGTCCCCGTTGTAAGCATCCATTTTTCATCCGCAAGCCATGAAATTCCGCCCTGCCAGTATTTGTTATTTTCAGCTGCCGGCCCGTCGATGCACTTTAATTCTATCTCAACAGAACTCACTTCCGCCGGATTGTAAGCAAAAGCCGTACCTATGAGATTCGCGAGAGAATTTGTGTGCAAATTATTGAAAGGCATTGCCGCGGCGGAAACAGGCTCCGTCGTCACCGTCACGCCGTTCTGCCAGCCCTTTTTAGCTGTGTCGTTTATGTCATAAACCTGAACATCATGCGATGAACCGGATGTCCTCATTTTAACGGTAAAAGTAGCCACGCCGTTATCATAGGCCTGAAACCAGTACTGTGCGGGCGCGACAATCATAAGAGGATCGGTCGCGCAGGAAAAAGCCACTGTTGAACCATAGTTCGTCACGGTATTGCCAAAAGTGTCCAGCGCACGCGCCTTAACGTTATAAGTCACATAATCTATTCTTTGAGGATCGGCAATACCCGACAAACTGAAGCCGCTGAAAGAGGCATGCACCACTTCTATGGGCGACTGCTGACCATTGAGAGTAGGAGAAGACGGCACGCTCTGCCACGCTTCAACATAAAAGTTGGAACCGTTGGAACCTGTGTTATTTAATATGACGTTTAAAAGATGCTTCCCGCGGTCGCTGGCGGGAACAAAAACATAAGTTGAAGGCGACACAGACCACGACCCGTTATCCGACTTAAAAGTGATGGTGGATAAATAATTCACATCGCGGTTGTCATATTTATCCAGCGCCGTCACGTAGAACGGATCCTCGCTTCCGGCCGTAAAGGGGCTCGCTATTCCGCTCACGCTGAATTTTGAAGCAGAAAGCGGATTGACTTTTATATTTTGCTTACTGCCGTATATCGAAGAAGGATTATCCACCCACTGGGCTTTAACTTCCCAGGGGCTGGTAATAACGCCCGCTGATGTCCACGAGGATTTCATTAAAGCGACGCCGTCGGTATCTGACCATGTCTTCACTCCGTTGACCAGGTTCACACCGCCCGTCGGAAGGTCATAATATGTGACAGGTTCATTCGTCACAAACTCAACAGCATCATCATTTGTCGTATCAATATTCCCGAACTGATCTTTTGCCGTAACGGTAATGTTGTAATAAACGCCGGCCGTCAGATTTGTCGCAAAAGTAACCTCATAATGATTCCTCGTCGCGGGATTCACCGTAACAGTTTGTGTGCCCTGCCAGAGGCTGTAAGCCGTATCTTTCACTCTCACATAGATATTACCCGTCGTGCACAATGTCACACTTGAACCGGCCGAAGGCTCAAAAGTGTGTATCCCGTCGTCTTCCGGCGAGCCGAAAGTCGTGAACGTATAATTCCCCGGCACCTGCTTCGAGCCGTGCGTATCATTTGTGTTAAATTCAATTGTGCCTGCGTAATCCGTCTTCCTATTCTCAAATATATCTCTGGCCTCAACCGTTATGTGCGTGCTCAGCCCCGCTGCATACGGATCCGGCAAACCGCTCACGGCAAAATGATGAAGCGCTGCGGGTTTTACCTTAACCGTTATCTCATCAAAATAAACCGCGGGGAAATCTTTATCTTTAACTTTAACCGTCCAACCGCTTGTTTCATTTCTTGTCTTCATTTTCAATAAGCCCGAAAATAGATGTTCTCCTCCATCAGTGCCGCCGCCCTCCGTCACGAATGTGTAGTCAACCGGCAGACCGTCGCCTTTTGTCAGAGGATACGGGTCTGTGCTTTCAAATTGCACGGTAACGGCGTAATCGTCAACTTTGTTTCCGTCGGGAGCGTACTGTCCGTCATAAAGCTTTACAACGGGAGAGAGGGCTACCCCCGCCGTCACTTCGGCGGCAACTCCCGTAAGAGTCATTTTTGAAATCGCGCCGCATTTGACATAAACGGCATCCGTGTCAGACGAGGGAGGAGTAATGCCGCCCTGCCTTTCTACTTTTACCGACCATGAGCCCGTTTGATGAAGATTTATCCCTGTGGACGTGGCAAAATCAAAATTATGAACGCCGCCATCGCTTATCTTAAAGGTGTAATCATCCGGCAAAATATCCTCGGCGGGATTACCTCCGCCGACAACTGAAAAAGTTATAGTCTTGTCAAAAGCCAGCGCCGGGGTGAGGTCCTCATTAAGCGCCCTCACCCTTATATCGTATTCAACTCCCGCAGTAAGAGTTGAGCCCGCTATATCACCGCCTCCTATAAATTCAAGAGAGAGGCTCACCGCCGGTTTGACGAACTTGAACAAATTCATATCCGGAGACGTTTCCACTATACCCACCTTATCATAGGCTTTGGAATAAATTTTATACCAGCTGTCATTAACCCACTGTATCTGCGAAGTGTCAAGTTCATAAAAATCCGCGTTAACAGTGGCGGTATTGTATATGGGCCCGTTTGTCCAGATGCTGGCCGTTGAAGACCAGTAAAAATAATTACCGAAATCCTGCTGGACGGCCATTCTCACCTCGGAAACTCCGGAAAGAGCGTCGGAAGCGGTGCTCTTAACAACAAGCAACTCTTCACGCATCTGGCTGTCTTCCGGAACACTAATAAAAGAATTCGGCTCGCTTGAATCATAAGTGAAAGAAACTGTCGGCGTGGACGACTGTATCATGCCCGCTTTATCCGAAACATAAGTTGTAATGCTATAAACTCCGGCGTTCTGCCAGGCGCTGGCGAGTGAAGTGTATGTCCAGGACGATGTAAAAACATTCGCGTCAAGCCAGTGCGCGGCTGTTGTCCACGAGCTTCCTGTCCAGTTATACGAGGCGGACGAGATCTTAACCTTCACAAAATCAACTCCCGAATAATTATCAAACATCCCGCCCTTAATTTCTGCCGGCGCTACGGAAGTGTAATACTGACTATTTACGGGATATGTTATGGACGAAGTCGGTTTCACAACATCATATTTGAACGTCGTCTTCAGCTGCCAGGTTTCTTCGTTGGTGGCATAATCCTTCGCCTTCGTGTAAAGTTCGTAAGTTTCCTCGCCTCCGGCGGGATAAAACACGCTGAGAGAGCCGCCTTTTTCAACGATGTCAAAATACCAGTCCTCACCCGTCAGGCTAGTAGAGTTGTCGTATTCACTTGCTATCCACGAATTAACCTGCCACCACCTGTTCGCATTTTTATTGCTCCTCCTTATTCTGATTTTTACCTCGGAAGCGCCCGACTGCGTCCCTTGTTCCGGTTCTACCGCAGTGCCCGTATAGGTGGGGATTTTCACATTATAATTACCACTGTTAGCAGGATAATCCACGCCGCTTGTAGGGGTTGAAGCGTCATACAAAAACTTCACCGCATAACCGTTATTGCTTTCTATTGTCCCAGCGGATTCCGTGTTATAAGCGGTCTTATTGCCTGCTTTGTCCGTGACTCTCACCCATATACGGTGGTCTTGCCCGTCAATCCAAGTTGCTGAACTGAGCCAGTTCGCAAAAGTATCAGCGGTCCCCGCGGTAATCCATTTGAGTTCATCCACCCACTGCGTACCGCTCCAGTAGTCGCTCAGTTTCTTCTGGACAACTTCAACCTTGTCAATCCCGTTCATATCAAATGATGTTCCCGTAACATTCACAAAACTCCAGTTCTTGTTATCACTATCCTGCGGAGAAATAATCGTCGCAGTCGGTTTCACAGTGTCGTAGATAAACTTTCTCTCTGTTAAACTTCCCGGATCGGGCTCCGTATTTCCCGCCGTATCCGTAGATTTTGATGTAAAATAATATGTCGTGTTTTCGGCAAAAGGACTGCCGGGGACGGTAAAACTCCAATTTACAGAAGAATTTCCCCATGCGCCCGTCGCGCCGCCCAGCCAGGACTCGTATGTCTGCCATGCCGAGCCGTCCCACCACTTGTCCGTTGTTCCGCCTTCTTTCTTTCTAATTCGAGCCCGCACATAACCGATACCCTGTGTGTCCTGGGCCGTTCCGGAAATTACCGGTTCTGAATTTCCTACTGCCCCGTCTGACGGCGAGTTTATATCCGAATCCGGAACATCCGTGTCATAAGTGACAACTACCTGTGAGGTAACTCCCGTATTCCCCGCCGAGTCTTTCGTTCGGACTTTTATCGTATGCGATTTCTGATTCTGCCACCAGACTCCCGCGGAATTATATATCCAGTCCTCGGTGGGCCCGTCAAAAGTTAAATCCACGGCATTTACGTTCTGCGAAAACCATGTGGGCGTTGTCGTCGTGGACGCTCCTGCTTCATCCCAGTAATATGTTGTCGGAACATTAAGATAACTTATCTGAAGTTCTACTTTTGTGATGTTTGAAAAAGAACCGGGATCCTGGGATGTGCCCTCAATACTCACGATTGAAGCATAATTTCCGGAGGCCGGAACAGATATTCCGGCAGTCGGCAGGCCATTATCACAGAAAAAAGTGTTGACAGCGCCCACTGTTTCCGTTCCGAAAAGCGTATCATATGAAACGCTCGCGAATTCAAATTTCCCGTTTAATGAACCGTCAAGATACGAATTCCAGTTAGGCATCGACGAAAATGTAAATGTTCCGCCGGATACCTTATAATTACAGCCGAGCCAGTATGGGTCCGTCTGCCAGGAAACCGTGTTCCAGTATTTATTTACTGTCGCGGCCACGCCCTGCGTGCACTGCATCCGAAGTTTCACTCCCGTCAACTGCGCGTAAGATGCATTATGCGGATAAGCCGTGCCGCTTGATATTGACAGGCCGCTCGCATGTAAATTATCCATCGGCATCGTCACAAGCGAGTCCGGGGCGAGCAGGACTTTGGCATACTGGCTGTAACCCTCTTCCGCCGTGTTGGCGTCAACAACTTGCACTCTCCAGCCCGAGGACGTATTGGACGAATGGAAGGTCACGCCATTCGTCCACGTTTTAATTCCCGCATTAGTTGTTGACGAAAAATGATACGTCGCGGGAAGATCCGCCGGAAGATCATCCGAGGAAAACGTTACGGTTGAAATATAACTCGCCACTCTGTTATTGTAAACATCCTGAGCCTCAACGGTAAGATTTATAGCCCTGTCTTTTGTCACAGCGAGGCCCTCACTGAGCCCCCCTAAAGTAACGCCAAAATGATGCAGACCCGAGGGGCTTACAGTAATGCCCGTCTTTGAAGCGGAACTAAGAGCGCCTGAATAAACCCACAACTGTCTGTTTGAGCCGGCGCTAAAGAATTTAACGGCATAATTACCCACTCCTCCTGAAAGCGTTTGAGTGGAAGGCACGACTTTCGCTTCAACAGTTGCGGAATTATCGGTGCCGTTTGTGTGAAACGTAATTATTCCGCTCCATGAGTAAACCATATTATTAAATTCGTCTCTTATCCTCACATTCGCAGTATCGGCGAATCCCGCCGTCGCCGAAGCGCCCGCGGGAACCCCCGTAAGAACTATTTTATTCGCCGACGCGGCATCAACTTTTATTATGCTTTGCGTTCCCTGAATAAGAGTATTGCCGTTAGCGGGGTAACCGTCGCTGTCGGTGGCCGTAACAGAAAACCTTGTCGAGTCAGGATCACTTGATTCTTTCAATTGTATCCACGAAGTAAAAAACCTCTCGCCGTTCGTCACCTCGTCTGTGCCGCCGGTATCATAACTTCCGTTATTCGATGTAAAAGTCACAACGGCGTCGGCGCCGGTATATGCGGACTGCTTGTTACCGTAGGCGTCAACCGCCTTCACGTTAATATTATTCCATGCGCCCGCCGTCACACTAAAAGTGTCCATTGTCACGACAAAAGCAGAGGCATAAGTCGGATTGACTGTCACAGTCTGGGTGCCTCTCCTTAACGTATAAACAGAATCCTTCGCCCAAACTGATTTGCTTCCTGATGTGCAGAGCGTTATACTGTCGCCCTCAAAATTATAAAAACTATGGAGGCCGTTATCAGCTCCCGAGCCCGATGTAAACTGATAATTTGACGGCAGCTTTATCGAGCCGTGAGTATCGTCACTGCCAAAAATCACGATTCCCGCATAATTCGTTTTTCTGTTATTGTATGCGTCAAAAACTTCAACAACAGCGCCGGTGGAATCGCCCGCCGTAAATGGGTCCTCTATTTGCGACACCGTGAAATGGTCCAACGTTCCGGGCTTTACGAGAATTCCTGACTGAGAACCGGTTATGGTCTGTGTTGACACATCTTTAACCGTTAAATACCATCCGCCGGAGGCCTTCGCTGTTTTAAAAATCAGCTCACCTGTAAATGTGTGCGTCCCGCATGTAAACTGGTAATTTGACGGCAGAACGGCAGGATATGGATCGTCGCTGGTAAAAGTGACGTTACCTGTGTAATCCTCAACCTTGTTTCCGAGCGCTCCCCATTTTCCGTCATACGCCGTAACAAAGGGCGATTCCGCCACTCCCGCCGTGGCGGGATTATTTATGCCGGAAACTGTGAATTTTCCGTCGGGATACAGCCCCGACCACTTTACATTGAGCACTTTCTGATTCGGCATAGCGCCGCCAAGCTCCCGGACAGTCACGTTGCTCGCGGCATCCCTGTAAACAAATTTAAGAGTGGTTGTTGAAAGAGTTCCGTCAAAAATTTTTATCCCCGCATCGGCAGTAGTAAATGTGTAACTTGAGGGCACTGTGTCGTAAGCGGACTTACACAAAAATTCCACCGTTCCCTGATACCATTTAGCCGGGCTGCTGTCAGCGTTTCGGGCGGTCACTTTTATGGGAATAATTACCCCAGCCGTTGTTTCTGTCGGGAAAGGATCCCCGTTTGACTTCTGGAGAGCCAGTGAAGCGGCCGGTTTATAATAATGGAAAACGCTCTGCGACCCATCCGTCAGGTTTGTCTCGGCTATGCTTACATTATCAACCGCTCTTGATTGTATCTTATATTCCTTATCGTCTTCCCATGGAATATTTGACGAATTACAGTTCCAATTGCCCGCATTGAGAGTTGCCGTATTGTAAATAACCGACACTTTCCAGGATGAATTGGATATATCGTAATATTTGAAATCCCCGAAATTCTGCTGTATTGAAACTTCCGCATAATTCACGCCGCTTAAATCGTCCGCGGCGGTTCCGCTAATTGCGCTCAACGACTCATAACCGCCGCCGTCGGCCGGAGTTGTCACGACCGAATACGGCTTGGATTTATCATAGGTAAATGACTTGCTTACAGGCGCAGCTTCAAAATTTCCGGCAACATCCGCCGCCCGGCTTACAACCGTATAGACGGCGGCGTTCTGCCACGAAGGAAGCGAAATGTATGTCCACGAGGACGCCCACACATTTGCATTGGTATTTGTCCACTGGTTTGCCGCAGTCCATGAATTTCCTGTCCAGTAGTAAGAACCCGACGAAATCTTTATCTGCACATAATCTATCCCTGAATAACCGTCGTAAGATTTGCCCCAGATTTTCGTGTTTATCAAGTTTCCCGTTGTGTAATATTCGCTTGAAGCGGCTGTGGACGGAAGTTTCACGGAAGAAGTCGGTTTTACAACATCATAATAAAAAGTGCATTTACCAGTCAGTGCCTCTATATTTCCGGCGAAATCATAAGCGATGGAGTAAAACACATACTTCTCTACGGTTTTTTCATAAAATACGTTTCTGTCAGTGGGATCGGCTATAACATATTTCCAGTCGGAAGGCGCAGTGTAATCAGCAGACAGATCAAGCGCATCTCCCCAGTAAGTATTTCTCCACCACTTCCCGTCGAAGGCTCTCTGAATCCTGCATTTCACATAAGAAATACCGCTGCCGGGAACGGGGTCATCGCATGTGCCGGTAAAAGTGCCGTATTTCACACTATAATAACTAAGGTTATCCGGCACAATTCCGTCGTCGGCAATTATTTCCGAAGACGGCGCCGATTCGTCGTAAGTGAATTTTTTGTGATAAATCAAATTGTTGTCTATATTTTGGCCGGCGCCTTCGCCGTCGAAATTACCGTATTTTGTCAGGTTGCCGGCGTTATCATAAACTCTCATCCATATATAATGGTCTATACCGTCTATCCAGTTGATTCCCGTCACATGCCATACCTCATAAGGAACCGTCGTCGTGGCATATGCCACAATCCAGTTTATATTCGCTATACCGGAAATCCATTCTTTTGTGCCATCATGCCAGAAAGCGTCTTCTTCCTTCACACAAATTTCAACTCTGTTTATCCCTCCGGTAACGTCAAGGGCTGTGCCGTCAATATCGCTCAATGCAGAAGCATTATAGTAGCTGCCGTCGGCTACATTGCTCACACCGGCAGACGGGCCGGTGATGTCGTTGTAAAAAGTTATGGTATTTGAAATACGCAGATTTCCCGCCTTATCCGTAATTCTTGCCCTTACCTCATAACTCGTGCCGTCGTCATGCGCGCCGAGGCCCGCGGCGCTTCCGTCGGGTCCGGATGCATAACTCCAATTATCCGTCGCAGGCTCATAAGTCGCCTGCAACCATTTTTCATCATTATCCCATATAGACCCGGACCAATACTTAATAGGGGCGATGGCTTTCTTTATCTGAATCAAAACGCCCGTTGTTTCAATATCGGCTAAATCATCGGTCGCCGGCCCTGAAAGATTCGTCATTGTTTTGTAATAATTCCCGTTAACAGGGTATGCCACCTCACCCTGAGGCGTGTTTGTGTCCATTTTGAATACATAGTTATTCGCGGTTGTTTGAGTATTAGCGGAATTATCGGTTGCGATAATGTCAACGCGATACTCAATACTGTGAACAAACGCGGTACTGATCGCGGAAGTGTAAGTCCATGGAGATTCTCCCGCGCAAGCAAGCCAGTAAATTGTTCCCTGCCACTTTGAACCGTCCCAGTATGAAGGAGTGCCTCCGGGATTTTTTGTTATTTTTATCTGATTATAATCCACAGCGCTTGCGAATGCCCCCGCGACAACAGGATTATCTGTCGCGGCCCCAGAAATTACCGTCATTGACGAATTGTAATATCTATAAGGATATGCAATATTCGCGGCCGGCTCAGTCTGGTCAAAAATTGTGCCGCCGGTAAACCACGAACCGTCGTCCTGATTGCCCGCAATGTCCTGCCCCGTAATTTTCAGTTTATATTTATTTCCGTCAATGAGCGCCCCATCAAACTGAGAGGCGGGAATTGACTGAACGGTTGTCGTATCAACGCACTGCTCCGCGCTTAATATCGCCGTGTAAGAAGAATTTACTGTCTCGGTATTCCAACTTGATTCGGCGTAATAAATAACCTTTGTTTCGCCGACAGTCATTTTTTCGCCGAGCTTCACTGCCGCATCCATTATTTTTACCGTCGCTCCGGTAGATGGCGTAATATTACTGAATCCCGGGGCCGTTCTATCCCATGTGAATGTCGCAGTAGTATAATTCGTATTATAATTACCCGCCTCGTCATACGGCTGCATTATAACCTGATATTGACCGTCTGATGGCTTAGGATCATTATCAAAAGGATTTTCCCCATCTTCAACCCAATTATCCGTCACCTTTGAATAATCAGCGTCAAACCATTTAGGGCTTGTGTCCGTCCAATCGCTCTGATTCCAATAATTTGTGTTGGGCAGAGTTAATCCTCTGTAAGCTATTTTCACACCCTTCACATCTGAAACTCTCTGCTGCCCGACCGTATAATCTGCGGCAGTTCCCGTAATCTCATCAAGCGCATTATAATAACCGGCGGGAGAAGGCTGTGTTCCGCCGGAAAGAGGCTTTTGATTATCGTAAAGAATAAACGCCGTATGCGAAGATGTCTCAATATTCCCCGCTTTGTCAATCCCCAATTCCGTCAGACGGTATTTATAACCCGACAGCCAGCTGACGCCCGTATAAGTCCATGAAGAAGAGTAAATTGACATATCAGGATCGGTGTTTGTGAGCCAGTACTCACTCGGTCCAAAAAGCCATGAGCCGCCATCCCAGAATCGGGTTGTGTCAACATTCAGTATCTGAAATTTTATACTATTCCATAACCCGGGGGCGTCGTCGGCGCCTGTTCCTTTAATCAACGCAAGGCTGTTATAGTAATATGTGTAGGTCGTGGGCGTAATCATCCAGGACGACGGCGGGGAATTGTCAATGACAATACCAACGCTGTAATAGGGCGACGGCTCAACATTAGCCGAAGGCGTGACCTTATCTTTAGCCCTTGACTGTATCGTATAGTTGCCATCCTCTTTCCAGCACTCCGTCGGATAATCAACTTTCCATTTCCAGCCTTCGCCGATAGAATCAAAATCCCCGTCAACCGGCAAACAGCTTATCCAGTGAACGGAACCGCTCCAGGATCCTTCCTGATAATAACCGAGCGAGGCATTCTGTATTATGATCTCCGCCCCCCCCACTTTACCCAAAGCGTAATCCCAGGATGTGCCCGAAATCTGAGCGAGCGTCGTATCGTGCTCGCCGTCGGCGGGATTTATGGTTTCTGAATCCGGTTTTGTCTGGTCAATGACAAAATATCTGTCTGTCAGATCCTGCTCGTCGCCGGCAGGCCCCTGCCCCTTTGATTTAGCCAAATATTTGGTTCCATTAACCCACGCCTTTGTCGAAATAGTGAAAGTCCACGGGTTGCCGGCTGGGAAAGATCCTGTTGGAGTATCAACAAGATTCTCATAAGAAGATCCCCACGATTCCGCATCGTTATTCCAGAAAGTGCCGTAAGACGGCGCCGAGGAGAGGATGACCCACACGCTGTTCGCCGTTGTGTACTGATCGGCCGTTCCCTGTATCTGAGAGGGCTTGAAATAATAATTAGGGTTCAGGCCCGTGCCCAGAAGGCTCGTTACGACAGTATCCGGATACGGAGACTTGAATGTCCATGAATGATAATCTTCCGCCTCAATATTTCCCGCTTTATCAGAAGCCCTGAAATAAGTGTAATACTCAACGCCGTCGGCCGTAGCTTCCCAACTGATTCCCGATGTAGTTATATTCCAATTTTGACCTGCCGGTGTAATCGGTGAAGACCATTCCTGCGCGGGAGAACCACTCCATGCATCGTTCTGCCAGTCCCAGAATTGCCCGGTGTAGTTTCCTCCGGAAATCTGCTTTATTTTTATTTTGACATTATCAACCTCGCCCGGCAAAGAATCCGAAGCCGTGCCGTAGATGCTATTCATCGTTTCATATTCTGCTGCGTTGGCGGGAACGGTCATCCACGACTGCGGTTCGGTTGTGTCATATATAAATGTCTGCGTCGTTATTGAAACTTCTATATTCGGGTTGCTTGTTCCGTCTGATGTGGTGAGATCCTTCGCGCGGGAATTCACCACATAAGTCAAACCCTCCGAAAAACAGCCCGGAATTCCCGAAGTATAAGTCCATGAAGAAGTCCAGAGAGAGGCATTCTGCCAGGCGTTTTCGGGAGTTAAACTTTCCCACGAACTTCCGTTCCAGTAAATTCCTGTGCCGGAACCGGATGAAATTCTCACCTCGGCGCTGCCCACACCCGAATTCCAGTAGGGCGCATCAGGATGGTCAACGGTTGTTCCCCAAATTTTGGTAAGCGACACGTCACTCTCAAAAGGATTGACCGGTTTGCCCACATACGAGTCCGGCGCCGTTTTGTCATATATAAATGTCACGGTTTTTGTGCTTTCGGTATTCCCCGCAAAATCTTTGTGATACGCGAAAATGTTGTATCGTAAACCGTCAGCGGGGGTTCCCCATGTGGGAGTTGTCTCTTGAATCCAGTATTCCCCTGCTGTTTCAGATGACCAGCCCGGGTCAACACTGACCCATGCTTTTGTAAACTCATCCCAGTAATAAGTCGCACCATCGGTAAGAGTCGGCGGCCTCATTTGCGCAATTTTTATTTTTAATTCCGCTAGCCCCGAATCATTTGCAGGCTCGTCAACAGCCGTACCCTCAACTCTGAACGGAACGGTGTTCCTGTGGCCGCCCTGCAGAGGAACAGTAAAAACGGTAATGGGGGCGTCATTGTCAAAGAGAAATGTTATTGTCGTAAGATTTACATCAAAATTATTTTTGTTGTCCTTTGCTCTTGAAACAATTTTAAAATTACCCCCTGATATCCAGCCGGGCTGGGTTGCCGTATATGTCCATGAAGATGAATAGACATTACAAACGTTCCAATATTCATACGCAACCCAATTGGAGATAGATTCATCCCATTGGTCAGTGCCTTTGATTATTTTTATTTTCAGTTCAATGACGCTTTCATCGTCGTAAAGAGTACCGGCAATCGCGGGCGGCGTGAGGGCGTTTATATTGTCATTATTCGCGGGAAATGTCAGTTTTGAGTCAGGGCGGGTCGTAACATAAATTCCGGACTGCTGTCCCTCTTTAGCTGCGCTGTTATCCGCTGCTTTCACATACCATGTTCCCCTCGTTGAAAATTTTACGCCGTAATTCGCAGCTTCAAATATGTGAATACCATAATCCGCGCCGCCGTATCCGGAAGAAAATCTATATGTTGCCGGTATAAAATCAACAGGCGAGCCAAGGGAAGAAAATGTGATTGTCCCCGCGTAAACCGTCACCCTGTTTTCAAAAATATCTTTTGCCTCAACGGTTATTGAATATCTTTCATCGAATGTCTGATTTGTAGAGCACCCGACGGCAAAGTGGTCAAGCGTCGCGGGATTAACGGTTATCGTAGCTGTCGCCCCGGTCACAGAATAGCCGGCGATTCTGTGAACCCTCACTTCCTGCGGCCCCGTTGTATAAAGCCGGAAGCCAAGCCCCCCCGAAAATGTCTTCCAACCGATGTCACCTGTCACAAAAGTGTATGTTGACTGCTCTCCGGCCGCGGCGTAAGTGTCAAATTTTGCCCCGCTATCAGATGAGGTAAATTCAACTCCCCCTGTATATGCAGGGTCGGCGCACTTGTTCCCGAATGCGTCTTTTGCCGTCACCCTTAAAAATGACTGCGCTCCCGCCGTAAGCGGATTTGTGTACTGGTCAAGCGTAAAATAATTTGCGGCAGCGTTTTGGACTTTAATGCCCGACTGCGTTCCCGTAATTGCTCCTGAAGAAACCGTGACAGAATTCCCTGTCCCCGCAATTATGAATTTCGCCTGTTCCGAATATTCTTGAATTCCAAGCGATACGGCGAGAAAGTCCTCTGTGCCGGCCGGCCAGGCCGTATCAAAAGAACTTCCCGCGGAACCGCTGAATTTTATTCCTTCGCCGTCATCGTAAAGCGAATCGTAATTTGTGTCTCTGTTGTTATAAACGTCAAGCGCCTCAACGGTGACAGTATTCCATACGCCTGCCGTCACAGTTGTTGAAACCGTTACTGTAAATTTGCTCGCGGGGGCGGGATTCACTTTTATCCCGGTTTTCTGGCCTGTGATTGAACCGTCATTCGCGTTTACCAAATGTGTTCCCACTGTTCTGAACTGAACTGTGGAAGAAAACAAATGATAACCGTTGTCCCCTCCGACGCCTGTTGTAAAAGTATATGTCGTCGTCGATTTTGTGTTCCCAAAATAAACTTTACCGTCGGATGAAGTAAATGCCGCCGCGCCTGTATAATTATAATTCCCTGTTGAACATCTATTGCCGTACAAGTCAACGGCGGAAACGGCCATATCCACGGGACTGTGACCGGCCGTGTGAGGGCCGGTGGCGACCGTCACATTAAAACTCGTTTTCTGGCCCGGATAAATAATTAAATTTTTTGCCGAACCGGAAGAAACGCTTACCACCGAATCCTTGACCGCGAGCCACGCGCCGTTCATATTCTTTGTTTTGAAAGTCACTCCCGTAGACGAGGCAACGGCCCATGTGTGGCTTCCGTCGTCGTCGGGACTGCCGAATGTCGTAAACTTATAATCAGCCGGTATCCGCGCCGCGGAATCGGACGCGCTGAATTTTGCCGTACCCACATAATTCGTCTTTATATTCCCTCCCGTCCGCGCGGAAGCGTTATAATCCTTTTGTCCGTCATAAGCCGTAACCACGATTTCCGACAGCCAACCGGCGGTTATTCCTTTTGCTTTATTCGGGTCTCCCGCCTGCGGAGTGACGCTCACCTGGAAATACTGCAAATCGCCCGGAATTACCCCGTATGTCGTCGTCGTTGAAATCGCGGGGACATCGTCTTCATCCTGCAAAGTCAGCTTCTTCCCCGCTCCGGATGTCTTGAATGTCACTCCGTTTGTCCATGAATGCACTCCGGCATCCGTCGTCGTAAACTGATATGACGACGGGAGTACCGCGTAACTGTCATTGCTTGTAAATTCCACCCACTGC
>PHAM01000094.1 GCA_002841685.1 Elusimicrobia bacterium HGW-Elusimicrobia-2 | reverse complement strand
TAATCCTTATCTTCTTTTCATATCCTTCCCCAAAACAAATCAACCTGATAAACCTATATTTCTTCCCAGGGGGGTCACGATGTCCCTTCCTATTCCCAGCCAAGCAAATTTTTTCGCTTGACCGGGGGGCGGAAGTTTTAATAGTATTCTGACCGTTACATAATGAAAAACAATAAAAAGATTTTTTGTGAAGGGGAAGAGCTGCGATGTCTCTGATTACGGCGCTGGGCAGGGCGTATCTTTATTTTGTTGCGTTCACCTCGTCGCTGAAAGAAGACAACGCTCCCGGATTTGAAGAGCTGAGAGACAGCGGCAAGCCATTCATATACGCTTTCTGGCATGGCAGGCAGCTTTTTCTCATCTACACGCACAGGTTCAGGGGAATAAACATTATTATCAGCGAATCCCGTGACGGCTCTTATGTGTCGGCTCTTACCGAAAAGCTGGGTTATGGGCCGGTGAGGGGGTCAACCAGCAGTGGCGGTATGAGGGCTCTGGCCGCAATGATAAAAAAACTCAGGAGCGGCTCCAAATGCGCTTTTACCCCCGACGGACCGAGAGGGCCTTTGAGAAAAGTGCATCCCGGGGTTGTTTACGCCGCGCGTAAAAGCGGCTGTCCCGTCGTGCCTCTGGCGTTCTCCGCTAAGAGGGCACTTGTCCTCGGGCGGTGGGACGAATTTATTGTGCCGTTACCTTTTAATAAAATAGCGCTGTCTCACGCAAGGCCGCTATATTTTGACGAGAGCGGGGATATTTCCGCCCAGGAGAAAGAACTGGAAAAAGCCCTCAATGAGGTTATGGAATACACAGATAAGCTCACGGGCTTTAAAATAGGTAAAAGAGCGCGCCCGGTGACGGAAGCGTGAGACGCACGCCACGGCGCACTTGCAGCTGCGGCTGCATTTAGCGAGGGCGTGTGAATTCGGGGGGAATTTTATGAATGTGATAAAAATAGGCGGTGAAGTTGTAGAAGACCCGCGCGTGTTTGAGGAGTTCCGCTCTCTGCTTGAAAGCATGTTTCCCGCGGCGGTTGTCTTCGGCGCGGGTGTGCAGATAAGCTCAAGGCTGAAAGCTGAAGATATTCCTTTCGGTTTTTACAAGGGGGAGCGCATA